>CAZHRW010000172.1:0-5874 GCA_964535025.1 uncultured Planctomycetales bacterium
GCCCGCCATCTTGTCTCCTTCCTGAGCCACGCCGGCCCAGTCTATCCGGAGACGATTCCACCTTAAACCAGCGCCCAGTTTGCGGGGACAAGCTCAGACCAACCATCGGTCAACGGCAAGCCGAAGTTCACGAAGAGCTGCCTAATCTCGGGTTCCGTGGCCACGCGCCAACCAGCAAACTCCCCGCCGGTACCGAGTTTCCCCTTTATGTCGTTGTAGGACCTCCCGATGGTTTCCGTTACGTCAAGCCACAGTTTTGCAGTTGAAAGGTCGAGAATGGCACCCGAGTGGCTCGCCGGACACAGCGGATGCCCGTCAGCGTCCACAACCTGCCCCTGAAGCCCACTGTCAGCTAGCGTGAGCCCATTGCAGGTGAAGACTGTGACGATGACCGTTAGCACAGAGACAACCCATAGCCACGCGAGCGATTGCCTGAACATCCATGGCCTCCTTTCGAGCGTTCTGCGAGATCCCCGGGATGCCCAGTGCATCGGCGGGGAGAACCCGCAAAAATCGATGCCCCCCGATGGGTGCTTCCGTTATAGAGCAAGCGAAATCACCGCTCGGAGAGACTTGTATAATCTACCCCCCCCCCCGAGGTTTGTCAAGCGCAAAGTTCGGAAGCCATGCTGAAGCAACAGACTACGGCACTTACCATTTAGCCAGAACGCATTGAAACCCGGGCAACATCCGAAGTTGCCGGAGATTCCTGCGAAGGATCGGCTCGCCGCCGTTCGGATGGAGGGGCATCGTCGGAATGTGACGGGAGAGGCGTGGAAGGGTCTTCGCCCGGCTTCCGCACGCAGGAAGATGGAACACTGACAGGAACCCGCGAGAATCCCCCGATGGAATCGGTTCCGTAGAACATGTAAGATGTTGTGCAGAAATAGCTTGCATAGCGACAAGAAAAAAACTTCCGCCCCGTTTTACGAATCGCCCCTCTCGCGGGAAACAAGTGAGTAGAGGGGCATGGTGCCCACGGTAACCTTAAGGCAAGGAGATCACGATGGATCGGATCGGTCTGACATTCGAGGAGTACGCTGAGTTGAAGGTTCGGCCGCGCGTGGGCGCTGACGCCGCGTTCCAGCATGCGGCGGAGATGACGTTGGCGGAGATGACGTTGGCGGAGATGTTCCCGATGACGCTGATGGCGGCCTCCAGCCACCTGCGGTCGCGGGGCTACGACTGCCGGCCGGCGATGCTGGAGGTGCTGGTCCGCGATGGCGTCGTGAAGCCCGCCGGGCCGGATGCCTGGTCTCAGGCCGACGTGGACGTTGCCGCCCAGCACTTCGAGGACTGCGACCTGCTGACCCCGTATGCCGCGATGTGCCAGACGCTGGGGTGCCGGTACGTCGACTTCCTCAAGCCGCTGCGCGAGGCGGCGGACCGCGAGTCGGCCAAGTACGGGCGGGTCATTCCCGACGACGACCAGTACTTCGTGATGCACCGCATCCCGCCGCGCGGCGGGGACGATGCCCACGACGCGATCCTCAGCTTCACGCTCTGCGACGACATTCGGGAGCGGATCGAGCGCGGCGAGGAGGTCTAAATGACCTCCGAACCTCAGGAACTGAAACTGACGCCCGACCTGCTGGAGTACGCCAAGGCGGTGGCGCTGAGACTGGCCCCCGATCACTGCAAGCCGCGCCTGGCCCGCCCCACGGCCGCGAAGTCCGACCTGGACGAGCGGCCGTGGGCCGACCTGGTGCAGGAGGTCACCCTGCAACTGCTGAGGCGTCCTCCGAAGTACGACCCGGCACGGGGCGCTTCGCCCAAGACGCTCATCTACACCATCGTGCAGCGGGCGGTCATGAAGTACGGCGCTCGCCAGGCGAAGCATGAACAGCGGTACAGACAGCCTCCCGACACGGTTGTGTTGTCGGAGGGGCTGGAGGACGGCACGGCGGACGAGACGCCGACGATGGAACTGGACACCGAGGGGCGTACCGCCGCGTTGACCAGGAGCCGCTGGAACCTCGACGACATCCTCATGTACGTCGACAACGAGGACAGCCGGGCGCTGTGCAGGCTGGTGATCGAGTGCGGCGGCAACGTCAGCGTCGCGGCGCGGCGGCTGAAGCTCAGCGAGGGCACGGTGCGCTACCGCCTGAAGCTGCTGGCCCCGAAGTTGCGGGCGGCTGGATTCGATCCGTTTTCTCAAGGAGGAGTGACGTGACGGCAACCATCACGGAGGACGTACTGGAGGTCAAGGAGGACCTGCTCCTCAGCGCCGCCGTCGACGTGAAGAAGATCCCGACGGTGACGATCATCGCCTACAACGGCGGGATCATGCGCGTGGGCACCTGGGGCGACGTGGTGATCGACCTGGCCGGGCTGGACTTGGCCGGGTCGGTCGCCATCCTCAGCGACCACGATTCCACGCGGCGCGGCATTGTCGGTCACGGACGGGCGCAGGTCATGGATGGCCGGCTCGTCGTGACCGGCAACATCTCGGCCACGACCTCGGCCGCGCGTGAGATCGTGGACGCCTCGAAGAACGGCTTTCCCTGGCAAGCCAGCGTCGGCGTCGAAATCCTCGACCGCCGCCAGGTGCGCGCCGGCGAGACGGTCGTGGCCAACGGCAAGAGCATCAAGGCGACGGGCAGCGGCTTCATGCTGGTGAGCAAGGGCCGGTTGCGGGAAGTGAGCATCGTTGGAATCGGCTGCGACGGCAACACGGCTGTGGCCATCGCGGCCTCAAAGATGAAGGAGAAGAGCATGGAAGCTCAGGTTCAGGAAGCGGAAGTCCAGGCCCAGGACGGCCTGGACATAGAGGCGGCCGAGGCGAAGCGCATCGCCAACGTGGCCGCCATCTGCGAGAGGCACCCGGAGATCAAGGCGAAGGCGATCTCCGAGGGCTGGGACGAGAACAAGGCCGAGTTGGAGGTCCTGCGGGCCAGCAGGCCGAAGGTGCCGGCGGCGCACATTGCGGAGCGCCCCAGCAGCGCGGCGACGCTGGAGGCGGCGATCCTGACGCACATGGGCATGTCGTCGCTTGGTGAAAACATGCTTGGCGCGGCGGCGATGGAGGGCGCGTCGATGCTGGGCGCGACCAGCATGCTCGACCTGTGCCGCGCCGCCCTCGTGGCCGACGGCGTCGAGGCCCCGCGCGGACGCCTTGAAATGGTCAAGGCCGCCTTGAGCACCTACTCGCTGCCGACGGCGTTGTCCAACGTGGCGAACAAGGTGCTGCTGGACAGCTACAACGAAACGCCGGCGACCTGGCGGGCCTTCTGCGCCATCCGCAACGTGCCTGACTTCAAGGTCAACACGGCGATCCGGCCGAGCTTCTCGACGCCGCTGGAGCAGCTGGCCCCGGGCGGTGAGTTCAAGCACGGCACGGTGGGCGAGTGGTTCGTGCAGTACGCCATCGACACCTTCGGCAAGATGCTGGAGATCGACCGGCGCGACATCATCAACGACGACCTCAGCGTGTTCAGCGACACCGCGCAGGCCCTGGGCCGGTCGGCCGTCAGGCGGCTGAGCGACCTGGTGTACGAGACCTTGCTGGCCAACGCGGGCGGGTTCTTCAGCGTCGGCAACGGCAACTACTTCGACGGGGCCGACAGCGCCCTCTCGTTCGACGGCCTGGCCAAGGCCATCATGCTCATGCGGACCCAGCGCGACGATGAGGACAACGATCTTGACCTCAAGCCCGCCACGCTGCTGGTGCCGCCGGAGTTGGAGACGATGGCCCGGGCGCTGCTCAACAGCGAGTACATCCAGCGGGCCGTGGACGTGCCCACGGGCAACTCGCTGAGGCAGGCGGTGAACCTGGAGGTCGAGCCGCGTCTGGCGAACACGGCCAAGTTCGGCTCGGCCGCCAGCACGACGCACTGGTACCTTCTCACCGGCCCGTCGCTGGCCCCGATGGTCGTGGCCTTCTTGAACGGCCAGCAGACGCCCACCGTCGAGTACTTCGGCCTGGACGCCAACGTCGAGCGCCTGGCGGCGGCGTGGCGCGTCTACCACGACTTCGGCACCGCGTTGTGCGATCCCCGTGCCGCCGTCCGCAGCAAGGGCCAGGCATAAGCCATCCATGGCGCGAGGGGCGGGGTGACCTTGCGGCCCCCGCCCCTCCGCTCCTTTTCGGAGGGCATCATGATCGTCAAGGACGACGAGCTTCTCACCCGCCGCATCGGCAAGCTGGACTTCACCGTCGAGCGCGCCGAACACACCGGCGAGTCGCAGCAGCGATGGGACCGCCGCGCCGAAGCCCTGACCGCCTGGCTGCTGGCCGAGTGGCAGCGCGAGCGGCAGGACTTCCGCAACAACTGAAAGGAGGGCGCGATGGTCGCGCTGACGACCGACGTGTGGCTGCGGGCGTACGAGGACGCCTGCGAGTACGCCGACACGCCGGAGAGAATGCAGGCCGAGCAGGCCTACCGCCGCAGCTTCCTGGACGCCGCCCGCATCGCCGCCAGGTGGAACGAGCCCGACAGGGAGATGCTCCAGGCGGCGTGGAACCAGCGCCGCTCCGCGCGCCGCGCCGCCGAGATCGAGGCCGACGGGCTGATCTACTACAGGCCCGGCCACGCCGTGTCGGCGGCCAGGGCTCGCGGGAAGGTGCAGGCGTTCGAGCACGTCGCGCAGGCGTGGGAGGAACTGAACCGGCGGGGCATGTCCGACGAGGCCATCGCCGCCTTCGCGCTGCCCGTGTGGCTCGAGGGCGTCGAGCAGTGGGCGGCGAGGGAGATCGACCCGGCGAAGATCCACATTCCGCCCTGGATGAGCCAAATGATCGACGACAAGCAGATCGCGACCGCGACGAGGGAAGCCCCGCAGCGCGAGGTGCCGGAGCCGCCCATCGGCGTGTCGATGCCCTCGATGCGGTCGGTGCGGGAGCTTCTGTGCATGTTCACCGACCTGCGCAGGCCCGTCATCCACGGGCTGCTTCGCGAGGGCGAGGTGATGAACATCATCGCGCCGCCCAAGACGGGCAAGAGCTGGCTGGCGACCGACCTGGCCCTCACCGTGGCGACCGGCGGCACCTGGCTCAACGCCTTCAAGACCGTCCAGGGCGACGTCCTGGTCATCGACAACGAGCTGCACCCCGAGACCACCGCCCACCGCATCCCGATGGTGGCCGACGCCCGCGGCCTGGACCTGGACGCCTTCTGCGACCGCGTGTGCGTCGACAACCTGCGCGGCCGGCTCCAGGACCTGCTGGCGATGGAGGCCTACTTCACGGCCATCCAGCCGGGCCGGTTCAAGCTGATCGTGCTGGACGCGTTCTACAGGTTCGTGCCGCGCGGCACCGACGAAAACGACAACGCGACCATCGCGATGCTCTACAACCACCTGGATCGCCACGCCGCCCGGCTGGGCTGCTGCTTCGTGCTGATCCACCACGCCAGCAAGGGCAACCAGTCGGGCAAGCTCGTCACCGACGTCGGCGCTGGTGCCGGCAGCCAGAGCCGGGCCACCGACACGCACCTGGTGCTTCGAGCCCACGAAGAAGATGGCGTGGTCGTCCTGGACGCGGCGGTTCGCTCCTGGCCGCCGATGGAGGCCCGCTGCCTGCGCTGGGACTTCCCCGTGTTCAACCCCGCGCCCGACCTGGACCCGGCGGCGCTTCGGCCCGAGCGCCCGCGCCGCCGCAAGGAGAACAAGGGCAGCGATGGCAGCGATGCCAAGCCGCCGTGGACGGCCCGGCGGTTCGCCGAGGCGTTCTTCAGTGCCGATCCGGCGGGCAAGGCGTCCGTCGTCGCCCTGGCGGTCGAGGCGGGCCTGAGCCAGCGGCAGGCCAACACGCTGCTGTCGGCCGCCGAGGCGCAGAACTTCATCCGCCGCCAGGAGGTCGAGGGCGACCGCCGCCGGGTCAACTTCGTGCGGGCGGGCGGGTGAGATATATATATCGCGCGCACCCCCCAT
>CAZHRW010000173.1:0-5572 GCA_964535025.1 uncultured Planctomycetales bacterium
CGGCCTGGCGGTCCGCGAGGAAACCGCCCGGCGGGTCGAGGCGGGGCTCCTCTCGGCCGTCGCGACGGCGTGCGGGGTCGTCGCGGCCGACGGGCTCGCCGTGGACGACCTCCGCGACGGGTGGGCCGCCGGCGACGCGGCGGTGTTCACCGGCACGATCAACGGGGGACAATTCACCATCACCGCGACCGACGACGGCGTCGCCCGGCCGGGACTGGCCGACGAGGCGGCGCGGCTGAACGCCAACACCGCCACGGCCGAGATGCTCGCGGGCCTGGACGCCATGGATCCCACCGCCGCCGCCGCGCTGGTCGCCGCCCGCGCCGCCCTGGCCGCACGCATCGCCGACGCGGCCGCCCCGGCGGCCCCGCCGGTCGGGCTGACCGGCCCGATCGCCACGCTCGACCAGCTCGAACGCCTGCTGCGGGAGGCCACCGACGGCGACGACGTGGCCACCGAGGCGCTGCTCGAGCGGCTCACCATCCACACGCGGGCGCTGAACCTCGACGCCGACGGCCGTCGGCGGGTCAACCTCAACACCGCGGCGCCGGCCGAGCTGATGGGGCGGCTGGCCGCCTGGCTCGCCCCCGAGCAGGTCGACGCGATCGTCCGCGCCCGCGATTCCCAGCCGTTCACCAGCGTCGGGGAATTGCTGACGCGGCCGCTGACGGTCCCGGGACCGGAGGGTCAGCCCGTGGCCGTCACGATCCCGCCAGAGGTGGTCGCGGCGTGCGTCGATCATCTGGCGGTGACCGATGCGCCGGTCCTGCCCGGGCGGGTGAACGTCAACACCGCCTCGGCGGAGGTGCTCGCCTGCCTGCCGGGGCTCGACGCCACGACGGCCGCGGCGCTGGTCGACTACCGCCGGACGGCCGATCGTGCCGCGCTGCAGTCGATCGGCTGGCTGCTGGCGGTGCTGGACGATGAAACCTTCCGTCTGGCGGCCCCGCACGTGACGACGCGGACCGCCCAGTTCCGGGCTGAGGTCGCCTGGACGGACGACAACGGCGGTCGTCCGGCCGGCGCCACGGCCGTCATCGAACGCGCCGGCGGCCGCGTGGGCCTGTTGTGCCTTGAAAGGCCCGAGTGAATGTGGGACCATGCATGGCGGGTGCGCAACAGCGAATATCGAATATCGCTGCTGAACGACAGAGCCAGCCACAAAGGACACAAAGCCACAACAGAAAGGACGGCAACAACAAAGCCAGGCCACAGAGGCCACAAAGGCCACAGAGAGAAATCGCATCAAGTGACGCGAACTTGACTTACTCTGTGTTCTCCGTGCCCTCTGTGGCACAAGCCGTTGTCATTTATGCCTTTGCGTTCTTTGTGCCCTTTGGGGCTCTTCTGGTCGTGGCTGTTTGCGGCGACAAAGCAACGACGAAAACGGGATGAGAACCGAATATCGAATATCGACGTGGGCTGGCGTCCCAAAGGATACGTGTTGTCGTTGGTCGTCGACTTCGAAATTCGATAGTCGCTGTTCAGCATTCGATAGTTGCCGTGAAAAAGGTTGCCTGGAGTGAGTCGCCTACGATCCACCGGCATGTGGGGGCTGGATGTCGCCGACAAGCGTCTTCGGTTGGTCCGCATCGTGCGCGAGGGCCGTCGGTTGCGTCTGTCGCGGGCGGTCTCCATCGCCGTGGCCGCCGACGCGACGGATGCGCAGTTGGCCGACCTGCTGCACCGGGCGGTGCTCGGCAGCGGCGAGACGGGCGAACAGGTGGCGGTGTGCCTGCCGGCGACGGGCGGCTACGTCCGCGGCGGCAGCGATGAGCCGTCCGCGTCGCCCCAGGCCGCCGGGGCCGACGCGTTCATCGCCGACACGTGGTCCGTTGGCGAGGGCGATGCCGCGCGGGTTGTCCACGCCGCCGTCGACCGCGCCGAGGCGCTGCGGCTGATCGGGATCGTTCAGCGGGCGGACCTCCGGGTGGCCCACGTGACCCTCGCCCAGTTGGCGACGGCGGCAGCGGCGGGCCTGCTGGCCGGCGCCCGCGGCGCTGAGGCCGTCGTGGCCGTCGACCACGGGCAGGTGCGGTTCGTGCTGGCCCGCGACGGCCTGCCGGAGGTGTGCCGGTCCAGCCCGCTCGATAGCGCCGCCCCGGCCAGCGAGGACGTCGTCACCAAGGCCGTCGGCCTCTGCCGTGCCGCCCGCATGATCGCCCCGGACGCCTGGCCGTCCGAGGTGACGGTCATTGCCGACGACGATCGCTGGGCGGCGCTGGAAGGCGCCGCCGCGTCGCTAGGCGCGGCCCCGCGGCGGCTGGCGCCGGGCGGGTGGGCGTCCCTGGCGGCCGGCGACGACGGCCCCGACGAGTTCAGCGAGTATGCCGTGCCGATCGGCGCGGTGCTGATGGCGATGGGGCTGACCCGTCGGGAGATGGATTTCCGTGCGCTGCTGACCCAGCCGTCGACGGCCCGGCCGCTGGTTCGCAAGCGGTTCTGGGCGGCGCTGGCGGCGGCGGCGGTCGTGGCCGTGGTCGCGACGATCGGCATCGAGTGGGCCCGCAAGCAGGCCACCCTGGCAACGCTGCAGGCGCGTTACAACGAGCGGCAGCCGCGGCTGCAACGCGCCCGCGAGGTGAAGGCCGCGTGGGACCGCCTGCGGCCGTGGCTCAACGACGATCTCGGCGGCGGGCGAATCAGGCATTTGGGCATCCTGCGCGACATCGCGGCGGTCTTTCCCGACGCGGCCGAGGCGTACGTCTCGGAGATGACCGTCGACCTCGGTCGCGAGGGGTCCTCGGTCCAGGTGTCGCTGCGGGGCCAGGCGGTCAGCAGCGAGGTCGTGCACGAATGCATCGAACGGATGAACGCGTCGCAGCGGCTGTCGGCCCAGTTGGGTCCGGTCAGCGATGTCGAACAGGCGGCGAGTTACCCCAAAGGTTACCAGATCCCCATCACGATTGAGGCGGGCGGCGATGGACGAGACGCGCCGTAAACGCATCCTGCTGACGCTCGCGGCCGTGCTCAGCGCGGTGCTGGTCGGCGACCGCGTCGTACGGCCGATGGTGACCGACGCGCTGTCGGCGGCCGATGCGCGGATCGCCGAACTGAGCGCGGCGCTGGACGAGGCGCCGGCGGATGAGGATCTGGCGCTGCTGGAATCGCGCCTCCGGGACGCCCGGACGTTCTTGGGCATGAGCGGCGCCCGCCAGCGGCTGTACCTCGAGTCGTTGATCGGCCAGCACCTGCTCAGCAGCGTGCTGCCCCGCCCGCCGGCCGGCCTGGAGGACTGGCCGGGCAAGCAGACGGTCTCCTACCAGTTGACGCTGCGTCGGATCTCCCTGGTCCAGTTGGGCCAGGCGCTGGCGGCCCTGGACGCCGACCCGCTGCCGATGCGGATCGACCACCTGCGGCTCGCCCCGGCGGCCGAGGGCGACCGGATGCTGAACGTCACGTTGATCGTCTCGGTGCTGTCGGACCCGTCGCTGGCCGACGCGGCGGATCCGCCGCCGATGCCGACGGCGCCGACGACCCGCCCGGCCGGGGCGGGTGTGGCGCTGAAGAACATCTTCTTCCCCCTGACCGACGGACAGCCCTTGCCGCCGGAGGCGCTGGTGCGGCCGTTTACCGTCGTGGGGTTCGAGGGCTCCGGGCGCGACGCCCGGGTCCTGCTGCACGCCGACGCGCCCGCCGAAGACCTGTGGCTGAAGGTGGGCATGGCCATCGACGGCGCCACGCTCGTCGACATCGCCGACGACGCGGCGGTGTTCCAGTTCGGCGCGTCGACGACGGCCCTGGCGCTCGGTCAGACCTCCGGGCGGCTGGGCCTGGGGCGGCGGACCTTCCGCACCCACTGCCGCGTCGTCGCCATCGTCCAAGAGGGCGACCAGCAGCTGGTGCTGGCGCGCTTCGACGGCCGTGCCGGCTACGTCTACCTCGCCGCCGGCGACACGCTGCCCAACGGGCGGATCGTCTCGGTCGAGCCCGACGCGATCGTCCTGGAGTATGCCGGGTACAAGGAGGTCGTCACCGTCGGCCAGGACAGCGACAGCTCGATCCCGCCATGGACGATGATGGAGGGACCATGAGAACGGCGAAGCTTCACTATCGCGTCGCCCTGCCGTCGCTGCTTGTGGTGGGCGCATGGCTGGCCGGCTGCGGCGTGCGGCCGGACGAGACGGCTGTCAAGGCGCCGCCGCCTCCGCCGCGGGTGATGGATCCGGCGTCGGCGTCGGCAGGGCGGCAGTGGTTGGCGCGGTGGCGGTCCGAGCCGGCGACGGCGGCGGGTGACACCGTGCGTTACGCGTTCCTGATCGGCGAATCGGCCCCGTCGGGCCGGGAGGGCTATTCCCGCCTGACCTGCCGCCTGGTGCTCCAGGATGGCGACTACAAGCCCGTTCGACGGGACGGCAGGATCCGGATGGTCCTGATCGCCTCGCCCAACCGGCCGGACGAACGGGTGGTGGGCGTCTGGCAGCTCGACGCCGCGACGGCGGACGGGCATTACCGCTATGGTATCATGCCGGGCTACCTGCTGGATCTTCTCTGGCCGCGGGTCGAGGGTGTCGGCACCTACCGGCTGGTGATGCGATGGACCGCCCCGCAGGGCGAGGCCCACGTGACGACGACGTTCCATTTTGAGGATGTGTTCGGTTATGACCTGCAGACCACGCCCACGACATCGACATCGTAACGGATGGCCGGCCGCCGTCGCCCTGCTGGCGGTGCTGGCGCTGGTGATGGTGGTCCCGCCGGCGCGGGCCGCCGACGACGAGCCCGGCGCCGGCGAGCGCCGGGCGAGCTTCAAGTTCGCCGGCGCCACGGCCGACGAGGTGCTGGCGGCCCTGTCGGAGGCGTATGGCGTGCCGTTCCGGGCGAGCACGTCCGTCGACGAGCCCCTGACGCTCGACACCCGCGGAGAGGTCACCCTCGACGAGATCGTGGGGCTGCTGGAGACCGCCGTCAGCAGCCAGGGCCTGGCGGTGCGCCGGGAGGGAGGTGTGGTCAAGATCGTCCCCCGCAGCGGCATGCTGGCGATCGACATCGAGGTGATCGTTCTCAAGCACGCCGAGCCGGAGAAGGTGGCGGAAATGGTCGTCGAGCTGTTCAAGACCCGCGACATGCTGCTGGAGTTGGCGGCGAACGATGCATCGTTGATGGAGCACGTGCTGCCCTACCTGACGAAGACCGGCTGGACGCCCCCGGAGGGGTTCGCCGTCGATGCGACGCCCTGGCCGCCGCTCAGCGCGGTGATCGTCAAGGCGCCCAAGCCGCTGATGCCGCTGATCCGCGAATTCGTGCTCACCGACCTGGACGCCGCCGAAGGCGAGGTGAAGGCGGCCGCCGCCCGCGCCCGCGCCGAGGCGGAGCACCGTCGCAAGGAGGCCGAGCGCCAGAAGCGCGAGGCCGAGGCGGCCCGGCGCGCCAAGGAGCCGCCCCCGCCGCCGGAGAAGACCGAGACCTTCCAGCCGGCGTTCGTCACCGCCGACTACATCGCTCGCTACTGCCGCCAGCTCAAGGGTGTCAGCCCCGACGTGCTGCCGCACAATACCCTGATGCACACCACGCGCAAGTACGAGGAGTTCGACCGGATCCGGGAAGTCCTCGACATGCTCGACATCCCCGA
>CAZHRW010000174.1:0-8598 GCA_964535025.1 uncultured Planctomycetales bacterium
CCGACCGGTTGTCGGCCCAGTCGGCCGGGCGGAACTCCTGGACCATCGCCGGTTCGATCGTTCCTTCCGGGCAGGCAGGTCCGCCGGGGGTTTCCTGCACGTTGCGATCCGTGCACGAGACCAGGGGCAGCGCCAGGCAGGTCAGTGCCAGGCACACGACGGCAGCAGGCGTGGCGGCGGCAAAAGGCCTCTTCGGGGCGGTTCGATTCATGGCGTTCTCCTGGCCGCGAGCGGCCGGTTGGGTCGTTGCGAGGACGTTGTCGAATTCGTGCATTCGTGGGCCTCGCCGGCGCGGCCTGCCTCGCTATCGTTGCGGCGACGGATGGCGAAGCCCGACGCCGCCACCGTACCGGCGCGGCCGAGGGCCGTCAAGGTGTAAGGCGCGGGCGGAACCGAAGCGGGGGCGTTCTCTGTTCAGCCCCGCAGGGGCGGCAGAGTTTAGCCGGGGGCGTCAGCCCCCGGAACTCGGGCTCTTCACACGATGAGCCCCGCAGGGGCGACGGAATTTGCCGGGGGCGGCAGCCCCCGGATTACGGGGCTAAAGAAGTCAAGAGCCCCGGAGGGGCGACGGAAGGCTGCCGGGGCGCCGGCCGCGTGCAGCTCGGTGTATTGTGTCGCCCTTCGGGACTGACCGGATGCGCCCCGGCAGGGGGGCGGGCCCGCACGCGTCCTTGACCGGCCCGGTCGCGGGCGTGTATCGTCGTCGCGTGACCGTCACCGAAACCCCTGGGAGCCGCCGATGACCTATCCGACGAATAACCCGCTGGCCGGGGCGGGCGGGCCGCTGCTGAATGATCCGGTGGATGTGAGCGGCGATTTCACCTGCTGGGCGAACACGTTCTTCGCGCCGAGCCGCCTGACCGACTTCGACCCGGACACGGGCAGGGGGACCGCGGCGTGCCGGCGGTTGGAATGGCGGCGGGTGATGGCGTTCAACCGGATGACGGCCAAGCCGATGGCCGCCGAGCCGATCGAGAGCCCCGCCCGCGAGTACGACGCCGAGCCGTCCGTGCCGTTCGCGCTGCAGTTCATCAACGAGCGTCCCCCCCGCCTGCGCGTGCGGCCATCCCCGCAGGGCCCGCCGCGCCAGGACGCCGATTCGCTCATGCTGGACGGCCCGCCGCGCGTCGAGGCCGGCGCCTGGCGGCACGAGCCGATGCCCTGGGGGCACCGCTACACCAGCGCGGCCGGACGGCTCGACCTGCACGCCGACCCCTGGCGGATCGAACTGTTCGACGCCGCGGGCAAGCCCCTCACCCAGACGCTCCATCCCGACGACGCCGGAACGACGCTGGCGCCCCTGCTGCCGTTCGGCTACGTCCGTCGGGCGTCGGATTTCTCCCGCGGGATGCGCGCGGCGTTCGCCCTGCGGCCGGGCGAGCGGATCTACGGGTGCGGGGAATCGTTCACCGCGTTGAACAAGCGCGGGCAGAAGCTCGTCCTGTTCAGCGTCGACGCCAACGGCGCCGAGACGGATAAGATGTACAAACCCATCCCCTTCTTCCTCAGCGATCGCGGGTACGGCATGTTCGTGCACACCAGCGCCCCGGTCACCTGCGACTTCGGCCGTGCGTTCAGCGGGGCCGCGGCGGTGATGACCGGCGAGGGCGAGCTGGACCTGTTCTGCTTCCTGGGCGACGCGAAGGCGGTGCTGGGCGCCTACACGGCCCTGACGGGACGGCCGCCGCTGCCGCCGCTGTGGTCGTTCGGCCTGTGGATGAGCCGGATCACCTACGCGTCGGAGGTCGAGGTCCGCGACGTGGCGGCGAAGCTCCGCGAGCACCGCATCGGCTGCGACGTGATCCACCTCGATACCGGGTGGTTCGAGACCGACTGGCGGTGCGACTACCGGTTCGACCCCTCGCGGTTCGACGACCCGGCCAAGATGATCGCCGACCTGCGCGACCGGCACTTCCGCGTGTGCCTGTGGCAGTTGCCGTATTTCGTGCCGAAGAACGTCTATTACCGCGAGCTCATCGAGCAGGGCCTGCACGTCAAAGCCCGCGACGGCGGCGTGCCGTTCGAGGACGCCGTGCTCGATTTCTCCAACCCGCGCACGGTCCGGTGGTACCAGGACAAGCTGCGGGGGCTGCTGGCCCTGGGCGTCAGCGCGATCAAGGTGGATTTCGGCGAGGCCGCGCCGGTCGAGGGCCACTACGCCTCCGGCGCGACGGGGTTCCACGAGCACAATCTTTATCCGCTGCGCTACAACCAGGCGGTTGCCGAGATCAGCCGCGCGGTGACCGGCGAGTCGATCATCTGGGCCCGCAGCGCCTGGGCGGGCAGCCAGCGCTACCCGGTCCACTGGGGCGGCGACCCGTCGGCCACGGATACGGGCCTGGCCGCGTCGTTGCGGGGCGGGCTGTCGCTGGGGCTGTCGGGGTTCACCTTCTGGTCGAACGACATCGGCGGGTTTTATCCGCGAACGCCCGAGCCCGTCCTGCGGCGCTGGCTGGGTCTGGGGCTGTTCAGCTCGCACGCCCGGCTGCACGGCCTGCCGCCGACGGAGCCGTGGACGTACTCGCCGGAGCTGCTCGACACCTTCCGGCGGACCGTCGAGACGCGGTACCGGCTGATCCCGTACATTTACGCCCAGGCGAAGCTGGCCGCCGACGCCGGCCACCCGCTGTTGCGGCCGCTGTTTGTCGAGTTCCCCGACGACCCCGGCGCGTGGCGGGTCGAGGATGCGTTCCTGCTCGGCAGCGACCTGCTGGTCGCCCCGCTGACCGAAGACGGCGACGGGCGCGACGTCTACCTGCCCGGCGGGGCGTGGGTCGACTACCAGACCGGCCGGCGTTACGGGCGCGGCTGGCACCGCATCGAGGCGGGCGACCTGCCGGTGGTCCTCCTCGTCCGCGCCGGCCGTGCGCTGCCGATGGTCCCCGCGGCCCCATCCACCGACCTGATCGACTGGGACGCCCTGGAGCTGGTGGCCTTCGGCGACGACGACGGCCGTGCCGTGGCGATGGTCTTCACCCCCGGCGATACGGCGGTCCGCCGCTGCGAGGTTGATGTGCGCGGGGCGGCCGGCCGCCATGCGTGAGCGGCGTCGGCGATCGGACCGCCCCCTCACGGGCCCTGCGGGCCCCGGGGGGCGACCGTCCGGCCGCGCCGGATCGCCCGCAGGGCCGCGGGCTGTCAACGGCCATCCGCTTCGCCCCGCAGGGGCGACCGGAGTTTTGCCGGGGGCGCCAGCCCCCGGAACCCGTGCCCTTGAGTGAGTGAGCCCCGGAGGGGCGACAGAATGCTGCCGGGGCGTGAGCCCCGTGCCACGGGCGGGCCAGGGGGCGTGCGGGGGCCTGGCACGCTTGCGTCGGTTGCGCTGCGGACGGGTTCCGTCGCCCCTTCGGGGCTTGTCGCGTAAAAGGGACACCCTAGCCGGGGGCTGGCGCCCCCGGCTAAATTCCGTCGCCCCTTGGGGGCTGACGAAGGAAGGCCCATAATCCGGCCGACCGTCCGGCCGCGGCCGGACCGCCCCCCCTGGCTCCGCCGCCACGCGGCCGGCTGCCCTGCGGGCACGGCATCGGCGATCGAACCGGCCCCTCGCGGGCCCTGCGGGCTCAGCGCTGCCCGAGGCCGGAGCGGTCGTCTCAAGGCTGGACCTTTGCGGCCCCGGACGGTATCCTTCGGCGTTCATGACCGCCAGATGAGGACGACCAACGCATGGCCAAACAACCCAAACACGCCATCAGCCCGACGCGGGCGGAAGACTACCCCGAGTGGTACCAGCAGGTGATCCGGGCGGCCGACCTGGCCGAGCCGTCGCCGGTGCGGGGGTGCATGGTGATCAAGCCCTGGGGCTACCAGGTGTGGGAGAACATCCAGCGGGTGCTCGACGGGATGTTCAAGGCGACGGGGGTCGAGAACGCCTATTTCCCGCTGTTCATTCCCCTGAGCTTCCTGGAAAAGGAGGCCGAGCACGTCGAGGGCTTCGCCAAGGAGTGCGCCGTGGTGACCCACCACCGCCTCGAGGCGGCCCCCGGCGGCGGGCTCAGGCCGGCCGGCGAGCTGGCCGAGCCGCTGGTGGTGCGGCCGACGAGCGAGACGATCATCGGGGCGATGTTCGCCAAGTGGGTGCAGTCGTACCGCGACCTGCCGCTGCTGATCAACCAGTGGGCGAACATCGTCCGCTGGGAGCTGCGCACCCGCCTGTTCCTGCGGACCACCGAGTTCCTCTGGCAGGAAGGCCACACCGTCCACGCCGACGAGGCCGACGCCCGCGAGCGGACCGCGCAGATGCTGGACGTCTACGCCGCGTTCGCCCGCGAATACATGGCCATGCCGGTGATCACCGGCGAGAAGACCGCCGGCGAACGCTTCCCCGGCGCCGTGGCGACGTACTCGATCGAGGCGATGATGCAGGACCGCAAGGCCCTCCAGGCCGGCACGAGCCATTTCCTCGGCCAGAACTTCGCCCGGGCCTCGGGCATCACCTATCTCGACGCCGCCGACACCGAGCAGTACGCCTGGACGACCAGTTGGGGCGTCTCGACCCGCCTGGTGGGCGGGCTGATCATGACCCACAGCGACGACGACGGCCTGATCGTCCCGCCGCGGCTGGCGCCGCTGCACGTGGTGATCCTGCCGGTGATCCACGGCGACGAAAGCCGCACCGAGGTGATGGACTACTGCCGGACCCTCGCCGCGGCCCTGGGCGACCGGACCTACGACGGCCGTCCGGTCCGGGTCCGCGTGGACGACCGCGAGATGCGCGGCGGGGAGAAGACGTGGTCGTGGGTCAAGAAGGGCGTGCCGCTCCGCGTGGAGGTCGGCCCGCGGGACATCGCGTCCGACTCGGTGTTCGTCGGCCGCCGCGACCGCCCGCCGCGGGACCGCGCGTCGGTCCCGCGCGACGCGTTCGTCGCCACGATCGCCGAGCAGCTCGACGCCCTCCAGCAGGGCCTCTACGACCGCGCCGCGGCCTACCGCGACGAGCACACGCGGCGGATCGATTCGCTCGAGGCGTTCCGCGAGTTCTTCACGCCCGCCGACGCCGACAAACCCGAGATCCACGGCGGCTTCGCCCTGTGCCACTACAACGGCTCGGTCGAGGTCGAACAGCGGATCAAGGACGAGCTGAACGTCACCATCCGCTGCATCCCCGCCGACGGCGACGACGAGCGCGGCACCTGCATCTTCACCGGCGAGCCCAGCGCCCGCCGCGTGGTCTTCGCCAAGGCGTATTAGGCCGGGGGAAGGGGACGCAGGGCCGAGGGTGTGAATCAGGGACAGCACATGGCGTCGGACGGGTCGGACGGGTCGGACGGGTCGGACGAGTCGGATCAGTCGGATTGGTCGGATTGGTCGGATCGGTCGGATCCGTCCGATCGCTCCCGGCGCGGCCGTGGCGGCCGGTGCCGGCGGCCTTGTTAAACTGGGTAAAATACCGGAGAATTCGGAGAATTCGGGTTTTATGCCGCGCTCCGTCGACGGCATCTATTAGGGGACAGACTAACAAAAAAAACGCCTGTTAGCCTCCCTTCGGCGCCCGTAGAATTCGGAGAATTGGGAGTATTCGGAGTATTGGTGGGCGTAAAACGGCCGCAAACGGCCCGGGTCGCTCGGAGAATTCGGAGAATTCGGGTTTCATGCCGCGCGAACGGCACGGTTTCGGTGGGCGCCGGCGGAAATGGCGTCCCTGAATATAACGCGTTAGTCCGCCCGCGGGGCGGCGCGGCCGCCGCGCGGTGGCGCCTCTCGCGGGCGGCGCCACCGAAGCTTTGAGGGAGGCGCCAAAACATGGATGATCGTGCGAGCATCGCGTCGAGGTTATCGGACGATTGAGCGTGCGCGCCGGCGCGGCGTCTTCGCCCAAACCGGGGCCGCGACGAAGAGGGCGACAAAAATTTTAATCGCTTGTCTGGAAAGCACTAGGCGCCTCCGGCTCCGTCGGGAAAAACCGCAGCAAGGGGAGCCCAGCCACGGTGTTGCATGCAACAATGAAAACCATAACCCATTGTGTAAAAGCGACTAACGTATCAGGAGTGTCCCGGATACCAGGTGTCCGGTGTTTGTCGGCGGCCGCGAGACCCCCATGTTCGGCAGAAATTGATTTTTCGTAATGGTGTGCCAGCACAGGAGATGAACTGTCCGGCGGCCGCGAAACTACCTCCCATTCCGTCTGTTAGGGTGAGGGGGTAGTGTCTTTTGGGATCCGCGGGGCCGCCGGCCTCGGCCGCGGCGGCCACGGCGAGGTGGGGGCTTCTTGGGCACACAACGGCGGGGCGGCGGGCCGTGCACGGCCAGGTGACCTGCCCGCACGACACGCGGCTGGTCCGGCGAGACGGGGGGCCGCGCGGCGACCGTCCCGCGGGGGTCGGTCGGCCGTGGCCCGGCGGCCGGGGACGCGGGCCGTCCGCAGGCGCGTCGAAGGGCTCGGACGGTGCGTTGGGGGTGTCGCTTTCGCTTTGGCGGCAATCGGTTGTACGGGCGTAACTGTTGATGGGAGCACCCGGGAAAAGGGGCCCGCCGATAAAGGGGTCTGCCGTCGGTGACATGGCACGAGGCGGATGCAGCGAACGGGGGCGGACGGCGCCCGGGACGCCGTGGTTGCGGTGCGGCGGCGGGGGGCTTACGATGGGCCCATCTCGCGGCGGGTGTCGCCGCGGCGCGACCGGTGGTGCGGATGGAGGCCAAGACCATGAAGCGGTGGGTGATGACGGCGGCGATCGCGGCGGCGGCGGCGATCGGGGCGACGGCGGCGGCGGGCGGCGAGGTGACGGTTTATACGCCCGACAACGCACCGGCGGCGCCCGCGCCGGAGGCGATGCCGCTGCGGTCGAGCGTGTCGCAGTACGGGATCACGTGGACGTTCGCCGAGCCGGCGCGGGTGGGGCAATTCGTCAACGGCGACTACTACGTCGTCGGACCGGTGACGATCACCGCCATCGACCCGGCGCCGCGCTACGGCGAGGCGGTCGGCGACGATGAGCTCGACGCCTACGAGACCGGCCGCGGGGACTACCTCCCGATTGCCGACCGCGTCCGCAACGGCTCGATGCTCAACCCGCCGGCCCGCCAGCGGGTGGCCTACGACAGCGGGATCAAGAACTGGTTCCGCGCCGACCTGGCGGCACGGCTGCCGATCCGGATGACGCCCGGCGACTCGCTGGTCTCGACGATCAGCCTCGCCGTCGGCGAGAAGGTCGAAACGCCCTACACCGGCCACCGCGGCGGCCTCCAGTCCGTCCGCGCCCAAGGCGACAACAGCCCGGTGCGGACCGCGGCGGTCCTGACGTGCATGGCTGCGGCGCAACCGGCCGATGCGTTCCGCCCGGCCTTCTGCGACAGGGACAACACGGTCTACCTCGCCCGCAACCTCAAGCGCGACCTGCTCAAACGGCTGCCGCGGCCCAAGGGCGTCTGCCGCGGCGAAGGCCGGTCGGCGGCGAACCACCCGCCGTCGGACCCGCCCCGGGCGGCGAACCTGCCGAAGCTCGACCAGTGGACCCGCGTCTTCCAGCGGCCGTGGGTGAACACGGGGTTCTTCGGCTTCGAGCAGCCCATGGAAAACATGCCGCACTACGGCCAGTGGGTCGGCCAGGCGATGTCGATGGCGGGGCTGATGCTCATGTGCGACTACACGCCGGCCGAGAAGGAGCCGCTGCTGATCAACGTCGTGCAGGTGGGGATCGACTACTGGGGCGCCGTCACCGGCGGGCACCCCGGCTGGCAGGGCTGGGGCGGGCACGGCAGCGGGCGGAAGTTCCCGATCGTCTTCGCCGGGCTGCTGCTGGGCGATGCGAAGATGGCCTCGCCGACGAAGACGTTCCCCCAGTGCAATTTCGGCGAGGACAACCAGACGAGGCACGGCGACTGCTGGACGGGCGCGACCGTCGTCTTCGCCGGCCACAGCGGCGTGCACAACGACGGGAGCATCCCGCGGGCGCAATGGGGGCCGTACGAGCACAAGCCCCCGGCCCAATGGGACGCGGGCAACCGGACCAGCGACGCCTACCGCCGCGCCAACACCAGCACGTCGTTCATCGGTCAGGCGCTGGTCCTGCGCCTGCTGGACGCCGAGGACGCCTGGGGTCACGACGCGTTCTTCGACTACGCCGACCGCTGGATGTTCGAGGACTCGACGCCCTTCCACCGCCAAATCGACGAAGCGCACGGCTCGAACCTCGCCGGCCCGCCGTCGGCCACCGGCAGGTGGTACCGCCAGGGCCAGGCGTGGGAGCCGTTCGTCACCGACCTGTGGGACCTGTATCGCACGGTGCCGGGCATGCCGGCGACGGACGGGTGGAAGACGGAGCGGCGGTAAGGGGGACGTTCACCCGTGCCTGTCGATCTCCTGTCGGGCGAGGGTCACCCAGCGGCCGAGGCGGTCGGGTTCGCCCTGGACGGTGTGGGTGTCTTTGAGGATGAGTTCGAGGGGCAGGTCGGCGGCGACGTCGAGGGTGGAGCGGAGGTCGGCGCGGATGGCGTCTTCGTTGAACGAGGCGCAGACGTGGGCGGGGTTGGGCTTGCGGCTGAAGACGTAGTCGCGCCCGAGCCGTTCGGCCATTGTCGGCTGGTCGCACCAGGGCGAGATCGACACCCCCCCCCCCCCCGGGGTCCGCCGGCGGGGGCCCCACCGGGGGGGGGGCGGCGCCC
>CAZHRW010000175.1:0-2564 GCA_964535025.1 uncultured Planctomycetales bacterium
GGGGGGGGGGGGGGGGGGGGGGGGGGGGGGGGGGGGCGGGGGGGGGGGGAGCCGGTCGCGTGCCCGACAATCGCGCCGGGGCGCCTGCGGTGGGGCGCCGACGGGGCGCTGACGACGCTGACCCTCGCCTGCCGCCTGGGCCAGGGCCCCGGCCAGGGCGGCTACGGCGCCGAGCGGGAGGATGTCTGGCCGGCGGCGGGCGACCTGATCGAGCTGGTCGACGACGCCGAGAGCCCGGGCCGGTGGTTCACCGGCTGCGTGGGGCAGACCTCGGTCCTCGTCCAGGCCGGCGCCGACGCCGAGCGGCGGGAGCTGGTGGCCTACGGCCCGGAGCTGCGGCTGCGGGCCGCGGCGGTGCACGGGCAGTGGTGCAAGACCCCCGCCGCCGACGCCCAGCAGCGCGACGGCACGCTGACCGACGACGACGCGGTCCGCGCCAACACCTTCGCCGCCGACCTGCCGGCCGTGTTCAACCTCGACGGACGCCCCAACGCCTCGACCGGACCGGGCTGGACGCTCCACGGGGCCCTCGGCCCGGCCGACCATGCCGGGCGGGTCTTCGAGCCGCCGGACCGCTGCGTCCGCGGCGCCGGCGGCGCCGAGGTGATCGGCGCCGAGCACTGGACCGCGGCGACAGCCCTGCGGTCGCTGGTGGAATACGTCGACGGCTACGCGGTCATCTCCCCGCGGACCGACTGGGCCGCGATCGACGCGGTGCTGGCCGACGTGGTCGTCGGCGAGGTCGTCGTCGAGGGCCTGTCGCTGCCCGAGGCGATCGGACGGCTGCTGGGGCCGGCGGGGTTCGGCTTCTGCCTGGAGCCGTGGAGCGACGGGGTCGCCTATGACGACGGGCGGCCGCGACACGTGCTGCACGTGTTCGCCCGTCACGGCCGCGAGGCGATGGGCCGTCCGCCCGTGCTGGGCGGCGGGGCCGTCGACGCCGACAGCGCCGCCGGGCGGGCCGCGGACATCCAGCGGCTGGCGTTCCTGCGCGACAGCCACAACGTCTGCAACGACGTCCGCGTCATCGGCGCGCTCGAGCGCGTGCAGGTCTGCCTGAGCTTCACGCCCGATCCGGCGACCCGCGACCTGCACCCGGCGTGGGACACCGCGGTCCACGACCTGGCCGCCTGGGCGACCGGCGGGGTGATCTGCGAGATGGACGTCCTGGCCGACGCGACCGGCTCGGTCCCCGACGCGGCGACCTTCCTGAGCCGCTACAGCCGCGGCGGCGGTGAGAACCTGGCGTATTTCGACGTGTTCCGCACGTTCGTGTGGAACGAGGACGGCGCCTACCACCCGCTGGTGGCCGCCGAGCCGGACCTGTCGGGCGTGCTGGGCACGAGCGATTACGTCCGGCGCCCGCGGCCGCTGGGCCCGACGCTGCTGCGGGCGACCGACGGCACCGGCTCGGGGGTGCTGCCGGCGTACGTCGAGCTGGGGGTCGTCGGCGACGACGACGCGTGGATCCTCCTGCCCGAGGCGCGGGTGCTGAGCGACCGGGCGGGCTTCACGCTGGACGTCGCCCGCCTCGATACCTGCTACCCCTACGCCGGGGCCGATCCGGTCCTGCGGGCCCGCTACGGCGGACGGCTGGGCAAGTTCTCCCTGGCGACGCTGCTGTACAACGCCCTGCGGTCCGATGCGGGCCCGGGCGACCACGCCCTGCGGTTCCGCCTGGTCGGCACCCTCGAGGCCGACACCGCCGTCACCGGCCACAGCGGCTACCAGCTCGATTCGACCTGGCCGCTGAAGGCCGCGCGGATCGACTACCGGCCCGACCGCTTCGCCGCCGCGCGGGTGGCCGCCGGGGGCAACCCCTCGGGGCGCGAGGCCCTCACCCGCGACGACACCGCCGACGCCGACGCCTGGGCGGGGCGGATCCGCGACGCGTCGGCCGATGCGATGGGGCACGGCTCGATCCTGCTGCGGCGGCTGACCCGCGCGGTCCGCCCGGGCATGGCCTGGCCCCGCACCGCCGGGCGGGCGGTGGACCTGACCGTCGGCGGCGGCGGCCAGGCGCGGGCCGCGGAGGTGGTCCGCGTCGTGTGGACCTTCGCCGAAGGGGCCGGCAAGACCGAGCTGATCCTCGACAGCCCCCTGCTGGAGGTGAACCCGTGAGCGGCGTTAACGATCTGACCTGGCGCTTCCATCGCGCCCGCGCCGCCGCGGCGCCCGGCGGGACGATCCAGCCGCCGCCGCCGACGACGGGGCCGCTGCGGTGGGTCCGGGCGGCGTCCAACTGGATCAACGCGCCCGGCAACGGCTCGTACGTCCGCGCCTACCCCTGCGCCGACGCCGCCGGGAATGACCCGGACACGACCGTGGCGCTGAAGGTGGCCCTGCCCCGCGCGCCGGGGACGGACCCGAACGTCGTGGCCGACCAGGTGATCGGCTGCCTGATCGCCGCCGACGGGGTGCTCGTGGCGGCCACCGGCTACCTCGACGACGCGATCGGGACGATCCGCCTGTGGGCGATCGACACCGGCGACCCCCCGGCCGGGTGGACCGAATGCATCCCCGGCGGCACCTATGGGCACGGCCCGCCCCGCGTGGAACACCTC
>CAZHRW010000176.1:0-60742 GCA_964535025.1 uncultured Planctomycetales bacterium
CCTCTTTACGCCCATCCAGCGACGGCACGGCGTGCCCATCGGCAACCTGACCAGCCAATGGTTCGCCAACTGGTACCTGACCGGCCTGGACCACTTCGTGACCAGCGGCCTGGGGCTGGGCGGCTACGTGCGCTACTGCGACGATTTCGTGATCTTCGACGATGACAGGGAGCGCCTGCGGGCGACGGCGGCGGCCGTGGGCGAGTATCTTGCGGGCGTGCGCCTGCGCCTTCACGAAGGCAAGTTGCACACGCGCCCGACGCGGCAGGGATTGACCTTCGTCGGCTATCGGATGTGGAGCACGCATCGGCTGGTGAGGAAGTCGAACGTGCGGCAATTCCGCCGGCGCGTGCGGTGGATGCGGGAGGCGTACGGGGCCGGGCGGATCGACTTCGACGAGATTAAGGCGCGCCTGGACAGTTGGATGGGCCATGCCCGCCAGGCCGATAGCGAGAGGTTGCTCAGGCGTCTGAGCAGCGAGTGGTCTTTTGTGAGGGACAGCGCCGTTCAGCTACCGCGTGATCCGCGGCGGCAGTTGGAACAACAACGCACGTAACTGCCGTTCGGCGAACCGCAACAGGAACAACCCCGACAACACGAACAACAACAACGGGTTTCGGGTCGTGGTTGCTCCGGGCGGCCTGCACTTGCGCCAAGGCCACGGCGACGCGTTCGTCCGGAATTCCGGCGTCCACGGATGCCGGAAGCGTGACCGAAACGCAAGTCCTGGCGCTGTTCCCGGACCGTCCCCGACGGGACCGCCGAATCTTCGCCGCACGGCCGGCCGAGGCTGGTACCCATCGGGGAACGTGTCGGCCGGCCTTCTTTTCTCATGCATCGAGGGCACCTCAGGACAGCCGTGCAAGGTGTTTCTGTCCCCCTACCCCAGCATCAACTCCGCCTTATTCCGTCCCTTTGGTGCACTGTATGGCGCACTGAAAAGTATTCCCGGCCGGATAGAACGACGGACTTGAGGCTTGAGACCTGAGACCTGAGGTACGGCGAACGGCCACGCCAAACGGCAACGGCACGACGCCGGGTCGGCGTGGGGGTGGTCGAGGGGTGCGGCGATCTCGCGGCACGGGCGAACGTGTCGCGTTGTGTCGCGATCTGTCGCGGCGTGACGGGTCACGTCGCATTGCCGGAGGAGGGACTCGAACCCTCACTCTGTTGCCAGGACGGGATTTTGAATCCCGCGCATCTGGGCAGGGCTCGCCGCCGCGTCGAGAGGCATCAGCCCCGGCGACACGCCCGCGTCAACGCGGACCCGTACGCATAAAATCCACCAAGTGCATATAGAGGCACTACTTGCGGCGGACACGGCCCCGAGCGATAAACGCGCGCCGTCAAAGCTGCCCACGAAAGCCGCGGACGCCCGAGCCTGAATCTCGCCGCCAAGGCCTTGGCGCCGGCGGAGTTCAAATCACATCGCTTTCGTTCCCACGCCCTAACGCGAACACCCTTCGCCCTCCGACGCCGCGCCCAGCTTCGCCAGGAGCAAACCCCCCAGCCGCACCTGCCCCTTGTGCAGCTTCCGCCTGGCGGCGCGGGCGTCGAACCACGCGGCACGATCGACCTCCCGGAGCGGCGGCGTTTGCCGGAGCCGGGGGGCCATTGGATCTCGAAGGTGTTGGAACGGAGGTCGCGGCAGTCGACGTCGCCCCGGGCCGTCCGGGCGTGGACGATCTTGCCGTCCAGCTGGGTGAGCTCGGCGAGGAAGGCCGGGGCGTCGGGGGCGTCGAAGCCGGTTTCCTCGGTGAACTCACGCACCGCCGCGTCGAGCGGGTCGGCGGTGGCGGGGTCGAACTCGCCCTTGGGGATCGACCACGCGGCGTCGTCCTTCTTCGCCCAGAACGGCCCGCCGGGGTGAACGAGAAGGACCTCCACCACCCCGTCGGTGACCCGGTACAGCAGGATGCCCGCGCTGTGTCTGCCCATGCCCGCTCCCGCCCCGCCGGGCGGGGCTCGACGACGCCCGGCCGCCCGGGGCCGTTTCCGTATCATACGTCGATGCGTCAGCCGTCCCTGCCCGCCAAGGACTCACGCCGGCGCGGTCGTTGATCGTCAGTCCCCTTGGTTGCCCTTGCTCGCATCGACCCACGGCGATCATCTCGCCGCCCCTCGTGGCCAGGCACAAGGCCCGCCCCACAACGGCGGCGGGCGTTGACCCGCGGCGACCCGCAGCGGGGGCATTTCACAGCGTTACGAACTTTTTTTCCGCCGTGAAGCGGTTTTTTAACATTGTGAGGCAATTCCGGCATTTTGTTAGGGCAGGTGCGCACTTTCTTGAGGCCGAGGCGCATTTTGTTAAGCCTGCCCTTCATTTTCTTCAGCGGCTCCGACGGCCTGCCCGCGCCCGGCCCACGCCGGCCCTTGTTCCGTCCCCGGTTGTTTCACTTTGGCCCGAAATAGGCCCGGAGAATTCGGAGAATTCGGGTTTTATGCCGTTAAGCTGGGCAAGCTGCACAGTCTGCACCGTCCGCCCTGTAACAAAATGAACGGATCGCTTCACATTGTTAAGCCGACGCTCAATAAAATGAACGAAACAACCGGGGACGGCATAGGCAAACAGGTTAGCTTACCGTCTCTTGCAGCCGCGGCATCGTAAGCCCTTGTCAGACCTCAGCCCGAGCCCCGGCAAGACGGCATCCAAGACGGCATCCGGTTTTTCCCTGAAATGAACTTTTCCGATTCCGCCGCCGAGTTTACGCATACGACGCCGCCAGCCGCCGGCGGCCGAAGGGGCACAGCGCCGGCAGGCGGCAGTCCTCGCAGCGCGGGGACCTGGCGCGGCAGACGGCGCGGCCGTGGGCGATCAGCAGGAGGTGCATCGTGTAGCGGTCGGACGCGTCGATCAGCCCCGGCAGCTCGGCGTGGGCCTGGGCCGCGGTGGCCCCCTCGGGCAAGACGCCCAGGCGGATGGCGAGGCGGAGGATGTGGGTGTCGACCGGGAAGACGGGCATGGCGAAGCTGAACATCAGGACGCACAGGGCGGTCTTGACGCCGACGCCGTCGAAGTCGAGCAGGTAGGCCGTCGCCTCGTCGGGGGTGCGACGGCGGAGGAACTGGAGGTCGATCCTGCCCCGCTCGGCCCGCAGGCGCCGGAGGATCGCGCGGATTCGCGGAGCCTTCCGCCGGGAGAGCCCCGCCGGGCGGATGCAGGCCTCGATGGGCCCGACGGGGGCGTCGGCGACGTCGTCCCAGGTGGGGAATCGCTCGCGGAGCCGCCGGTAGGCCGTCCGCGTGTTGGTGCCGCTGGTGCTCTGGGAGAGGATCGTCCCGACCAGAACGTCGACCGCCGGCCCGCCGGACCGCCACGGCCGCGGGCCGTATTGGTCGAGGAGACGACGGTGCACCCGCCGAAGGAGGCGCCGGGATGCTTCGGCGGCGGGCAAAGCGAACGGCCTACTCGTCTTCGACCCGCTGCGCCGCCGCGGGCGCGGCGATGTCGCGGCGGCGGTCGGCGAGGCGCGCCTGGAAGCTCAGCAGGCTCACGTAGTAGAACCCCACGCCGAAAATCGCCAGGAACGGGGCGCCCAAAAGCGTTTGGGCGTGAATCGCCGCAAACACGGTGCAGACGGTCAGGTAGATCGCGCAGGCCAACTCGATCCACGGCAGCAGGCCCAGCTTGCGGCGCTTGGTGCGGACCGGCCGGACGGTCGAATCGCCGAACTTGGGGGTGCGGACGAATTCGCTCTGGCGGCCCAGCAGCGCTTCGAGGACCGCTTTGGCGTTGGAGATGCACATGCCGGCGCCGAGGGCCATCAGGAACGGCAGGTACTTGAGCGTCCGCCGCCACGACCCGAACAACGCCTGCTGGCTGGCCAGGTAGAACGTGCTGGCCGACAGCGTCGCCAGCCAGAACACCCCCAGGTCGAACATCAGCCGCCAGGGCGTGCCCCCGCCGGCGGGCACCGACTGCAGGAACATCGCCGGGAAGGTCATCAGCACCAGCAGGACCATGTACAGGTGGATGCTGAAGCTGGTCAGGTGGAAGGTCGCCTCGATCTTCGCCTTGCGGGGCGCGTGCGACAGCCAGATGCGGTGCAGCAGTTTCAGGGCGGTCTGCGTGCCGCCCTTGGTCCAGCGGTGCTGCTGGGCCTTGAAGGCGTTGATATCGGGCG
Source organism: uncultured Planctomycetales bacterium (assembly GCA_964535025.1). GTDB lineage: Bacteria > Planctomycetota > Phycisphaerae > SM23-33 > FEN-1343 > JAAYZK01. The sequence goes on from CAZHRW010000176.1 coordinate 4,125, forward strand.
GCAGCTCGGCCGGGGCCGTCAGGTCGGGCAGGAAGACGAACCGCCAGCCGCGCAGTTGGGCGCGGTAGCTGAGGTCCATGTCCTCGGTGAGCGTATCGTGCTGCCAGCCGCCGGCGTCGGTGATGGCCTCGCGGCGCCAGGTGCCGGCGGTGCCGTTGAAGCTCATGAACCGCCCGCTGCGGTTGCGGGCGACGTGTTCGATGACGAAGTGGCCGTCCAGCAGCACCGCCTGGCTGCGGGTCAGCAGGCTGGCGTTGCGGTTGAGGTGCTCCCACCGCGTCTGCACCACGCAGACCCGCGGATCGGTGAAGTAGTGGATGCTCCGTTTGAGGATATCCGGCGACGGCACGAAATCGGCGTCGAAGATGGTGATGAACGTGCCCGTGGCGGTCTTCATCCCGTGGGCCAGGGCGCCGGCCTTGTAGCCGGTGCGGTCGTCGCGGTGGATGTACTCGATGTTGAACCCCGCGGCCCGGGCCCGCTCGACGGCCTGACGGGCGATCCGGCAGGTGTCGTCGGTGCTGTCGTCGAGGACCTGGATCTGCAGCTTGTCGCGGGGATACTCGATGCGGCAGGCCTGCTCGATGACGCGCCGCGCGACGACCTGCTCATTGTACATGGGCAGTTGGACCGTCACGGGCGGCAGCTCGTCGAACAGGGCCGTCGGGGCCGTCCGGCGGTCGCGATAGCGGTAGTACAGCAGCACGAGCGCCCAGCGGTGGAACCCGTAAATCGAGACCATCACCAGGACGAAGGTGTAGACGGTCATGAACAACGTGTTGAACAGCGCTTCGATGCTCATGGTTGCCGCACAGGCCGCCCTCAGCCGGCCCCACCCCGCCCGCACCGGTACGACCGGCACGGGGGGCAAGCCCGTAACCCTACTCTCCGACACGGCTAACCGATTGTAGGCCCACCTGCACGGCCGGTCAAGAGGATCTCTCGCCGCGGTCAGCTCTCCAGCGCCGAGCGAACGGCCTCGCGGATCTGCTCGATCTCGCCTTCGGCGTACTGGCCGGCCGGCCAGTTGAACTTGAAGGTATCGTTCTTGTATCGCGGGATGATGTGGAAATGGACGTGCATGACTTCCTGGTGGGCGATGCGGCCGTTGTTCTGGAGCAGGTTGTAGCCCTGGCACCCGGTCGCCTGACGGACCGCCTTGGCCAGGGCGGGCAGGTGCCGCAGCACGGCGCCGGCCTGCGAGGCGTTCAGTTCGTCCAGCCTGACAGCATGGCGCTTCGGGATCAGCAGCACGTGTCCCCGCGCCAGGGGGTTGATGTCCAGAAAGGCCAGTGCTTCGTCCGTCTCCAGAACCGAGGCACAGGGAATCTGGCCGGCGACTATCTTGCAGAACACGCAGTTCGGATCGGCGTTCGCTTCCATCGCACCTCTCCTGGTTCTCCCCGGGGGACCGACACCGGGCGCCCCCGCGCTCGCCCAAAGAACAAGCCCGGCGATGAAACCGGGCTTGCGAGGATACTCCAACGATCGGCCGGCCGCTAGTCTTCTTTTTTGCCCTCGGGGGCGTCGTCCGTCTCGCCCTGAGCTTCGGGCGCCTCGGCGGTCGCCTCGGCCTCGGGCGCTTCGGCAGGGGCCTCGGCCGCCTCGTCCTCGGCGGCGCCGACGGCGGCGACCGCCTCATGCCGCGCCGCGGCCCGGCGCTTGCGGCGGGAGCTGCGCGACCCGCCCTGGCCGCCTCCGGCGCCGGTCTCTTCGACCAGTTGGAGGATCACCTGGCGGCCGGCGTCGCCGAGGCGTCGTTCGGCCAGGCGGATGATGCGGGTGTACCCGCCGGGACGATCGGCGTAGCGCGGGGCGATGTCGTCGAACAGCACGTCCAGGACGCCCTTGCTCTGGGGGTTGCCCTCCTTGTCCATCAACACGCCGCGCTCGCCGCGGCGGTTGCCCAGCTCGGCGCTGACGAGCCGCCGCGCGTGGACGGTGCCTTTTCGCGCGTGGGTGATCAGCCGTTCCACGAAGGGCTTGAGATCCTTGGCCTTCGCCTCGGTGGTTCGGATCGCCCCGTGCTGGAACAGCGCGATGGCCAGGTTCCGCCGCATCGCCCTGCGATGGGCCGACGTACGATTCAGTGTTCTTCCGGATACGCGGTGCCGCATGATGCCAACCTTCAACGTTGCGCCGCCTTGGAGCGCGGCGAGATCAGTCTTCCTCGTCTTCGGTCCCGATCTCGTCTTCGCCGAACGCAACCGGCGCCGGCGATTCGGAGAGATTCACATTCAGTCCCAACGTCAAGCCGATGTCGGCCAGCTTCCGCTTGATTTCGCGGAGGCTGGTCTTGCCGAAGCTTCGCACCTTCAGCAGGTCCGCCTCGGTCATCTTGACCAGGTCGCCCACGGTTTCCACGTCGGCCGACTGGAGGCAGTTGCTGGCCCGCACGCTCAGGTCCAGTTCGGCGATGGGCATGCTGAGCTTCTGGTTGAGTTCCTGGTCGGCCTGGGAGGTTTGCTCGGCCGGCGGGCCGGAGGGCAGTTCGGCGCCCAGGTCGAAATACTGCACGAACGGATTGAGGTGCTTGCGCAGGATCTTCCCGGCCTCGACCATGGCCATCTCGGGCGTCAGGGTCCCGTTGGTCCAGACCTCGAGGATCAGCCGGTCGTAGTTGGTCTTCTGGCCGACGCGTGTCGCTTCGGTCTGGTAGCGGACGCGCGTCACCGGCGAGAAGGAGGCATCGACGTGGATGACGCCGATCTCCTGTTCCTCCTCGGGCGGCATCAGTTCGGCGGCGGGGACGTATCCCCGCCCGCTGTCGACGGTCATTTCCATCTCGAAGTCCATGGCCTCCGACAGCGTCGCCAGCACCAGGTCCCGGTTGATCACCTCGATGGCCGGATCGGCTTCGATCATATCGGCCGTGACCGGGCCCTTGGCGGTGCTGCGCACCACCATGCGCTTGGCGCCGGGGGTGTGCATCTTGACGATCAGGCTCTTGACGTTCAGGATGATGTCGGTGACATCCTCCATCACCCCGGGCAGCGACTGAAACTCATGGGCCGCGTTGCCGATCTTGACGCTGGTGACCGCCGCGCCTTCGATGCTGCTCAGCAGCACCCGGCGCAACGAGTTCCCGATCGTGGTGCCCAGCCCCCGTTCGAAGGGCTCGACCATGAACCGGCTGTAGGTCGGGGTCGACACATCCTGATCGCTGACCACGCGTGTCGGCAGTTCCAGGCCACGCCACCTAATTCGCATTGGCTTGTGCCTCCGTATCGATCAGCCCGTCGTCTCTCGGCCCCCCGCAAAGGCCGCCCGACGAGCCGGGTTGCTGTTCCGCTTCGGGGATCCGGCACCCTACTGGCTGCAGAACTCCACGATAAGGTGCTCTTCCACGGGGATCTGCACATCCTCCCGCGTGGGCATGGCCGTCACTGTGCCTTCCAGCTTGGTCATATCCAGACTGAGCCAGTTCTGCAGAACCGGCGCGCCCAGCTCTTCGATGTTTTGCCGGATGAGTTGCTGGCTGCGAGGGTTGTCCTTCACGGTCAACACGTCGCCCACGTCCACCAGGTAGCCGGGGCGATCGCACTTGCGGCCGTTGACGCGGATGTGTCCGTGGGCGACCAACTGGCGTGCGGCGGGGCGGCTGGGGGCGAAGCCCAGCTTGTGCACCGCGTTGTCCAGGCGGCGTTCCAGCAGGACGAGAATCGCCACGCCGGTGTTGCCCTTGGCGCGCTCGGCCATGCGGTAGTAGCGCATGAACTGCTTGTCATACACGCCGTAATACCGCTTGACCTTCTGCTTCTCCCGCAGGCGGACCCCGTACTCGCTGCCGCGACTGCGCCGCCACCCGTGCATGCCCGGGGCGTTATCGTGACCCTGCCGCTCCAGCGGATGCTTGGCGGTGCGGGAACGAATGCCCTTGAGCATCAGGTTGACGCCCTCACGGCGGTCCAGTCGAAACTTTGGTCCTGTGTACCGTCCCATCGTATTGATTGCTCCTATCGCCCGGCGTCCGGCTTGCACGCCGGCGGGTCATCACGTCCTCAGGCAACGTGCCGGTCGGCTGCGCCGCCTACACGCGCCGCTTCTTCCTCGGGCGGCAGCCGTTGTGGGGCAGCGGGGTGACGTCCTCGATCGAGACGATCCTCAGCCCGGCGGCCTGCAGCGCCGTCACGGCGCCCTCGCGCCCGGACCCGGGCCCGTTGACGCGGACTTCCACCTCGGTCAGGCCCATCTTGCGGACCTTCTGAGCGCACTGCTCGGCGGCGCGCTGCGCCGCGAACGGGGTGCTCTTGCGCGAGCCCTTGAACCCGACGGTCCCGGCCGAATCGGAGGCCAGGGCCTCGCCGTTGAGATCGGTGATCGTCACCAGTGTGTTGTTGAACGACGCCTTGACGTGGGCGATGCCCTTGGCGACGTTCCGTCGGACTTTCTTGCGTGTCTTGGCCATCGCTTCTCCGCGTTGCGGTGCGCTGCTGTCGTCGGCCGGCGGCGCCGGCGGACGGTTACCTCATTTCCTTGACGCTCTTCTTGCCCGCGACGGTCTTGCGCGGTCCCTTGCGGGTCCGGGCGTTGGTCTTGGTCCGCTGGCCCCGGACGGGCAGCCCGCGGCGGTGCCGCAGGCCCCGGTAGCACGTGATGTCCCGCAGGCGGGCGATGTTCTGCGCCACCTGCCGGCGAAGCTGACCTTCGACCATGTACTCGCCGTCGAGGATGCTCGCGATCTTGCTGAGCTGACCTTCGGTGAGGTCCTTGGCCCGGACCATCGGCTCGACCTCGGCCTTCTTGCAGATCTCCGCGGCGAGGGTCGGGCCGATCCCGTAGATGTACCGCAGCGCGATCACCGTGGGCTTGTCGTTGGGAATGTCTACACCAATCAGACGTGGCATATGCCGACTCCTTGCTCGCTAGCCTTGCCGCTGCTTGTGCCGGGGATTCGTGCAGATCACCCGCACCACGCCCTTGCGGCGGATGATCCTGCAGTTCTCGCACATTCGCTTGACCGAACTCTTCACTTTCATCGCTCTTCCTGCCCGGCGGCCCACCGGCCGCACCTTCCGGCTATCGTCCATCCGTCAGCACGTCGACGCCGTCGGAGGTGATCGCCAGCATGTGTTCAAAATGCGCCGACGGCTTGCCGTCGGCCGTCACGACCGTCCATCCGTCCTCCAGGACCTTCACCTGCTCGGTCCCGGCGTTCACCATCGGTTCCACGGCCACCACCAGCCCTTCGGTCAACACGATGTCGTGAGCCTTCAACGCACGGCTCACGTAGTTGGGCACCTTCGGATCCTCGTGCATCTCGGTCCCGATCCCGTGCCCGACGAACTGGCGCACGACACCGAAGTTCTCCTGGTCGGCCACGCGGACCATCTCCGCGGCAATCGCGCTCCAGCGCCGACCGGGCTGGGCCATCTCGATGGCCACCTCGAGCATCCGGCGGGTGGCGTCCACCAGCCGCCGGCGGGTCGGGTCGACCTCGCCGACGATCACCGTCGTCGCCGAGTCCCCGCAGTAGCCGTGCAGGCGAACACCGAAATCGATGCTCACCAGGTCGCCCGCGGCGATCCGCCGCTCGGACGGAATGCCGTGCACCACCTGCTCGTTGATCGAGCAGCAGATGGCGCCCGGGAACGGACCTTTCGGCCCCGGCACGCCCTTGAACAGGCACTCGGCCCCCGCCTCGGCGCAGATCCGTTCGGCTTCGGCGTTCAGCGCGGCGGTCGTCACACCGGGGGCGGCCACGGTCGCCAGGTGGTCGAGCACCTGACGCACGAGACGGCCGGCCCCACGCATCAACTCGATTTCTCGCGGGCTTTTCAGTTTGTACGCCAACGGACCTTCCTGCGTTCCGCTCGTCTAGGCCTTCAGCGCGGCGACCATGTCCTCGGTCACCTCGTCGGGCCGCTTGTTGCCGTCAAACTCGATGACCTTGTCGGGAGCGGTTCTCTTGTAATAGTCGATCAACGGGGCCGTCTGGGCCCGGTAGGCCTCCAGCCGCTGGCGGACCACCTCTTCGGTGTCGTCGGCGCGCTGCACGAATTCGCCCTTGTAGCCGCACTTGTCGCAGACGCCCTCGACGGCCGGCGGCATGAACGTCATGTGGTAGATCGCCCCGCATCTGGGGCAACTGCGCCGCCCGCAGATCCGCTCGATCACGGCGTCGGTCGACACGTCGATCACGGCCACCGTGTCCAGCGGCGCGCCCAGCTCGACCAGTTGGGCGTCCAGGGCCTCGGCCTGCGGCTCGGTGCGGGGGAACCCGTCCAGCAGCAGCCCCTTGGCGGCGGTGGGATCGCTGATGGCCTTGGCCATCACGTCGACGACGACCTCATCGGGCACCAGCTCGCCGGCGTCCATGTACCGCGCGAGCGTCCGGCCCAGGTCGCTGCCGGAGGCCTTTTCGGCGCGGAGGATGTCGCCGGAGGACAGGTGGAGCATGTCGAATGTCTCCGCCAGCCGCTTGGCCTGGGTGCCCTTGCCCGCCCCGGGGGCGCCGAGAAGAACGATTCTCATCAGCGGGCTCCTTTGATCTTGATGTTATCGCCGAGGAAGCCGCCGTAATTCCTCATGACCAACTGGGCTTCGATCCGCTGGACCACGTCCAGCGCCACCGACACGGTGATCAGCAGGCCCGTCCCGCCCAGGAAGGCCGCGATCGAGTAGGGGATCTCCATCCACAACGTGATGAGGGTCGGAATCACCGCAATCAGGGCCAGGAACGCGGCCCCGCAGTAGGTAATCCGCTCCATGACCCGCTCGAGGTATTCGGCCGTTCGCCGCCCCGGTCGCAGGCCCGGGATGAAGCTGCCGGAATCCCGCAGTTGGTCGGCCATCTCCTTGGGCTTGAACTGGACGGTGGTCCAGAAGTAGGCGAAGAAGAAGATCAGGCCGATGTAGCACAGCCAGTACAGGTAGCTGTCCTGTGCGAAGCTCCGCATGAGAAAGCCAAGAATCCTCGAATCCCCCCAGAACCGGCCCAACCAGCCGAGGATGGCCCCGGGGAAGATCATCAGCGCGCTGGTGAAGATAATGGGCATGACGCCGCCGTGATTGACGCGCAGGGGCAGGTAGTGCCGCTGCCCGCCGTACACCCGTCGTCCGCGGGTCATCTTGGCCTGCTGGATGGGGATCCGCCGCTGGCCCTGGGTGATCAGGATCGCCCCGGCGATCACGGCGACGAACATGGCGGCCAATCCGACGAGCTTCAACGGCCCGATCTTGCCGGTCTCGCCGGCGAAGGTCCAGGTCGCGCTGCTGAAGAGCATCACGAACGCCTGGGGCATGCGGGCGACGATGCCGGCCATGATCAGCAGGCTGATGCCGTTGCCGATCCCGTACTCGTCGATCTGTTCGCCCAGCCACATCAGGAACACGGTGCCGGTGGTCATGGCCAGGACGCCCATGATGGTCGTCAGCGGGCCGCCCCACCCGGGGTAGAACTCCGAGGAGAAATTCACCCAGAACGACGCCTGGATCAGGCACAGGGCGACGGTCGCGTAGCGGGTGTACTCCTGGATCTTCCGGCGGCCGGCCTCGCCCTCGCGTTGGAGCCGTTCGATGGACGGCACGACGGTGCCCAGCAGTTGGAAGATAATCGACGCGGTGATGTACGGCATGATGCCCAAGCCGAAGATGGTGGACATCTGCAGGTTCCCGCCGGTGTAGAGGGCCACGGTCTGGAGGATGGTGCCGAGCGCCTCGCCTTCGGCGGCCTGGGCCTGGGCGGTCATGGCCTCCTGGTTGAGCCCGGGGATCGGGATCCAGTAGCCGATCCGGTAGATCGCCAGCAGGCCGACGGTGAAGCCGAGTTTCCGGACGAGTTCCGGGATGGAGAAGATATTCTCCATGATGCGGCGCAGGCGGGTGCGGGCGATCACGGTGAGGTAAAAGCCGCCCAGCAGCGCCACGGCCAGCACCAGCATGCCGATGGGCCAGCCCAGGCGAGCGGCATCGACGGACTCGGCCTGGAGGACCTCCATAATGCGCAGGAGGCCTTCCCGAATGCCCAGCCATGCCGCGATGGCAACCACGACGGCGCCGCTGACCAGCCTGAAGATGCTAAACGCTTTCATCCGTCACTCTCACCCGTCTGGGCCTACGCCTCGGTGCACTCCAGCGAGCCGCCGGCGGCGGCCACCTTTTCGGCGGCGCCGGCGGAGGCGCGGGTCACCCGAACCGTAAGCTTGTGTGTCAATTCACCATCGCCGAGCAGCTTCACGACGGCGTCGGCCCGCTCGATCAGTCCCTTGGCGGCCAGGGCCTCGGCGTCGACGGTCTGGCCGTCGGCGAAGGCGCGCTGGAGGTCCCGCACGTTGACAGTCTCGACGCCCTTGGCGAAGGCGGCATTGTTGAACCCGCGTTTGGGCACCCGTCGGATCTGCGGGTTCGTGCCGCCCTCGAAGCCCAACAGGGCGCCGGCGCCGCTGCGCTGCCCGTAGCCCTTGTGCCCGCGTCCGGCGGTCTTGCCCCGCCCGCTGCCGCGGCCGCGGCCGACGCGCCGACGGCGTTTGCGCCGCCCGGCCGCCGAGAGAATCTCGTCTAACCTCATTGCTCGATCTCCACGCCTCGGATCTCGGCGACCTGCTCGGCCGTCCGCAGCCGCGCCAGCGCATCCATGGTGGCCTTGACCAGGTTCTTGGGGCTGGTGGATCCGTAGGCCTTGGTCAGCACGTCCTTGACGCCGGCCAGTTCCAGCATCGGCCGGATGTTCTTGCCCGCGATGACGCCCGTCCCTTCGCGGGCGGGCACCATCACGATGCGGGAGGCCCCGAAGCGGCCGATGATCTTGTGGGGGATCGTGTTGCCCTTCAGCGCGATATCGACGAGGTTCTTGCGGGCCTCCTTGATGCCCTTGTCCACCGACATCGGCACTTCCTTGGCCTTGCCGTATCCGATGCCGATCTTCCCGTTGCGGTCGCCCACCACGACCAGCGCGGCGAAGCTGAACCGCCGCCCGCCCTTGACGACGCAGGCGCAACGGTAGATCTTCACCACGTGGTCTTCGAACGCGTCATCGCTTTCGCGAACGGGCTCGCGTCCTCGCGGTCTTCGATTCAGAGCCAAGATAATGCTCCCGTAGCTAAACTTTGCGTCGGCGGGGGGTCTTGCCCCGGGCCCGTGGGGACACTCGTCTTCCCGCACCGGCCGCTGCCGCCGCCGCCGTCGTTGTGTCCTAGAATGCCAACCCGCCTTCGCGCGCCGACTCGGCCAGGGCCTTGACCCGCCCGTGATAGCGGTAGCCGTTGCGGTCGAAGACGATCGTCTTGATGCCGGCCTGCGTGGCCTTGGCGGCCAGGGCCTGGCCCACGCGGGCGGCCGCACCGACGTTGCCGCCGTAGCCGGCGCCGTCGGCGTCCTTGTCCCGCGTCGACGCGGCGACGAGGGTCACGCCCCGGTCGTCGTCGATGATCTGGGCATAGATGTTCTTATGGGAACGGAACACCGTCAGGCGAGGCCGTTCGGCCGTCCCGCTCACCTTGCCGCGCACGCGGCGTTTACGCCGCTGCCGCTGATGGATTTTCTTGTTGATCGCCTTCATTGGACTGCATCCTCTCCGGCCCGCGGGCCGGCCACGGGTCCGTCATGCCGTCATCAGCCGCCGGCGCCGGCAAAGGCCTTGCCGACCTTGCGGACAATGTGCTCGCCGGCGTAGCGGATCCCCTTGCCCTTGTAGGGCTCGGGCTTGCGAGCGCGTTTGCACCGGGCGGCGAATTCGCCGACGGCCTGCTTGTCGATGCCGGTGATGGCGAACCGCGCCGGGTCGTTGTCGCCGCGAGCCGCCGGCGTCGTCACCTCCACGGTCACGCCGTCGGGGATCTTCAGTTGGATCGGATGGGCGTACCCGCACGTCAGCGCGAGCGTCTGGCCCTGAACGTTCACGGAGAAGCCCACGCCGTACAGTTCCATATCCTCGCGGAAGCCGGCGCTGACGCCTTCGACCATATTGGCGATCAGCGACCGTGTCAGTCCGTGCAGGCTGCGGCTGAACCGCTCGTCATCGGACCGCTCGACGATCACGGCCTTGGTGTCGTCGTCGAGGCGAACGGAGATCCGTTCGTGGTGCGTCCACGCCAGTTTGCCCTTGGGCCCTTCGACGCTGATTTCCCGTCCGTTCAGCTTGACGCTGACGTGGTCGGGCAGCGGGATCGGTTTCTTGCCTATGCGAGACATCAGACACCTCTAGTACACGGTGCACAGCACTTCGCCGCCGACGTTGGCCTGGCGCGCCTGGCGGTCGCTCATGACGCCCCGGCTGGTGGAGACGATCGCCACGCCCAGCCCGTCCAGCGGCCGGGGAATCTCGGCCGCGCCGCTGTAGACGCGACAACCCGGGCGGCTGACGCGCTGGAGGTCGCTGACGATCTGCTCGCCGCCGGGACCGTACCGCAGATACACGCGGAGCAGGCCCTGCTTGCCGTCCTCGATGCGCTTGTAGTCCTCGATGTACCCTTCGCTCTTGAGGACCTCGCAGATGCCGGCACACACCTTCGACGCGCGCACGTTCACGTGCTTGCGGCGGACGCGGGCGGCGTTGCGGATCCGCGTGAGCATGTCAGCAATCGGGTCGCTAAGACTCATGATCAGGATCCTCTACCAGCTGGCCTTCTTGAGGCCGGGAATCTTTCCTTCGTTGGCCAATGTCCGCAGGCAGATGCGACAGATGCGGAACTTGCGATACACCGCCCGCGGGCGGCCGCACAACTCGCACCGGCGCTGCGTGCGACTGGCGAACTTGGGTTGACCGGCGGCCTGTAATCTCTGGGCTTTCGTTGCCATCGATGGTGTTGTCCTCTTTATTCCACGGGCCTGAACGGCATGCCCAACAGACTCAGCAGCCGCCGTGCTTCCTCGTCGCTGGCCGCCGTGGTCGAAAAGGCGATGTTCATGCCTTGGGTAAACTGCACCTTGTCGGGGTTGATCTCGGGGAACAGGGTCTGCTCGGTCAGCCCCATGTTGTAGTTGCCGCGCCCGTCGAAGGCGTTGGGGTTGAGCCCGCGGAAGTCCTTGACCCGCGGGATGGCCACCATCACCAGGCGGTCGAGGAACTCGTACATCCGGTCCCGCCGCAGCGTGACCTTCAGGCCGACGTCCATGCCCTCGCGCAGCCGGAAATTGCTGACCGACTGGCGCGCCTTGGTCACGACGGGCCGCTGGCCGGTGATCGCCGCCAGTTCCTTCAGGGCGGCCTCGAGGCGGTTGGCCTCGCGGGCGGTCTGGCCCATGCCCATGCTCACGGTGATCTTGACCAGCCGCGCCACGCTCATCGGGTTGTCGTGGCCGAACTCGCTGGCCAGGGCCGGGGCGATCTCGTTTTTGTAGCGTTCTTCCAAGCGTGCAACCATCGCGGAGGTTCCTACGATTTCTTCGCCTTGCTCACCGTGCCCAGCGACTCGCCGGACACCTTGGCGTAGCGTTCCTTGACCCCGTCGTCGGTGAAGCGGAACCCGACGCGGGTGGGCCGGTCGGTCTTGGGGTCGACCACCATCACGTTGGAGAGTGCCAGGGGCATCTCCTTCTGGATGCGTCCGCCCTGCGGGTGCTCCCGCGAGGGGCGCATGTGCTTATAGACGCGGTTGACGCCCTGCACCAGGACCTTGCCGCGCTGCGGCTCGACCCGGAGCACTTCGCCGCGCTTGCCGAGGTCCTTGCCGGCAATCACTTCAACGGTATCGCCTTTTCGAATCTTGCTTGCCATGGTTCTGATCCGTTCACACCACGTCGCTGGCCAGCGACACGATCTTCATGTAGTTTTTCTCGCGAAGCTCGCGGGCGACGGCGCCGAAGATACGGGTGCCGCGCGGGTCGCCCCGCTCGTCGACGATCACCGCCGCGTTGGAATCGAACCGCACGTAGCTGCCGTCCATCCGTCGGACGGGTTTGCGGGTCCGGACGATCACGCAGCGGACGACGTCGCCTTTCTTGACGTCCCCGCCGGGGATCGCCTTCTTGACGCTGCACAGGATGACATCGCCGACGCTCGCGGCCTTGCGCGTCTTGCGTCCGCGGGCGGTCGACCCGCCCAGCACCTTGATGCACTGGGCGATGGTCGCGCCGCTGTTGTCGGCGATTCGTAGTCTGCTTTCTGCCTGAATCACTGGTCCTACCTCACGAACGCCCGCGGCCGGCGGCCGCGACGTCCCGTCTGCCGCCCGCGCTGTTCGCTTACCTCAGTTTGGCCCGTGCCACCACCCGGTTCAGCCGCCAGTGCTTCCGCTTGCTGACCGGACGGCACGGGACGATATCCACCGTGTCGCCCACGTCGGCGTCATTGTTCGGGTCGTGAACCGCCTGCTTGGACCACTGCTTGATGTACTTGCCGTACAGCGGATGCTTCACCAGCCGGCTGATCCGGACGGTGCACGTCTTGTTCCCGCCGGCCGAGACGACCACGCCGGTCTGGTGCTCATAACGTTTCTGCGTGCTTTCGGTCGATGCTGTCATGGCTGTTGGCTATTTCTCTTGGGCGGCCGCTCTGGCCCGCTCGTTTTGCACCGTCAGGCAACGGGCGATGTCCCGTTTGGCCTGCTTGATCAGCGTCGGCGATTCGAGCTTCTCGGTCACCGACTGCGCCCGCAGGTCGTACACATGACGCCGAAGCCGGCGGATCTCGTCGGCCAGTTGGGCGTCCGACATGTCACGAATCTCTTGGACCTTCATCGTCACCCTCCTTTACAGCCCGTGACGACGTGCCGTGAAGCGGCATCGTACCGGCATCTTGTGGGCGACCCGCAACAGGGCCTGCTTGGCGGTCATCTCGTCGACGCCGCCGATCTCGTAGAGGATATTGCCCGGCTTGATCGGCGCGACCCAGTGGTCCGGCTCGCCCTTGCCCTTGCCCATCCGGGTCTCCAGCGGCTTGGAGGTGACGGGCTTGTCGGGGAAGATCCGGATGTACACCTTGCCTTCGCGGTGAAGGAAGTGCGTCGCGGCGACACGCCCGGCTTCCAGGGTACGGGCGGTGATCCAGCCCGGCTCGAGCGTCTGCAGCCCGTACTCCCCGAAGGCGACCGTGTTGCCGCGCGTGGCCATGCCACGGACGCGCCCGCGGTGCATCTTGCGGTGCTTGATTCGTTTCGGCATTAACGCCATGGTATCACCTGCCGTTTATCGTTCACTTCCGCCCGGGGTGCGTCGCATGCGGCACCCGGGCCTACTGACTGCCGTCGCACTGTCGTCACTGGCTGGGGGCGTCCGGCGGCGCCGCCTGGGCCGGGGTCTCGCCCGGCTGGGGGGTACTCGACGACGCCGGCGAGGTCGAGCCGCCGGTGCGGCGCGGGCCGCCGCGCCCGGGGCCGCTCCGTCCGGGGCCGCTCCGTCCGGGGGTGCGACGTCGTCCCCGCTGGAACCCGCCGCCGGGCCCGGTCGTTTCATCGCTGGTCGCCGTTGCGTACGGCCCGCGGTAGATCCACACCTTCACGCCCAGGGTGCCGTACTTCGTCTTGGCGTGCACCATGCCGTAGTCGACGAAGGCATCCAGCGTCTGCAGCGGGATCGACCCGGCCGTCTGGGTTTCGGTGCGGCTCATTTCCGCGCCGCCGAGGCGGCCGGACAACTGGATCTTGATGCCCTTGGCGCCGGCGTTCATCGACTGCTCCAGTCGCATTTTCAGCGTCCGGCGGAAGCTGGTGCGCCGCTTGAGCTGTTCGGCGATGCCCGAGGCGACCAGTTGGGCGTTCAGGTCGGGGTTCTTGATCTCGACGATGTTCACATTCACCCGGCGGTCGGTCAGATCCTCCAGCTCGGCCTTGAGGCGGTCGACCTCGGCGCCCTTGGGGCCGATGACCAGGCCCGGGCGGGCGGTGCGCAGGATGACCTTGACCTCTTCGCGGGTCCGCTCGATGTGCACCGCCGACACCGCCGCGTACGGCGGGGACTGATTGAGGCGCTGATCGACGAACCGACGGATCTTCTCGTCCTCGACCAGGAACTCGCCGTAGTTGCTCTTCGGGGCGAACCAGAGACTCTTCCATCCCTGCGTGATGCCCGTTCGGAACCCGATTGGATTGACTTTCTGACCCATACGTTTCGTCCTAGTCCTCTTCCACGACCACCGTGATATGGCTCGTGCGTTTCCTGATCGGGTGGGCCCGACCCCGGTCCTTGGGGCGGAACCGCGGGATCGTGGGGCCTTCGTCGACAAAAGCCTTCTGCACGTAAAGGCGCGTCACATCGGCCTCGTCATTATCGGCGTTGGCGACCGCGCTGCGCAGGACCTTGTCGAGCATGTTCGCCGCCCGGTTGGGGGTGAACTTCAGGATGTTCAGCGCCTCGTCAACGTCGGCGTCGCGGATCATATCCGCGACCAGCCGCACCTTACGGGCACTGATGCGGGCGAACCGATGTTTCGATACCCATGCCATCTTCCACTACTCCGTTCGACAAACGTTATCTGCGGCCGCTATGCCCACGGAACGTCCGGGTCGGGCTGAATTCGCCGAGTTTGTGACCGACCATGTCCTCGGTGACAAACACGCGGTTGAACACCTTGCCGTTGTGGACCAGGAAGGTGTGCCCGACGAACTCCGGCACGATCGTGCAGGCGCGCCACCATGTCTTGATGGGTTCGCGCCGGCCGGTCTCTTCCATCTGCGTGACCTTGCGGTAGAGTCGCTCCACCACGAAGGGGCCTTTTTTCAAGCTACGCGCCATAGATCGTTCCTTCGCCGGCGGGTCGTCGCCTCGCCGGCCGTCACGTTTACAACGTCAACTGCCCGGCCCGGACATTCCGCCGGCGCCGGATGATCATCTTGTTCGAGGGCTTGCGGCGTTTGCGCGTCTTGCCGCCCTTGGCGGGCTTGCCCGTCGGGCTGCAGGGATGACGCCCGCCCCCTGACCGGCCTTCGCCGCCGCCGAGGGGGTGGGACACCGGGTTCATCGCCACGCCGCGCACATGCGGGCGGCGGCCCAGGTGGCGCCGGCGCCCGGCCTTGCCGAGGCGGACGTTACCGTGATCGAGGTTGCCCAGTTGCCCGATCGTGGCGCGGCAGCGGATGTCGACCATGCGCATCTCGCCCGACGGCAGGATCAGGACGGCCTTGTTGCCTTCCTTGGCCGCCAGCCGCGCCACCCCGCCGGCCGAGCGGACCATCTTGCCGCCCTGGCCGGGGTTCAACTCGATGTTGTGGATCTCCAGGCCCGCGGGGATCGACGCCAGGGGCATGCAGTTGCCCACGCGGGGTTCGACCCGTTCGCCGCTGACGATCGCCTGGCCCACCTTCAGCCCCAGCGGGGCGAGGATGTAGCGTTTCTCGCCGTCGGTGTAGTGGATCAGGGCGATGTTGCAACTGCGGTTGGGGTCGTATTCGATCCCGGCGACCTTGCCGTCGACGCCGTCCTTGTTGCGACGGAAGTCGATCAGGCGGTACATCCGCTTGTTCCCGCCGCCGCGGAACCGCGACGTCGTCTTGCCGCTGTGGTTGCGTCCGCCGGTCTTGTTGAGCTTGCGGAGCAGCGATTTCTCCGGGGTGGTCTTGGTGACTTCCTCGTACGTATTGACGCTCGAGAACCGCCGCCCCGGCGATGTCTTCTTGTATACCTTTACGCCCATGTGCGTCTCGCTTGCTCGTTGGAGCCGTTAGAACAGATCAATATGGTCATCCGGGTGCAGCACCACCACGGCCTTCTTCCACGCGGCGGTCTTGCCCCACCGCCTGCCGAACCGGCGGGGTTTGCCCTTGCGGCTGGCGGTCCGGACGTCCCGCACCCTGACCTCGTACAACTGCTCGACCGCCTGGCGGATCTGAGCCTTATTCGCATCGCGGTGAACCTGGAACGGATACGCGTTGAGCGCCTTGCTCTGGAACGTGCCCTTCTCGGTGACCAGCGGTCGGATGATGATGTTGTGGATTTCCATGGCTATTTCGCACCTTCCAGCAGCGCGTCCATCGCCTGGCGGGAGACGATCATCTTCTGCCGCCTGGCGACGTCCCAGGCGTTCAACTCCTCCACGGTCCGCACGTCGGTCTTGGGGATGTTTCGCGCCGAACGGTAGATCACCTCGTCGCGCTGGGCCAGCGCCAGCAGGCAACTGCGATGGACCTGCAGCTTGTCCAGCAGGGCCGCGATGGTTTTGGTCTTGGGAGCGTCGAGCGTGAGGTCTTGAACGACGAGGAGGTCTTCACCGAGGAGCTTGGCCAGGATCGCCGACTGCAGCGCCCTGCGCCGCATTTTCTTGGTCAGCGTGTGGCGGACCGGACAGGGGCGCTTGGCGAAGGCCACGCCCCCGCCCCGCAGCAGGTTTGTGGTGCGGCTGCCGCGGCGGGCGTTGCCGGTGCCCTTCTGGCGGAACAGCTTGCGGGTCGAACCGGACACGTCCCCGCGGCTGCGGTTGTTGGCCGAGCCCTGGTGACTGTTGGTGTGGTAGGCCACCACCGCCTGCTTGAGCAGGGCCGCGTTCACTTCGCCGCCGAAGGCGGCCGGGTCAACCTCGAGCGTTTCCACCGGGTTGCCCTGCATGTCGTATACCGGAACTTCCAACATGGCGCCTATCCTTACACGCGGCCTTACGTGGCCGCCGCTTGCTTGGTCTTGCTGGTCTTGACGAAGACGAGCCCGCCTTGGGGACCGGGGACCGCCCCCTTGATGAGGAGCAGATGGTTTTCCGCATCGATCGCGACCAGCCGGTGGTTGCGGCTCGTGCAACGAACGTTGCCCATCTGCCCGGCCATGCGCTTGCCCTTCTTGAGGCCGCCGCTGCTGCCGAGCTGGTTGCCGTGCGACGCGATGGACCCCGGCGAGCGGTGCTTGCGCTCGACGCCGTGGCTGGCACCCAGGCCGCGAAAGTTGTGGCGCTTCATCACGCCGGCGAACCCCTTGCCCTTGCTCGTGGCGGTCACATCGACCCACTGGACGCCGTCGAACGCCTCGACGGTGAGGGTCTGGCCCGGTTCGACATCCCCGGCCGGCTCGGTCAGGCGGACCTCGCGGTAGACCCGCGAAGGCTTTACGCCGGCGCGGCCGGCGTGGCCGATGAGCGGCTGGGTGGCGCGGTGGGGCCGGAGGGGCTCAAACCCGATCTGGACAGCGTCGTAGCCGTCGCGTTCGACGTCCTTGATCTGGGTGACGGTGCACGGCCCGGCCTGCACGACGGTCACCGGGCAAAGCGCACCGGCCTCGTCGTACACCTGAGTCATGCCGAGTTTTCGTCCCAACAACGCTGCCTGCATCGTTCAATCCTTTTCGCGTTGCTTCGCTTCACCCGATCCGCCGCAGCCGACGCGGCCGCGACCAACTTCCGACCGATGGTGGCATTAAGCTTCCGCTCCCCCCGACCGTCTTAAGCCTTGATTTTCACAAAGACACCCGCCGGCACGACCAGGCGGTTGAGCGCCTCGATCGTCCGGACGGTCGGTTCATAGATGTCGATGACCCGCTTGTGGGTCCGCATCTCGAACTGTTCGCGACTCTTCTTGTCCACGTGGGGGCCTCGCAGCACGGTGTACCGCTCCGTCCGCGTGGGCAGCGGGATGGGGCCGCGAACGCGGGCGCCGGTCCGCTCGGCGTGATCGACGATCTCGCGCGCCGAGGTATCCAGCGACCGATGGTCGTAGGCTTCCATCCGAATGCGAATCTTGTCTTGCAACATCGCTGCGTCTCTCCGTCACCGCCACCGGAAGTTCCTGCCCGTGAGGGCGCTTACGTGCGGTGCCCTGGTCAGTTTTGCAGAGTCGATCCAGCTTACTGATATCCATCCGCTTGTCAACGCGTCACCGGGCACTTTTGTGACTTTTTTCGCGCCCACCTACACAAATTTCAACAACCCGTCGGCAATATTGCGGGGCACCACGGCATAGTGGCTGGGTTCCATGGTGCTGGTGGCCCGGCCCTGGCTGGCGCTCCGCAGCGAGGTCGAATACCCGAACAGCTCCGCCAACGGCGCCTTGGCCGTGATCACCCGCATCGAATGCCGCACCGTCATATTGACGATCTCTCCACGGCGGGCGTTCAGATCGCCCGTCACGGCACCCAGGAATTCCTCCGGGCAGGCGACCTGGAGACTCATGATCGGTTCCATAAAGCTCGGTGACGCCTGGCCTACCGCCTCCTCCAACGCCGCCGCCGCCGCCTGGGCGAAGGCCATCTCACTGCTGTCGACCGGGTGGGACTGGCCGGAGAGGATCGTCACGCGGATGTTCTCCAGTGGATAGCCCGCCAGGTGGCCGCTCTGGGCGGTATCCGTGACAGCCTCCTCGATGGCCTTGTGGAACTCCTTGGGGATCTCCTCGCCCTTGACCTCGTTGACGACCTTGACCGGCGGTTCGCCGGTCTCGGGGGCGAACGGCTCCACCCGCAGGCGGACCACGCCAAAATGTCCCCGGCCGCCGATCTGACGGACAAACCGGCCCTCGCCCTCACCCACGCCGGTGACGGTCTCCTTGTACGCCACGCGGGGCTTGCCCACCTTCACGTCAACGCCGATATCGCGACGAAGCTTGTGATGGAGGATCTCCAGGTGCAGTTCGCCCATGCCGCTGATGAGCGTCTGGCCCGTCTCGACGTCCTGGTGGTACTCGAACGTCGGATCCTCCCGCCGCAACGTTTCGAGGGCCTCGGCGAGCTTGTTCTTGTCGGCCGAGCTGCGCGGCTCGATCGACATGCTGATGACCGCCTTGGGGAACTCCATGCGTTCCAGGACGATCGGCTTCTTGGCATCGCACAGCGTGTCGCCCGTCAGGCTGTGTTTGCAGCCGACCAGGGCGACGATATCGCCGGCGTGCACCTGATCGCGACGGATCCGCTGCTTGGCGTACATCTCCCAGATGCGTGATACGATTTCCTTCTTGTCGCGCACCGGGTTGTACACCCGCGTACCGGCCTTGAGCGTTCCGCTGTAAATCCGCGTGAAGTACAGGTCCCCGTGGGGGTCGGAGGTGATCTTGAACACCAGGCCGCAGAAGGGCTCATCGTCCGCCGCCTTGCGCGTCAACTCCTTGTCGCTGTCGAGGCTCTCGTGCCCGACCACCGGCGGCACATCCACGGGACTGGGCAGATACCACACAATGGCGTCCAACAGCGGTCGTACCCCCATATGTTTGAGCGCCGACCCGCAGAGCACCACCTGCAAGGCATTGGCGCACGTGGCACGGCGGATGGCGGCGCGGAGGTCGTCGGGGCTGATCGGCTCGTCGTTGATGAACCTGGCCATCAACTCATCGTCGACCTCGGCGACCCGCTCGATCATCTCGTGGCGAGCCGTCTCGGCCAGATCGACCATATCCTCCGGAATCGGCTCGATATGCATGTCGGTGGCCACGTCCGCCGGCGTGTACAGATAGGCCTTCTGCTCGATCAGATCGATCTGGCCGCGGAAGTCGGCGCCGGCGCCGATGGGCAGTTGGATCGCCACGGGGTTGCTGGAGAGGCGTTCGCCGATCTCCTCGACGACCCGGTCGAACTCCGCCCCGAGCCGGTCCATCTTGTTGACGAAGCACAGGCGCGGCACACGATAGCGGGCGGCCTGCCGCCAGACGGTTTCGCTCTGGGCCTCGACGCCGCCGACGCCGCAGAACACGGCCACCGCTCCGTCGAGCACGCGCAGGGCGCGTTCGACCTCGACGGTGAAGTCCACGTGGCCGGGGGTGTCGATCAGGTTGATCGTCTGGTCCCGCCATGGGCACGTCGTCGCCGCCGAGGTGATGGTGATCCCGCGCTGCTGCTCCTCGACGAGGTAGTCCATGACCGCGGTCCCGTCGTGGACCTCGCCGATCTTGTAGGTCTTGCCCGTGAAGTAGAGCACCCGCTCGGTCACGGTCGTCTTGCCGGCATCGATGTGGGCCATGATGCCGATGTTTCGTATTGTGCTCAACAAGCGAGCCACACCTAGTCCTTACTCATGACGCGCGCACACAGCCTGTGCGCGTGCTTGTCACACCGTCAAACCGGCGCACCGTTCGGAGGTCTCCGGCGGAGGTCTCCGCAGCGTGCAGCCCTTATCCCATGCTGATAGATCAGGGTTGTTTCGTGTCCGTCGCGAGTGCGACGGAACGCCGGCTTTGTGGCAAGCCGGTCCGGTTGTCGGTATCTCAAGCGGTCCAACCGCGGCCGACACGACCGCGGCGCCTTTTCTGAGCCCCGGCGTACACCTGCCCGACCTCGGCCGGGCCAGACACCGGGGTCGCCCGCGCGGACGCACCCGCGAGCGATTCACTTCATACCGTCTAAGCCCATGCGGGCTTTCGGCATACGTCAACAACAGCAAGGCCCGCCGGAAGCGGGCCTTGATCGTTACCACGCGAAGTGCGCGAACGCCTTGTTGGCGTCGGCCATGCGGTGCACGTTGGTGCGCGTCTGCATGGCGGTCCCTTCGCGTTTGTAAGCGGCCATCAGTTCAGCGGCCAGGCGCTGGCTCGTCGGCGAGCCGGATCCGCCCCGGACGGCCTGCAGGATCCAGCGGACGGCCAGCGACTGCTGCCGCTTGCGATTGACCTGCATGGGCACCTGGTAGTTCTGGCCGCCAATTCGCTTGGAACGCACCTCGATGGCGGGCTTGACGTTGTTCAACGCCGTCTCGAACACCTCGAGGGGTTCGGCGTCGCTGATCTTGGAGGCAATGATGTCCATCGCATCGTAAAAGACCCGCTGAGCCACGGACTTCTTCCCGTCGAACATCAGGCAGTTGATGAACTTACTGACAGTCTTGCTGCCGTACCGAGGGTCCGGTTTGAGCTGCTCGGCCGACTGGGTGTACGATTTGCCTGGCATGGGTGTCTTTCCTCGTGTGTCACGCCCGTCCCAACCTCGATCGGTTCAGCGGCCCCGCGGGGCATCCGCGCTTACTGCGACCCGATCCGCTCGGGTCGTCGTCGAGGCGTTCTTCGATTCTAAGCTCCAGCGCTCTCACTTGGGGCGCTTGGTGCCGTACTTGCTGCGTCCCTGGCGCCGGGGGCCCCAGTTTTCCTGCTCGGCCAGTCCCGCGCAGTCCAGCGAGCCGCGGACGACGTGATAGCGCACGCCCGGCAGGTCGCGAACGCGGCCGCCGCGGACCAGCACGATGCTGTGCTCCTGCAGGTTATGCCCGCAGCCGGGGATGTACGCCGTCACTTCGCGCCCGTTGCTCAGGCGGACGCGGGCCACCTTCCGAAGCGCCGAGTTGGGCTTCTTGGGGGTCTGGGTCTTGACCAGCAGACACACCCCGCGCCGCTGGGGGCAGTGCTCCAGGGAGACGTTCTTCTTCTTGGTCACCTGCTTCTTGCGACCGTTCCGGACCAGTTGGTTGATCGTAGGCATTCCAGATTCCGTCAGTTGCTGCGGCCGCGCCCGGGCGTCTGGGGCCGGGGCGCCGGCTGCATGGAGTCTTTCCGGTTCGTTATTTCCTGCCCGTCAGGGCCTGCTGGACGGCCGCTTCGATCTCGGCCTCGGTCATCTCGCCTTCGGTCGCGCCGCCCAACAGCGCGCCGGCCAGTTCGACCATCTCGCGCTGCAGCACCATCTGCTGGTAGGGCTTGAAGCTCGTGCCCGCCGGGATCAGGTGCCCGAGGATCACGTTTTCCTTCAGCCCCACCAACTCGTCGACCTTCCCGGCCAGGGCCGCCTCGGTGAACACCTTGGTGCTCTCCTGGAAGCTGGCCGCCGACAGGAAGCTCTCGCTGGACAGGCTTGCCTTCGTGATGCCCAGCAGCAACGTCCGGGCGCTGGCCGGCCGGGGCCGCCGGGTCTTGGCCGGCTGACCGCCGGTGGCTTCCACCTCCGCGTTGGCCTGCTCCAGCTTCTCGCGGGGCACCACGTCGCCCTCAAGGAACTCGGTGTCGCCACCGTCGATGACCTTGAGCGAATTGGCGAGCCGGTTATTCTCCTCACGGAAGCGGAATTTGTCAACCACGTCCCCGGGCAATAATTTGCTGTCGCCCACCGACTCGACCTGCACCTTGCGAAGCATCTGGGTGAGAATGACTTCGATGTGCTTGTCGTTGATGGACTGCTTCTGCCCGCGGTAGACGCTCTGAATCTGTTCCAGCAGATACTGCTGCAGGGCTTCTTCGCCCTTGATCCGGAGAATGTCGTGCGGGACGAGCGGACCTTCGGTCAGCGGGTCGCCGGCTTCGACGTAGTCGCCGGTGTGCACCAGCAGGTGCCGGTCGTGCGGGACGTGGTGCTCGCGCTCCAGCCCCGACTCGCTGCGGACGGTGATGGTCATCTTCCCGCGGCGCTTGTCGGTCTGCAGTTCGACGCGTCCGGAGATCTCGGCCATCGCGGCCGGTTCCTTCGGCTTGCGCGCCTCGAACAGCTCGGTCACCCGCGGCAGGCCGCCGGTGATGTCCTGCGTGCCGGAGATCTCCCGCGGCTGGCGGGCCAGCAGGTGCCCCGGCTTGACGCTCTGGCCTTCGGTGACCTCGATCCGGGCCTTGCTGGGCAGGTAGTGGAAGTCCAGCACCTTGCCGTCGTCGCCCTCGATGACGATCCGCGGGTGCTTTTCGCCCTTGTGCTCGATGACGACGTAGCGAACCACACCCCGGCCGCGCTCCGACTCGGCGCGGACGGTTTCGCCTTCCTCGATGTCCTGGAACTTGACGACGCCGGCCGCCTCGGACAGGATCGGCGTCCGGTGGGGGTCCCACATGATCAGCCGCTGGCCGACCTTGACCTTGGCGCCGTCGCTGACCAGCAGCAGCGAGCCGTACGGCACGTCGTAACCGTCCAGTTCGCGGCCCTTGGCGTCCACAATGGCCAGCTTGCCGTTGCGCTTCAGCGCCGTCATCACCTGCTTGCCGTTGATGGTGATGGGCACGGCGTTCACCTCGCCGTACTTGACGGTGCCGGGCACGCCCGCGACGGTCTGGCTCTCGGTCGCCGCGGCGGTGGCCACGCCGCCGGTATGGAACGTCCGCATCGTCAACTGCGTGCCGGGCTCACCGATGCTCTGGGCGGCGATGATGCCCACCGCCAGCCCCTCCTCGACGAGGCGGTTGCGGGAGAGGTCCACGCCGTAGCACTTCGCGCAGACGCCCAGCGGGCTCTCGCAGGTCAGCGGGCTGCGGACGCGGATCGCCTCCAGCCCCAGCTCCTCGATCCGCTCGGCGACATCGGCGGTGATGATCTCGTTTTCCTGGACGATCACCTCGTCGGTGACCGGGTTGATGATATTCTCCCGCGCGATGCGGCCGACGATGGTCTTGGCCAGCGGCACCTCGACCTGTTCGCCGCGATAGACGGCGCTCTTGGAGATGCCCTGTAGCGTGCCGCAGTCCGGGATGTTGACGATGACGTTCTGGGCCACGTCGGCGAGCTTGCGGGTCAGGTAGCCCGAGTCGGCCGTCTTCAGCGCCGTGTCGGCCAACCCCTTGCGGGCGCCGTGGGTGGACCCGAAGTACTCCAGCACCGTCAGCCCTTCACGGAAGTTCGCCTTGATGGGCGTTTCGATGATCTCGCCGGACGGCTTGGACATCAGGCCGCGCATGCCCGCCAACTGCCGAATCTGGTCGGTGCTGCCTCGGGCGCCGGAGTCGGTCATCAGCCAGACCGGGTTGAGGTAGGGCCGGCCGTTCCGCTGGTCGTTCTTCAGTCCGACCAGCAGCGACTTGGTGACCTCCTCGCGGGCATGGACCCAGACATCGACAACCTGGTTGGTGCGCTCGAGATTGGTAATCGCGTCGGCGAGGTAGTCCTTCTGGATCTGGTCGACGCGCTTCTGGGCGGCATCGAGAATGGTTTCCTTGTTCTCGGGGACCCGCAGGTCCGTCACGCCGAACGACAGTCCCGCCAACGTGGCGTAGCTGAAGCCCAGCGCCTTCATGCTGTCCAGCAGTTCCAGCGTGGCGGCACGACCGATGTGGTTGTGGCAATCACTGATGACGCGGCCGCAGCCGGACTGGCCCAACGCGTAGTTGTAGAACCCCATGCGCTCGTCGAGCGTATCGTTGAAGATGCATCGTCCGGCGGTGGTGACGACCGGTTCGGTGCCGACCGTGTACTGGCGGTCCTCCTCGATCACGCTCTTGCCCGCGGGCAGCCGCACGACGGCCGCCGCGTGGATGCCGATCAGCCCGCGATCGTGGGCGCGGATGATCTCGAAGCAGTTGGCGAACACCGGCAGCTTGGCCTCGGCCATGGTGACCGTTCGCAGGCGCTCGTCGTGCCAGGTCTCGCCGTGGCCGCTCGTCAGGTAGTAGACGCCCAGGACGATGTCCTGGCTGGGCGACATGATCGGCGAGCCGGACGCCGGCGAGAAGATGTTGTTGGTCGCCATCATCAGCACGTGGGCTTCGGCCTGGGCCTCGACCGACAGCGGCAGGTGAACGGCCATCTGGTCGCCGTCGAAGTCGGCGTTGAAGCCCTTGCAGACCAGCGGGTGGATCCGGATGGCGTTGCCCTCGACGAGCACCGGCTCGAAGGCCTGGATGCCCATGCGGTGCAGCGTCGGCGCGCGGTTGAGCAGCACCGGGTGCTGGTGGATCACCTCTTCGAGGATGTCCCAGATCTCCTGGTCCTTGCGCTCGAGCATCCGCTTGGCCGACTTGATCGTGTCGGCCAGGCCGCGATCCTTGAGCTTGCGGATGATGAACGGCTGGAACAGCTCCAGCGCGATCTTCTTCGGCAGGCCGCACTGGTGGAGCTTCAGCTCGGGCCCGACGACGATCACCGACCGGGCCGAGTAGTCCACGCGCTTGCCCAGCAGGTTCTCGCGGAAGCGGCCCTGCTTGCCCTTGATCATGTCCGTCAGGCTCTTGAGCGGCCGGTTGGACGACCCCTGCACGGGCCGGCGGCAGCGGCCGTTGTCGAACAGGGCGTCGACGGCCTGCTGGAGCATCCGCTTTTCGTTGCGGATGATGACCTCGGGGGCGTTGAGGTCCATCAGCTTCTTGAGCCGGTTGTTGCGATTGATGATCCGGCGGTAGAGGTCGTTCAGGTCGCTGGTGGCGAAGTTCCCGCTCTCCAGCAGCACCAGCGGTCGCAGGTCCGGCGGGATCACGGGGATCACGTCGAAGACCATCCACTCGGGCTGGTTGCCGGAGGTCCGCAGGTTGTCCACGAGGGCCAGCCGCTTGGAGAGGTCCTTGATCTTCTGCTTGGAGTTGGTGTTCCGCAGCTCCTCGCGGAGCTCGCCGGCCAGGGTGGCCAGGTCGAGCTTCCGCAGCAGCGTGAAGATCGCCTCGGCGCCCATCTGGGCCTGGAAGTCGTTGCCGTACTTCTCGTACGCGGAGCGGTACTCCTCCTCGCTGAGCACCTGCTGCATCTTCAGCGGGGTCTGACCGGGATCGGTGACGACGTAGTCCTGGAAATAGATGACCTTTTCCAGGTCGGCGGTCTTCATCGCCAGCAGGGTCCCCAGGCGGCTGGGCAGGGCCTTGAAGAACCAGATGTGCACCACCGGCGCCGCCAGGTTCACGTGGCCCATCCGCTTGCGACGGACGCGGGAGTGGGTCACCTTCACGCCGCAACGGTCGCAGATGATGCCCTTGTGCTTGGTGCCCTTATACTTGCCGCACGCACATTCCCAGTCGCGCTCGGGCCCGAAGATACGTTCGCAGAACAGACCTTCCTTCTCCGGCCGGTACGTGCGGTAGTTGATCGTCTCGGGTTTCTTGACCTCACCGAACGACCAACTGCGAATGTCGTTGGGCGAGGCCAGCGAGATCCGCACCGAACCGTAGTCGTTGATCCGATCATAAACGCTTTCAACCATAGTCGTTCGCTCCTGTGTGGAACGCCCTCGTCTATTGTCGATCATTGCCGGCGCGGGCCGGTCAGATGAGTCGCTTCTTTTCCAGTTGGATGTTCAGGCCCAGCCCGCGGATCTCGTTGCACAGCACGTCGAAGCTCACCGGCGTGCCGGCCTCGAGGGTATTGGTGCCCTTGACCATCGACTCGTAGATCTTGGTGCGGCCCTCGACGTCGTCGCTCTTGACGGTGAGCAGTTCCTGGAGGGTGTAGCTGGCGCCGTAGGCTTCCAGACCCCATACTTCCATCTCGCCGAAGCGCTGGCCGCCGGTCCGCGCCTTGCCGCCCAGCGGCTGCTGGGTAATCAGCGAGTACGGCCCGGTCGACCGGGCATGGATCTTGTCGTCGACGAGGTGGTGGAGCTTGTTCATGTAGATGTACCCGACGGTCACCTTCTGCTCCAGCGGCTCGCCGGTCCGCCCGTCGTAGACGACGATCTTCCCGTCGAGGGGCATCTCGGCAAGTAGTTCGCCGGTCCGACCGGCGTCCTGGATCACCGCGACATCCTCGCGGCGCTGCCGGACGTACCCGTTGGCCTCGTCGATGGCGGTGAAGATCTCCTCTTCGCCGGCGCCGTCGAACACCGGGGTGACCGCCTGGAAGCCCAGCACGGCGGCGGCCCACCCGAGGTGGGTTTCGAGGATCTGCCCGACATTCATGCGACTCGGCACGCCCAGCGGGTTGAGGCAGATGTCCAGGGGCGTCCCATCCTCGAGGAAGGGCATGTCTTCCACCGGCAGGATGCGGGCGATCACACCCTTGTTGCCGTGACGGCCGGCCATCTTGTCGCCGACGCTCAGCGTCCGCTTGGTCGCCACGTAGACCTTGACCATCTCAAGCACGCCGTTGGGCAGCTCATCGCCCCGCTTCATGTGGGCCAGGCGGCGTTCCCGTTCGTGGATGATGCCCTGGATCTGCGGCCAGTACCGTTCGTAGACCCGCGCGGCCTGTTCCTTGGCGGCGGCCTTGGAGGTCTTGGCCCAGTCCAGCGAGAAGGTCTCGATCTGTTCCATCAGCACCGCTTCCAGATCGCTCTGGCCCACCCGCTGGCGGGTCGCCGGGTCGACCATCTCCGAACCGAGCACTTCATTCATCTCCGCGCACATGGCGCGGAAGAGATTCAGCAGCCTGCGGTTCATCTGGGCGGTATAGGCGTCCATGTCCGCCTTCAGCTCGGCCTTCTGCTCGTCGGTCATGTGCACCCGACGGCTGAACCGCTGGGTGGCGATGACGACGCCCTCCTCCCCGGCCGGCAGTGTGAGCGAGTCGTTCTTGACGTCCTCGCCGGCGCGGCCGAAGATCGCGTGGAGCAGCTTCTCCTCCGGGGACAGCTCGCTCTTGCTCTTGGGGGCCACCTTGCCCACCAGGATGTCCCCGGGCTGGATGTGCGTGCCGACCCGGACGACGCCGTTGATGTCGAGGTTCGCCAGGGCCCGCTCCGAGACGTTCGGGATGTCGCGGGTGAACTCCTCGCGCCCGAGCTTGGTCTCGCGGATCTCCGCGTCGTAGTCCTCGATGTGGATCGAGGTGAACGTGTCGTCCTTGACGAGCTTCTCGGAGATGAGGATGGCGTCCTCGAAGTTGTACCCGTCGAACGTCATGAACCCTACCAGCAGGTTCTTGCCCAGCGCCAGTTGGCCGTCGGCACAGGCCGGGCCGTCGGCGATGATCTCCCCGGCCTTGACCCGCTGGCCCTCGGTGACGACGGGCTTCTGGTTCAGGCAGGTCCGCTCGTTGAGGCGGGCGAACTTGCGCAGCTCGTAGGTCTCGGCGTTATCCAGGACGATCCGCTCGGCGTCGACGTACGTGACGGTGCCGGCCTTGCGGGCCCGGATCACCATGCCGCTGTTGGCCGCGACGATCTTTTCCATGCCGGTCGACACGACCGGCGCCTCGGTGCGGACGAGCGGCACGGCCTGGCGCTGCATGTTCGAGCCCATCAGCGCCCGGTTGGCGTCGTCGTGCTCGAGGAACGGAATCAGGGCCCCCGACACGCCGACGGTCTGCTTGGGCGAGATGTCGACGTAGGCGATCTGCTCGCCCTCGACGAGGGTCACCTCGCCGCGGTCCCGGGCGAGTTGCGACCCGTCGGGGATCGACGTACGGACCTTGCCGCCGTCCTCGCCCCGGATGACCTCCGGCGGCGCCAGGGCCAGCTTCATCTCCTCGTCGGCGCGGAGATACTCGACATCCTCGGTGATCTTCCCCTTGGTCACCTTGCGGTAGGGCGTCACCAGGAACCCGTAGGCGTCGACCTCGGAATAGATGCTCAGCGAGCTGATCAGGCCGATGTTGTTGCCCTCGGGCGTTTCGATCGGGCAGATGCGCCCGTAGTGGCTGATGTGCACATCGCGCACCTCGAACCCGGCCCGCTTGCGGTTCAGGCCGCCGGGGCCCAGCGCCGAGAGGCGCCGCTCGTGGGTCAACTGGCTCAGCGGGTTGGTCTGGTCGACCACCTGGCTCAGTTCGCTGCGGCCGAAGAAGAAGTCGATGCTCGACGAGACGCTCTTGGAGTTGACCAGTTCGGCGATCTTGGTGATGCTCTCCTGGTCCTTCATGCTCATGCGTTCCTGGACCGTCCGCCGCAGCTTGAGGAACCCCTTGCGCAGCTCGTCGGTGGCCAGTTCGTCGATGGTCCGCAGCCGGCGGTTGCCGAGGTGGTCGATGTCGTCGACCACGCCCTCGCCGCTGCGGAGGGCGAAGATGTACTTGAGGCAGTGGATGAAGTCCGCCGGCCGCAGGACCAGGTCGTTCTCGTCGATGTCCAGGTCGAACTTGCGGTTGATGCGGAACCGCCCCACCTGCCCGAGCCGGTAGCGGTTGTCGTCGTAGAACTTCTCCTCGAACAGCGTCTTGGCCTTGTCCAACTGCGGCGGGTTGCCCGGGCGCAGGCGGCTGTACAGCCGCAGCAGCGCCGTGTCGTGGCTGTCGGCGGCATCCTCGGACAGGGTGTTGAGGATCAGCGGGTCGGCAACCTTCTTGACCACCGCGACCTTCTTGATCGACGACGCCTGCACGCGGGTGAGCGCCTCGCCGATCTGGTTGCCCGCCTCCACCAGCAGTTCGCCGCTCTCGGGATCCACGATCGCCTCGACGGCGTACATCTGCGGCTTGAGCTGGGTGACGGTCACGTCGCTGACCGGGTAGAACTCCCGGATGATCGCCTCGCTCGTGCCGTACTTCTCATCCATCGCCCGCAGAAACGTCGTGGCCGGGATCTTGCTCGACTGATCGATCCGGATCGCCAGCGAGTCCTTCTTCGTGACGGCCAGCTCGATCCAACTGCCCCGCTCGGGGATGATCCGCGCGCCGTGCAGCGGCCGGTCCGATTCGGCCATCTCCACCGTGAAGTCCACGCCCGGCGACCGGTGCAACTGGCTGACGATCACCCGCTCGGCGCCGTTGATGATGAACTCCCCGCCGCCGATCATGATCGGCATCTCGCCGACGTAGATCGCTTCCTCCAGCACGTCCTCCCGCTCGCTCATGCGCAGGCGGCAGGTGATCCGGAACGGCTTGCCGTACGTCAGCCGCAACTGGCGACACTCGTCCGGCGTGTAGCGGGGCTCACCCAGATCGTAGTCGACGTACTCCAACACCATCGACTCGTCGTAACTCGTGATGGGGAAGATCTCTTTGAGCAGCCCTTCCAGGCCCTCGCTCTTCCGTTTCGCCGCCGCCACGTCCTCCTGCAGGAAGCGCGCGTAGCTGGCCGTCTGAATCTTGATCAGATCCGGAATGGGGACCGCGTCGCCGATCTTGGAAAAATCCCTGACTCGTTCCATGCGAAACATCATCTTGACCCTCGATCTGGATCACCCAGCGCTGCACGCCGGCTGGCGATCTCGTCGAAACGACCGCCAGCCGCATGATGTATGGTCAACGCCCTCGGGGGCGATTCGGTGAATACGAAACAGCGCACAGAGATCGCCTGCTCTCCCGGCATCCAACCGAGCGAAGTAGGCGACCTCCGGCGCGATTTAACGATATACTCTATTGTAGCGCCCCATCAGCGTCAGGCAACTACCACTACTTCAGTTCGACCGTCCCGCCGGCTTCTTCCAGGGCCTTCTTGGCCTCTTCGGCCTCGTCCTTGCTGACGCCTTCCTTGACCGGCTTGGGCGCCCCGTCGACCAGCTCCTTGGCTTCCTTGAGGCCCAGGTTCGTCAGGGCGCGGACGGCCTTGATCACCTGGATCTTCTTGTCGCCGGCATCCTTGAGGACCACGTCGAAGCTGGTCTGCTCTTCCGCCTCGGCGGCGCCGCCTTCGCCACCGGCGGCCGGCCCAGCCATCATTACGGCTCCGCCGGCGGCCGGTTCGATCTCGTAGGTATCTTTCAGGTACGCCGCCAGGTCCACCGCCTGCTTGAGCGTCAGTTCCGCCAGCTTGTCGCCCAGTTCCTTGATCTGGGGGGCGACCTCTTTGGTCTCAACAGCTTCGTCCGCCATGTCCAACTCCAGTCTATGTCAACGTCAACGCGACCTGATAGGTGAGGCTCCCATAGCCTCATTTAACCCAGCCGGGCCAATCCGCAGTCGCTGATGCTCTTGTTACCGGCCCACCGCCTCACGCCTCGGCCGTCTCGCCGCGCTCTTGGAGCGCCTTGAGGATCCCGCCGATCATGCCGCCGGGGCCGAGCAGGGCGCCGACCAGCCGGCCGCCGGGCCCGAGGGCCGCCCCGGCCAGCGTGCCCAGGGCTTCGCCGCGGGTGGGCAGCTTGCTGAGCTGCTCGACCCGCTCGGGGCCGGCGTAGACCTCCCCGTCCATGTAAGCGCCCTTGACGCTCAGGGTGGGGATCTTCTTGGCCCGACCGAGGATCTCCCGGACCACGTCCACGACGCTCTCGGCGCCGAACGCCACCGCGCTGGGGCCGTCGAGCAGCTCGGCGGCCGCTTCGAGGCCCAGGTCGTCGAAGGCCTGGCGGGCCATGGCGTTCTTGACAACCATCACGTGGATGTCTTTCTCGAGCAGTTCGCGGCGGAGACGGTTATTGGTGTTGCCGTCGATGCCGATGACGCTCACGACCGCCATGTCGCTGACGCCTTCCAGGCGCCGGTGGATCTCTTTACGAATGAGGTTCTTGACTGGTTTGCTCATTGCCGTACCGCCTGTCAGACCTCGACGGGGACCGCGGGGGTCATCGTCGCGGTGATGAAAACTTTCTTGAAATACGTACCCTTGGCCGCCGCGGGCCGGCGCCGTCGGATGTGCTCGATGAAGAACTCGGCGTTCTCGGTGAGCGTTTGGGGCTCGAAGCTCATCTTGCCGATCGGCACCTGGATGTTCCCGCCTGGGTCGTTGCGATACTCCAGCCTGCCGGCGCTGAATTCGGAGACGGCCTGGGCGACCTCCGTCGTGACGGTCCCGCTCTTGGGGCTGGGCATCTTACCCTGCGGGCCCAGGACGCGTCCCAGACGGCTGACCAGGCGCATCATCGGCGGGGTGGCGACGGCGACGTCGAAGTCCATCCACCCATCCTGCACCTTCTTGACCAGCTCTTCCCCGCCGGCGTCCACCGCCCCGGCCGCCTTGGCCGCCTCCACATCGGGGCCTTCGCAGAAGGCGACCACCTTCTTGCTGGCGCCGACGCCGTGCGGCAGCGACACCGACCCGCGGAGGGCCTGGTCGGCCTGACGGGGGTCGATCCCGAGGCTCATCACCATTTCGACGGTCTGGTCGAACTTGGTTTTCTGGAAGCCCAGCAGGCACTGGACGGCCTGCGGGACGGGCACCGGCGCGGGCGGGACCTTTTCCAGGTCCGTCCGCCAGCGTTTGCCATGCTTGTTCGCCATGGACAACTCCTTTCGCCGCCGCGGCGGCTCCCACTGGATTGGGGGTCCGTGGTCCGACCCTCAAAGGTTGCGCCGTCCGCACCGCGGCGCGGCGCACGATGGTTTCAGTCCGTCACCTCCAACCCCATGGACCGCGCCGTGCCCATCACCTGCCGGCACGCCGCGTCGAGGTCGAAGGCGTTCAGATCGGCCTTTTTCGTCTCGGCGATGGTCCGCACCTGGTCCATGGTGACGCTGCCGACCTTCTCGGTATGCGGGACGCCGGAGCCCTTGGCGATGCCGGCGGCCTGCTTGAGCAGCACCGCCGCCGGCGGGCTCTTGACCTCGAAGGTGAACGTCCGATCGCCGTAGACGCTGATCACGACGGGGATCGGCATCCCGTTGGCCTCGCGGGTTCGCTCGTTGAACTGCGAGACGAACTGTCCGATATTGACCCCGTGCTGGCCCAGGGCCGGCCCGATGGGCGGGGCGGGGGTGGCCTGTCCGCCGGGGGCCTGCAACTTGATGATCGCTGCAACTTCTTTCGCCATGGTCTTGACTCTTCTGTTGGGTCCGCCGCCCCTGCCGGGGCCGCCGGTCGTCAGGTCTCTCGGGTCGTCCCGCCGCACCCCTGACGGCAGGCATCGAGCCCGTCACTTTTCGTCTCAAGGTCCCCCGTTCCCGCTGGCGGTCAGGCCTTTTCCACCTGCCAGTATTCCAACTCCACGGGGGTGGCGCGGCCGAAGATGGTGACGATGACGCGGACCAGGCCCTTGTCGGCCAGGACCTCGTCGACGGTGCCCTCGAAGTTCTCGAAAGCGCCTTCCTTGATCTTCACCGCGTCGCCCTTTTCGAACTCCACCTGCATCGTCGCCGCCTCCTCGGGGCGGTCGACCTGCATGAGCATCTTGTCCACGTCGGCGGCATCCATCGGGGTCGGCTTGCCGGCCGAGCCGATGAAATCGCCGACGCCCATCGTTTCCTTGATCAGGAACCAGGCGTCCTCGCCGATCGAGCCGTCCTCGCCCAGTTCCATCTCGATGAAGACGTAGCCGGGATACATCTTCCGCTCGACGAACTTCTTATCGCCGGGCTTGCGCTGGGGCTTGGGCCGTCGTTCGGTCGGGACGATGATCCGTCCGACGATGTCCTCGAGCCCTTCGATTTTGACTTTCCGTTCCAGCGCGTCGCGCACCGACATTTCCTTGTTGGACGCAACTCGCAGAACGTACCATTGCTTAGCCATCTGCAGCCATTCCCACCGGCGGCGCGGGCGACGTCGGCTACTGCGCCGACCGCAGGACGCCGACCGCGAAGAAGAACCTCTGAAAGACGATATCCACGACGTACAGCATCGCCGCGAGGATGAACGTCGCGAACACCACCACCTTGGTCGAGCCGATCACTTCCTTGCGGCTCGACCAGGCCACCTTCTTCATCTCGCCCTCGGTGGCGATCAGGAAATCGGCCCGGGGGCTTCGATAAACGACGGTGAACACCACGTACGTCACCGCCACGCCGAGCACCACCGGCAGCAGGAACTCGATGACCACCTGAGTGTGGGCCAGCATGCCCTTCAGCCACCACATCCCGGCCACCACGAGGATCAGCGCGCCGGCGAACGTGCCGCGGCGGGTGTACTTGCCCTGGTTGGGCTTATAGATGTCAAACGCTCCCACGTTCGGGCACCTCGCAAAACAGGGGGCGACGGCGTGGTCGCCGCGTCGCCCCGGACCTCGACATCACCACGGCAGGGAGGACTTGAACCCCCAACCTGCGGTTTTGGAAACCGCTGCTCTGCCAATTGAGCTACTGCCGTATCCGATCAGCGACGCGGCGCGTCTCCGTCGGACGGAGACGCGCCACGCACCGATCCTGGTTGTCAGGACGTCCCGCGCCGCCTCACGGGGCGGGCGGGATTCGACTATTTCTTCTTGGTCTTGTGCAGGGTATGGGTTCGCTCGCGGGGGCAGAACTTCTTCAGTTCCAGCTTGCCGCCCCCGCCCTGGGTGCGGACCTGGGTCCGGTAGTTCAGCTCGCCGCACTCGCTGCATTGCAGCCACACGTATTCCCGCGGAGAGGCCTTGGCCATCGCTCTGCTCCAAGTCTTTGTTCGCCGCACCGCCGCGGCCCCGCGCAGGGCAGGGCGGCGGCGGGTGGCGGCGCGTTACTCGAGGATCTTGGTCACCACGCCGGCGCCGACGGTCCGGCCGCCCTCGCGGATGGCGAACCGCAGGCCCTCTTCCATGGCGATCTCGGTGTTGAGCAGCTCGACTTCCATGGTGACGTTGTCGCCGGGCATGCACATCTCGGCGCCGCCGAGCAGATTGATCGTGCCGGTCACGTCGGTGGTGCGGAAGTAGAACTGCGGGCGGTACCCGCTGAAGAAGGGGCTGTGCCGGCCGCCCTCTTCCTTGGTCAGCACGTAGACCTCGCCCTCGAACTTCCGGTGCGGGGTGATCGAGCCGGGCTTGGCCAGCACCTGCCCGCGCTCCAGCTCGTTCTTTTCGATGCCCCGCAGCAGGCAGCCGACATTGTCGCCGGCCTGGCCCTGCTCCAGCAGCTTGTTGAACATCTCGACGCCCGTGACGGTCGTCGTGCGGGTCTCGCCGAGGCCGACGATCTCGACCTGGTCGCCGACCTTGATGATGCCGCGCTCGATACGCCCGGTGCCCACGGTGCCGCGACCCTTGATGGAGAAGACGTCCTCGATGGGCATCAGGAAGGGCTTGTCGACCTCGCGCAACGGCTCGGGGATGTAGCTGTCCAGGGCGTCCATGAGCTCCTGGATGCACTGGGTCTTCTCGGGATCCTCGGGATGCTCGATGGCTTGGGACGCCGAGCCCTTGATGACGGGGGCGTTATCGCCGTCGAACTCGTACTTGCTGAGCAGTTCGCGGACTTCCAGCTCGACCAGCTCGAGCAGTTCCTCGTCGTCGACCAGGTCGACCTTGTTGAGGAACACCACCAGCGCCGGCACGTTCACCTGGCGGCTGAGCAGCACGTGCTCGCGGGTCTGGGGCATGGGCCCGTCGGCGGCCGAGACGACGAGGATCGCCCCGTCCATCTGCGCGGCGCCGGTGATCATGTTCTTGACGTAATCGGCGTGCCCGGGGCAGTCCACGTGGGCGTAGTGCCGGGTCTCCGTTTCGTACTCCTGGTGGCTGGTGGCGATCGTCAGAATCTTCGTCGCATCACGGCGGCCCTGGCTCTCGGAGGCCTTGGCCACTTCGTCATACGAGACGCTCTTGGCCAGCCCCTTGGCAGCTTGGACCATCGTGATCGCGGCGGTCAGGGTCGTCTTGCCGTGGTCCACGTGACCGATCGTGCCGACGTTCACGTGGGGCTTCGTACGTTCAAAGACCTCCTTGGCCATGGTCGTTGCTCCTGCTTCGTTGCGTTTCCACGGGCCCAAGCCTTCGCCGGGCCCCAATCCTGTTGAATTTCGTCTATCCAGTCGTCGCGGCCGGGCCCTGGTGCCCGCCGAAGCTGCTGATGGGGGTTGAACCCATGACCTCGTCCTTACCAAGGACGCGCTCTACCACTGAGCTACAGCAGCACATCTGCCGAAAAACCCAAGGTATACCGCTCGCGCAGTCTACAAGGTGAACGGAGCATTATGACGCATTCACGGGGGGTGTCAAACCAAAAATCACCCGCCGAAAGCAGAAAATGCTCCGCCAGGACTTGGCCGGCACCCGCCTGCGGGCGCCGCCACGGGCCTAACCGCCGATCGCCGCCCGCCGAACCCGAACCGCCGGGCGTCGACCGACCGCCTGCCGGCGACGTCAACAGCGGGCGACCGGGGTCGAACCGGCGACATCCAGCTTGGAAGGCTGGTGCTCTACCCATTGAGCTACGCCCGCATGCGACCAGCATCAGCATGCCGGACGGCCGCATCGGCCCCGAACGCGAC
Organism: uncultured Planctomycetales bacterium; assembly: GCA_964535025.1. GTDB lineage: Bacteria > Planctomycetota > Phycisphaerae > SM23-33 > FEN-1343 > JAAYZK01. Next base: position 39,427 of record CAZHRW010000176.1, read on the forward strand.
ATCCGCGTCGCCGAAGCCGGCATCATCTATATATGGGAGCGGGTGGATTCGAACCACCGTAGGCTGAGCCGTCAGATTTACAGTCTGATCCCTTTGTCCACTCGGGCACACTCCCGCACGTCGCCTCTAATCAGTGGCGAGTATCGTATTAAAAGCCCCCCCCGCCCGCCTTGTCAATGCCCAAAGCGGGATTGACACGCTTTTGTCGTCGACGATCCGGTCGCCTCGCCGCAACACACTGCAACGGAAGTACTTGAATTGCCTGCCGCGGGCTTGCGCGCGGCGGAGCGTGCCGTATAGAATGACGAGTAGCTTGATAGGAATGCGCATCGACGCCGACGGGGGCGAACTGGTCATCCATGTGCCCAATGACGAGCCCGCAACGCTGGGGCTGCTGGCTGTCGGGGGACTGGTCACGGGGCGCCGAAGGCGCCGCAACGCATTCGCCTGAAAGTGGATGCGCGTGGGACGGCCCCCGCCGGCCCAATGTCCGGCGCGGGGCCGTCCCTTCATTCGGGGCTGCTCACGTCAGCCCGCCGGGTGCGCCCCGCCACGCTCGTGCGTGTGCGCCATATAGGGCGTCCTGAACGCGGCATAGATCGCCGAGATGGCGACCAGCAGGTAGATGATCCTCGACAGCACGGACAGCTCGCCGAAGATCGCCGCCACCACGTTGAACTCGAACAGAGCCCACATCCCCCAGTTCAATCCGCCAATGATCAACAACACCAACGCCGCGATATCCAGTCCCTTCAGCCGGTTCATCGCTTGCTCCTCCCAGAATCTTCCGCAACGGATCGTTTCGAACCTCTAACCAACAGTATTCTACGTCGTCCGGCGCAACGGGACGACCGGTTTGCTCGCGGGCTTTATTCGCCCCCCGCCGCGGCGTCCGGCAGGGTCGGCCGGACAACCGCTGCAGGGGGCATAGTCGGCCCGGCCGGCACAAAGCCCCTCCGAAATCATGGCCGTTCTGTACCCCGCCGCCCGGTGGTCCGATACGACGACTGCGTGCCGGAAGGGGGCGCAAAGGGGGGGAACCATGCACATCACAACGGACCGGTCGGGTCTGTTGACAATCGAATGGGCCGTCCTGGCGGCGATGGTCAACGCCGTCGCCATGACGGCGCTGACGGCCCTGGGCCTGTGGGCCGCCGGGCAGTTCGCCGACGGGCACCTCCTGTTGCGGCTGTAGCGCCCGCCGGCGGCCGACACCATGGGCTCCACCCGACGGGTCGCATTCGATCGGCGCGACGCGAAGGTCCTCCAGTGGGCGGTGATCATCGGACTGGTCGTCTCCGCCACGGTGACCGCCATCGCCCTGTTCGGCGCCTGGCTGTGCGGGCCCTTCGCGGCCCTGCGGACGCCGGGTCACCCGTGACCGGTCCGCCGAGACGCGATAGGGGCCGCTACCATGGGGCGATCTGTCCGGCCGGCTCGGTGAACGCCTCGGTCAGCTCGCCGCCGGTCTCGACGACGCCCTTGAAGAACTTCACCGTCGCCTTGCCCAGGTCCTTCAGCGGCTCCTTTTCGACCCGCAGGGACTCGGGACGATCCCACGCGCCCGTCACGTGCACCTGGGTCACGCGGCTGGCGACCGGCACGATGAGGTCCAGGATCGGGAAGTCCAGGTACGCGGCGATATCGGCGAGGGCCGCCGCGACCACGTGCACGTCGACGCGGCCGGTGGCCAGGTCGACCGTCCCGCCCGGTTGCGGGCTGAGGGCCACCAGCGGCGTGGCCAGCCGTCCGTCGGTCAGCGTGACCGCCGCGCCGGCGTGGGTGAATGCCAGCCACACGTCCGTGTCCGCCGCGGAGGCCCGCCGGACGCCCAGCGCATCGAAGATTACCGTCAGCACGGGCACCCCCAGCAGGCGGCTGTCGCGAATCGTCAGCCCCCCGGCGCCCCGGACGGTCGCGAGGTCGACGGCCTCGGCGGCGAAGCGGTAGGCGAACTCGGCGCGGCCGGCGATGTCGGCGTCGGGGTTGCCCAGCGCCGCGGTCAGACGTTCCAGCGCCAGGTCGGTGACCGTCATCGACCCCTGCGTGCGCACCGGCCGCCCGGGGGCAAGGTCCACGCGGAAGGCGCCGAAGGCCTCCCCGCCCAGGAGGCGGCCGTGAATGCCGCCGATGTCGACGCTGCGGCCGAACGCCCGGGCGTTGACGTTGAACGACTCGGCGACGGGCACCGAGCCGGTCGAGACGGTCCACTCGCTCAGCCGCCCCGTCCCGTGCACCTCGAGCGGCCCGGCGGCGCCCAGGCCGTCCACGCGGCAGTCCAGCGCAACGCGGCCGGCGGCGTCGTAGCCCGCCAGCACGGCCGCCCGCCCGGCCACGGTGGCCTGCCCGCGGAGGGCGATCGTCTCGAGGCCGAGCCCGGAGACGGCGAGGTGGCCGTCGATGGCGGTCCAGTCGAGCCACGGCGCCGCGACCAGGCCCTCGGGCAGTCGGGCCAGGTCGATGCCCTCGACGCCGATCTGGCCCTCGTAGGCGTCGCCCTCGGCCGCCGGCCACAGATCGACCAGCAGGCGGCCGCCCGCCGCCTCGGCGCCGGCGCGGGCCCAGGGCCGTCGTCCGCCGGCGGCGTGAATCGCCCCATCCAGCGCCGTGACCACCGCCTGCCCGTCGTAGTCAAGATGCCCGCCGGCCATCTCGGCGACGACGGTCAGCCGTTCGAGCAGGCTTGCGGCGGGCTCATCCCGCAGGCCTGCGTCGAGCGAAAGCCCGGCCGCCGCCCGCAGCCGTCGCTGCGGCCAGTCGACGTCCGCGCGGCCGTCGAGCCGTGCGGTCAACTCGCTGAGGCCCTCGGCGTCGACGGCGCCGTCGAGGTTCACGACCACCGCGGGGCCGTCGGGCCCGTCGAGGCCCAGCAGGGTCGCGACGTCGACGTCGCGACAGGTCAGCTCCCAGCGGTGCTTGCGCCGGCCGGTCAGGTCCAGGCGACCCTGCCCCTCGATCGTCCCGCCGGCGGCGGTCATCAGGATCTCGCCGCCGACGCGCCGGCCGTCGCCGGTCCACAGGGCGGCCCGCCGGAGGTGGGCGAGCTGCCCGCCGCCGCGGCCCCACACCCAGTCGGTCAGCGCGGCCCGCCCGTCGAGCGCCCCCCGGCCCGCGCGCGACACCGCCAGCTCCCACCCCCCTGCCAGCCGATCGCCGGCCGTGCGGGCCGACGCGGTCCCGCCGGCGTTCAGGCGGAGGGTCTCGCCGAGCGAGCCGCTCAACTCCGCCCGCAGGCCTAGGGTGAGCTCGCCTCCGCCGCCGGCGCCGAGAGCCGCCGCCAGCCGGTCGCCGCGAACGTCCGTGGCCGTCAGATCGAGCTCGAACGTCGCGGCCGCCTCGGCCTGCGGCCCGCCGAACGCCAGCGCGCCCGTCGCGGCGATTGTGCCGTCCGCCACGTCGGCCTCCGCCTGCCGGAGCGTCAGCCGCCGGCCGTCGAGGTCCGCCAGCACGTCGATCCAGGCCGCCTCGCCATCGGCGATCGCCACCTGCCAGTTGTCCAGGGCGATCTCCCCGCGGCCCCGCCACGCGTCGGGCCCCGTCGTGGGGATCTCGACGGCCAGGGCGACCGAGCCGCCGACCGCTTCGATCGGCCCGGCGTCCGTCGTCGCCAGAAGCGATCCGCGGCCGTGCACCTCCATCGCCCGGTCGGCGGTGGGCTCGACGTGGATCGCGCCGTCGAACGCGGCCCGGCGGATCACGCCGTCGCCGCCGGGGTGGACCAGTGGCACCAGGTCCATGCCCCGGGCGGCGACGTCGGCGCGGACCGCGACGCCGGGGCCGACCAGGCCGATCCGGGCCCGGCCGTCCAGGCGGCCGCCCAGCATCCGGCACGACACCTCCGCCAGCTCCACCTGCCCGTCGGCGATCCGCCAGTCGACGTCCAACCCTTCCACCCGCACCCGCTCGGCCACCACCGCCGAGCCGCCGAGCAGCTCGCCGGTCGCCCGCACCTCGAACGAGGCGGCCTCGCCCGCGTCGCCGGCGGCCGCGACCTCGCCGACGAACCGGCCCTGCGCCTCCTTGACGACCGCCCCACCGGGGATCCACGCGGCCAGCAGGGCCGCCTCGTGGGGTTCGATCCGCCGATCGATCCGCCCGTCGAGCTCGACGCGGCGGCCGGCGACATCCCACGACGCCCGCACGTCCAGCACGCCCTGGTGCGGCGGCAGACTGTCGGCCCACAGGTCGAACCGCTCGCCGTGGCGGACCACGGCGACGGCGAGCGGCTCGAGCGCCGCCCAGCCGCCCGGCCCGTCGGCCGTCACCGACAGGGCGCGGATGTGCACGCTCTCGGGCGCGACGGCGTCCAGCGCGACCGGTTCGCCCGACTCGGGCGGGCGCCGGACCGGCGGGCCGCCGTGCACCTGCACCCGCAGGGCCTCCACGTCGACAGCCCCCAACGCCGGCGACGCGCCCGGCCAGTTCCGCAACCGCAGCCGCACGCCCTCGGCCTCCAGCCACGGACGGCCCTGCTCGTCGGTCAGCCGCACCGCCGCCAGGCGGACCACGCCCCGGTAGGAAAACTCGACCCCCCGCACCGTCACCGCGCCGTCCCACACCTCCCCCACGCGGTCGCTCACCACTTGGCGGATGTACGCCGGAATGACCCACCGCCCGGCCGCCCACGTCAGCGCCGCGCCCGCCGCCGCCACGATCAGCAGCGCCACGAGGCCCCGTCGGATCCATCGGCGCAGTCGCTCGTTCATGGGCTCATTCCGGCTGGACGGCCTGCTCGGCCGGCGCCTCGGGCGTCCGCTTCACCGAGGCGGTGTTGGCCGGCGTCTTGGCCGGGGCGATGTTCTCCTGCGTGCCGGGCCCGGCGCCGAGGATCCACCGGCTCTTGTGATCGCTGAACCCGAACGCCGGGCCGGAGGCGTGGAAGAGTCGTCCGTCGGCCTGGGCATACGCCACGAACGCCACGCGGCAGACGCCGGCCTGGGCGATGGACTTGTAGACGGGCACCTCCGGCGTCGCGATCGGCGCGCCGACCCACGGGATCTGCCCGGCGGGGATGCCCAGGACGTAATCGTTGCGGTTGGTCCCCACGGCCCCGGCCCGCAGCTCGAGGATGTACTGGGCGTCGTCCGGGCGTCGCACGAGGATCACACCCGCCCGCAGCGCCGCCGCCCGCACCTCGGCGATGATGTACGACCGGTCCGTCAGGATGCCCAGCGCCTCGCTGCTCAGCGGCGCCTGATCGGCCCCCACGTCCCGGCCCGGCCGCGGGTACACCAGCGCATCGTCGATGTAGACCCTGCGGTCGGCCAGGAACGCGAAGTCCAGTTGCGACACCGCCTGGCTGACCGCCGCCGCCACCAGCAACTGCTCGGTCGCCGTCCGCGGCGTATCGGTAATCCGCCGCATCCCGCACCCGCCGGCCAGCGTCGCGGCCGCCGCGGCCGCCGCGAGGGCGTACGTTCCCACTAATCGTCCGGTCATCGGCAAGATCCTTCTTCCCAGGACGCTCCGGCCGCCCCCACGGCGAGCGAAGGGTCGCTGCGCGGAGCACTTCCCCGTCCGGCGCCTCCCGCCGTCACCCCATTCTATGCCCCCGCACCGCCCGCCGCCCGGCTTGCCGGCGTGCCCTTGGGGCGTGACCCCCGGGCCGGGCCGAGGGTGAGCTATTGCAAAGCCGGGCCGTTCCCGCTAAGGTACCACACTCCATGACCAAAGCCCACGGCGAGCCCGCCTACGACTGGCGTTCCATGTTTCGTGCCCTGCGGCACCGCAACTATAGACTTTTTTTCGCCGGCCAGAGCGTTTCCGTGATCGGCACCTGGATGGGCCGGGTGGCGATCGGCTGGCTGGTCTACCGGCTGACGGGGTCGGCGGCGATGCTGGGCGTGGTCGCGTTCATCGGGGCGATTCCGGCGTTCACGCTGGCGCCGTTCGGCGGGTCGGTGGTTGACTGGTCCGACCGCTACCGCGTGCTGCTGGCCTCGCAGGCGGGGCTGGGCCTGGTGGCCCTGGCCCTGGGGGCGCTGGTGCTCACCGGCAGCGAGGCGATCGGGCCGGTGATGGTCCTGGCGATGCTGATGGGGGTGGTCCGGGCGTTCGACATCCCCGCCCGGCAGGCCATGGTCGTCGACCTGGTCGACGACCGCGACGACCTGGGCAACGCGATCGCCTTGAACTCGACGATGATCAACGGCGCCAAGCTGATCGGCCCGATGGTGGGCGGCCTGGTCATCGCCGCCGTCGGCGAAGGCATCCTGTTCCTCGCCGACGGCATCAGCTATGGGTTCGTGATCGCCGCGCTGCTGGCCATGCGGCTGCCCGCACGGCATCGCCCCAAGCGCAACAGCGCCTTTGCGGCCCACTTCGTCGAGGGCTGGCGCTACGCCCGCACGTCGGTGCCGATCCGCAACCTGCTGGGGCTGATGGCGATGGTCAGCCTGCTGGCCGTGCCGTATATCGTGCTGCTGCCGATCTTCGCCGACAAGGTGATCGGCGGCGGCGCCAAGACCCTGGGCTTCCTCACCGCCGCCGGCGGCGCCGGCGCGATGGTCGGCGGCATGTACCTGGCATCGCGGCGCAGCATCGTCGGCCTCGAGCGGGTGATCGGCCTGGGCGCCGCCCTGTTCGGCGCGGCCCTGATCGCCTTTTCCCTGGTCGACCGGCTGTGGCCGGCGATGCTCCTGCTGCCGCTGGCCGGGTTCGGCATGATGACCGTCATGTCCGGCGCCAACACGGCCCTGCAGACGCTGGTCGACGACGACAAGCGCGGCCGCATCATGGCGCTGTTCACCATGGCCTTCATGGGCGCCGCCCCGATCGGCAACCTCATCGCCGGGTTCGTCGCCGAACACCTGGGTGCCCAGCGAACCGTCGCCGTCGGCGGCGGCGCCTGCCTCCTCGCGGCCGGCTGGTTCGCCCTGACCTTGCCGGCCATCCGCGCCGCGACCAGGCCCATCCTCATCGAGCGCGGCCTGCTCGCCGACGACGCCCTCCCCGACGTCGCCGACAGCAAACTGACCGGCGGCGAATAACGCCGACGGCGGTCGCCCGGAACGATCCTCCGATGCCCGCGCGTGGTCCGTGTCGCGAACGTGACGTGGTCGAACGACGCGTTCGCGGGGTCCGGCGCCATCGAACGCATCCCCATGCTCATGCATGGGGCTTCCTTCCGTCGCGCCCCGTGCCTCCCGCGGCGCTCGGGCCGCACCCGAGCAAGCCGGGACAGCGCCTCCCCGCTGAACGGGGCCGTTCGGGCCGCCGTCGCCGTCAGTCTCGTCACCGTTGCGGCCACCGGGGACCTCACCGGGGAAAAATCGTCACGAAACACCGGCGGATGGACGATAAACCCTCAGCTTGGCACAGGTAACGCACCGGCGCGCGGGGCGGTCGGCGCCGTCGACGCGAGCGGGCCAGAGGAGACGAGCATGGGTGGTGAGTTAAGATTCGGCGAGATCGTTTCGTTTGCTTTCAAAACGGGCATCAAAAATCTGCCTTCCCTGCTGGGATGCGTGGTGTTGTGGGTGCTGACCATCTGGATTCCTTATGTCAATGTGGGCACGACGATCGCGATTCTGACGCTGCCGGCCTGCCTGAGCAGGGGCGAGGTCATCTCCCCGTTACGGATCTTCGACAGATCGTATCGCAAGTACATGGGCGAGTTCTTCCTGGCCATGGGCCTGAAGAACCTCATGGTCTCGCCGGGGTTCCTCTTCATGATCCTCCCGGGGGTGGTCCTTTCGATCGCCTACAGCCTGACCACGCTGCTGATCGTGGATAAAGGCCGCAGCGCCCCCGAGGCACTGAAACTCAGCCTTGACGCCACCGATGGGCACAAGATGGCGATGTTCCTGTGGTACCTGTTCTTCGGCATCGTGGTGGTGTTGATCCCGTGGTGGATTTTCGATGCGATCTGGTCGCCGCTGGCCTTCCTGTGGCTGCTGGTGTCGAGCGTCGCCGGGATTGCCGCCAAGGGCTATATCTACGGGCAGTTGACCGCGGAGATCCAGGCCTCCAGCCGCGACGACGGCCAGGCCGAGCCGAGAGGATTCGCCGTCATCGCCGAGTAGGGCGCTTTGCGATACCCGGCATCGCACCAGGCAGGGCCGCAGACAGCATCTCAAGAACATTGATCTCCAGCGCGCGTGGGTCTGATGCAAGGCGCGAAGCCCTCCGGCGCCGGAGTCGTCGTTGCGGGCCCACGTGGACCGATTTCAGTTCCATCGCGGGTGTGCCGGTGCGTTCCTGTCGTCCGGGCCCAAGGGTGTCCTTCATCCACACGGCCGCTTCCGGGTCGGGCCTGGCCGCGATCATCAAGGCAAGCGAGTCGACGGGTGCGGCACGGGTGCCGAAGTTCTGCTTGAGGATCCCGAAGTCGTCCAGGTCGACGGCGCCGTTGGCGTCGAAGTCGCCCTGCGGCCATCGCGCGTCGGCGCGGCCGAAATTCTGCTTGAGCGCGAGGAAGTCGTCGAGGTCCACATCGCCGTCGCCATCGGCGTCCCCGCTTTTGCCCGGGCCGAAGTTCTGCTTGATGCTCATGAAGTCGTCCAGGTCCACCGTGCCGTTTCCGTCGAAGTCGCCCTGCGCCCACGTCGCACCGGTGCGGCCGAAGTTCAGTTTGACGACGACGAAATCGTCGAGGTCCACGTCGCCGTCACAGTCGGCGTCGCCCGGTCTGGACGTCAACGCCGGCGCGATGGTAATCGACACGACAGCGGGATCGCTGGTCAGCGCATCGACGCCGATGGGGTCCCCGCGGTCGAGGACCGTGTAGCTGAAGCTGTCGGCGCCTTCGTACCCGGCGTCGGGCGTGTAGGTGGCCACGTGGTCGGCAAGCGACACCTGCCCGTGTTGCGGGGCGACGACGATCTCGAAGAACAGGCCCGCCATCGCCGTCTCGACGTCGCTGCCATTCAGCGCGATCGTTCCGGGCTCGCCGGCCGCGACATCGGCGGCGATCGCGTCAGCGGCGGGCCTGTCATTGAGGGCCGCGACCGTCACGGTCACGGTGGCGGCGTCTTCCCGGCCGCTCGAATCGACAACGGTGTAGGTAAACGCATCGGTTCCATTGAAATCGGCGGCGGGCGTATAGGTGAACGCCCCGGCGCCGTTGTACGCGACGGCCCCGTGACCGCCCTGCGTGTAGTCGATCACGGTCAGGTCGGCACCGGCGTCGACGTCATTGGCCAGCAAGTCGCCGGAGATGACCGCCGTGTCCTCGGCGGTTGCGAAGGCATCATCCTGCGTGAGCCGGGGCGTGAGCGCCAGGGCGACGAGACCGCCGGCGCTCGAGCCGTCCGGGTCGAGGTAGGACGTCGACGCGGTCGGATCGCTGAACCCGCCATTGAAGATGGACTGGACGGCGAGCGTGCCGCCGAGCTCGGCGACCGCGGCAATCTTCGACGCCGCCCACCCGCCGCGGGTCAACACGCGCGGCGGCGACCAGGGACTGGCGCGGTCGATCCGGTAGACGTTGAACTGCATCCCCTCCATGCCGGTGTAAAGCACGCAGACCCGCCCGTCCTCGTCGACCGTGACGGACGGTTCCCCGATGAACGTCCAGTCGGCCAGCACGACGTCGACCGCCGACCACTGCGTGCCGTCGTAGCGGCTGGTGCACAGGCTGTAGCGACGGCCGTCAAAGCTCACCCAGAACGCCTCGACGGCGCCGTCGGGCGTGCGGACGAGCTTGACGTACTGGTTGCTCGCCTGCCCGTCGGCGACCAGGGTCGCCGCGTCCCATTGCTCGGTCGCGACGTTCCAGGCGGCGGCATGCACCGACGTCGAGGGGGACGCATCCCGATTGACCGTTCGGTCTTCGTCCTCGTCGCCCAGCCAGACGACCACGGGGCGGTTATCGCCCGTATACGCCACCTGGGCGCCCCACTCGGCGTAGCCGTTGTCGGTCAGGGCCGCGACGGGCGCCCATGCGGCGCCGTCGGACGACCGGTAGACGATCTCCTGGCCGGCCACGTCGATCAGATCGGCATCGGCCGCGGCCCGCTCCCACACGGCGACCCCGTCGGCCGAGCCGGGCGCGAAGGCGATGGCGGGCGCCCCGTGGTTGTAGGCGTCGTCCGTCAGCGCTTCGATCTGCCAGCTCTCGCGCTGGGCGTCGTAGCGCGCGATCCGGAGGTCCTGCTCGGCCGCGAGCTGCTCGTAGGTCATCGTGTCGAGGTCCGCCGCGTCCGTCCGGCCCTGCACCCAGACGACGTAGGGCACGCCCGCGGCGTCGTAGGCCACCGCCGGCGACGACTCGACGGCCGACGACGCGGTCAGCGGCTCGGTGGGGCCCCAGATGTCGCCCAGGGCGGTGCGGGATCGCACCCGCAGGTCGTGGCGATGGCCCGAGGGGTCGGTCGGGTCGTCGTACACGGAGACCGCCAGCGCGTTGCCGTGCCCGTCGGAGGCCATGACGACGTCAAGCACGTGGGGCCCCCCGGTCAGCGGGTCGTCCTCCGTCATCACGACGTCGTCGCCGTCATTGGCGAAGAAGTCCCATTGGGCCACGCGCCACGTCCAGCTCTTGGACCAGTGGAACAGGTCCAGCAGCAGCCCGCCGCTGATCTCGAACCCCAAATCCAGCGCCCCCGGCGCCGCGATGTCGAAGCCCAGCTCGCCGTCCCATTCGAAGCTGATCTCCTGGGTCAACGCGCCGAACAGCGAACTGTGCACCTGGCCCAGCAGGCCGCACAGGGCCTCGACGCCGACAAAGACCTTCGGCGCGATCGTCGCGCTGGTGAAAATGCCGATGTCGGTCATCTTCAGGACCGATTCGCTGTCCAACTGCGCCACCAACGACGCGCCGAGGCTGAGACTGATGGTCATGCCCCCGCCGACCACCGCATCCAGCAGGCCGGGGACGCTCGTGTAGATCGGGTAGCGCATCGTGAAGAACGTGAAGTCGCGGCTGTAGTCCATCGCCAACGTGATTCGCCCGGCGGCCCCTTCCCAGTCGAGGTCATCGCTGAAACTGAAGATCAACTCACCGGTCAGGCTCCCGTTGAAGGAGCCGTCGGAGGCCTCGGCATCGTCGCTGGAGGTGTCGGCGTCGCCATAGCCGTCCTCGTCTTCATCGCTGAACGACTTGCTCCTGGACAGCTCGATGAACCGGTCGTAGACGGTCCAGCTCAGCACCTCCACGTGCAGGCCGTACGAGATCGGCCCGGGCGTGACGTTGCCCTCGATGTCCGAGATGATCTGGAATCGCGAGCCCGCCCAGAACCCGGTCCACTTGTGCGCGAAGTCGATCAACTCGAACCCGAACACCGGATCGCTGAAGGTCCAACTGTCGGGCGTGAAGAACCCGTAGTTGACGTCGCGGACCTCCAGATCGAAAACGTAGCCGACCTCCTCCTGGAACCGGGCGGCGTAACTGATCTCGTCCTTCTGGAACCATTCCGGCAACATCAGCAGGTCCACGTCGAAGCTGTACGCCTGCGACACCCCGTCGGCGACGACGACGAGCGGACCCGGCGCCGCCAACTGGGACATGTTGATCTCGGCGGTGAACCCGTCGGCGGGCTCGTCGTCCACCACCGTCACGCCGCCGACAGAGAACGAGACGGTCTCGGCGGCGCCGTCGAGCTCGGCGGTGAAGGTGGTGAGGACCTCGGGGACCTCCGGCCCGGCGATGTAGCGCATCGGGTCCTGGAACTGCGGGTCGTCAGGATCGCGGCTGGAGGTGACCGAGGTGATCACCGGCACCGTGTAGCCGGCGGGGATGACGACCACGCCGGCCGAGGCGCTCAGCGCGGTGTTGTTGAACTCGCCGGCGCCTTCGGGCACCACGTCGTCGGCGTCGACGATCGCCATCAGGTAATAGCTGCCCCGGGCGGCGTCCGGGGGGAGGGTCGCCGATTCCATCACGGTACGACCGGCGCCGGGACCGAGCGGATCGGTTTCGATCCATTGGCCCACGAGGATGTCGTCGGCGTTGCCCCGGGTTTCATCCAGCGAGAGCACCAGCTGGATCGCGAATCCGCCGGGCGCCGAGCCGTCGCCGAGGTTGGTGAGGACCAGCGCCGGCGTCAGCGAATCGCCCGGATGGTAGTAGCCCTGGGGGTAAGCCTGGAGGTCCACCGTCAGGTCGGCGGTCCCGCCGGGGCCGGCGGCGGCGGCGACGAACACGTCGACGGTCGCGTTGGCGTCCCCGTCGACCAGGTTGTCGGCCCACGACTCGAACGCGACGAACCCGCCGTCGGCCGAGATCGCCGGGGCGGCGCTGTCGTCCTCGGCCTCGACGCCGCCGGGCCCGTCGCTCAGACGGCTGACGGTGCCCTGGTGCCGGTCGACCAGGAACACATCCGCCTGCCCGTTGGTGTCGGCGGCCACGAGGTTGCCCGCCGTCGAGATGAACGCCACGAACCGCCCGTCGCCGCTGAGCGACGGCGTCATGCATTCGCCGTCAGCGGCGCCCGCGGCGGCGGTGCTGATCCGCTCGGTCGTGCCCGCGACGGTGTCGCGCAGGTAAATATCGATGCCGAAGTCCGCCGGCGCCGCCACCAGGTCGGTCGACGACGAGACGAACGCCACGTACCGCCCGTCGCCGCTGATGTCGGGATAGGCGCCGGCGCCCCGGTCGGCCTGGTGGCCGCCGTCGCCGAGGCTCACCCGTTCGGCCGTCCCCGCCTGCATGTCGCGGACGAACACATCGGGCGCGCCGTTGGTGTCGTTCGGCGCCACGTTGGCGGCCGCCGAGACGAACGCCACGCGCTGGCCGTCGTCGCTGATGGCCGGCTGATAGCTCGGCCCGCTCAGGGGCGTGCCGTCATAGCCGATCGCGACGACCGGCTCCATGCTCAGGTCGGCCAGGTCGATCCGCCAGATCCCCATCGACCCGAGGTAGGGCCCGGACATCGGCATGTACTCGACGGCGACGAAGGCCCCGTCGCCGCTGAGGGCCGGTCGCCCGCTGAGGATCCCCATGGTGCCGGCGATCGGATGCGTCACGCGCTGAAGCTCGCCCGTGGTGGTGTCGTAGACGAACACGTCGGGGATGCCGTTCCCGTCGTCGTCGGTGAGCTTTTCGTTGTAGGACAGGAAGGCCACGTACCGGCCGTCGTCACTGATCGTGGGGGCCGTGCTGGGCCCGCTGATCCGGATCGGGGACGGCAGACCGGTGTACCCCTCCGCGCTGCAGCAGGTCAGTTGGCCGGTGAGGCGGTCGACCACGAACACGTCCGACGCCGCGTTCTCGTCGCCCTCGACGAGATTCTCCGCCTCCGAGGCGAACGCGACGAACCGCCCATCGGCACTGATGGCGGCGGCGGTGCTCGGCCCGTTGCCGGGCAGGCCCGTCTCCGTCAGGCTCACGAGCTGCGGCGGACCCGAGCCGTCCAGCAGAATGCGGGATTCGAGAACTTCGAAGGCGGGTGTCCGCGAATCCGGCTCAAGCGATCGATCAGGCATACCCATGCTCCTCCACCGACTCGAAGTCTGTCCGCACCCGTCCGGCGCCCGGAGCCGGCCGCCGGTCCGGGCACGCACATCAACAGACTCGCCATAGAGGTGAACGCAAAGAGCCCTCCCCAAGGCCAACGCGGGGCCTTCCTTGCGCCGCTTCGCGGCATGACGATATCGTCGCCATTATACCACGCATTCGCGTTTTGTCGAGTTCCGGATGCGGGTTGCGGGGCAGAAAGGAGGAACAACGTTCGGCGCCCGTATCGGCTATGTCACGCAGCGACGACCGTCACACCACGGTGCGGACCTCCCCCGAGGAAAGCCCACGCAATGCTTGCGTCGGTCGAGGCGCCAATGCGTGCGTGAGCCGGCCTCTGCCAAAATCACCCTCGACGATCTCGCCCAGACGGTGGGGTTGTCGTGATTGTGCTGTTGCTGTGGCCGCACCTCTAGTCTCAGGCCTCTGGCCTCTGGCCTGCCGTTCTGAGGAAGCCGGCCCTCAGCGCAGCCGAAGTCGAAGATCCTGAGCTTGTCGAAGGGGGGGGGGGATCTGCCGGGGGGGGGGGGGGAGAAACGCGAGCAGTGGCGTTGAGCCGTGTCGCCTGTTCTCCTGGCCAGCCCTGAGCCTGTCGAAGGGCTCTCGTGCCGCTTCGCGGCACGCGGGAGGTGGGGGTAGATGAGCCGCCGGTCAACGGCCGCTCCCCGTTCCTGTCGCCGCCGCGCCACCACTCCACGCTACCGGAATTATGACGACGTCCCCCGAAGTACGATGCAGCCTTACGCCAGGTTCTCCATCACCGCTTCGGCCAGTTCGTTCCCGGTGGAAAGGTAGCCATTGTTTGCCTGCACATACTCGATGATGGCTTGGAGGGCCTTCAGGCGCGAGTCAAGTATTTCCATCTTGGGGTGCATCGACAGGCTCATGTATCCGCCCTGTTCCTTGACCGCATCCACTTCCTCTAAGACCAGCGCTTTGAACTGGCCGGCCGACCGCCTGTTTACTTCATAATGAGGATAATCATCGAGGTACGTGCTCACCGGCAATTCGACCACAGCCCCCCGGTCCGGCTCATGGACAAGGATGTACGGCGCATTCGAGTCCATCATGCTGCTGTCGTGTTTGAAACCAAACTCCGAGATCAGCGTCACTGTCCCCTCATTCATCCGCCAGTACGGCGCCCGGAACCCGGCCGGGGGCCCGCCGAAAAAGCTTTTGCAGAGCGCATCTGACTTTTCGAAGACCCCGCGCTCTTCTTCCGCGGAAAGATGGATCAAATGCTCATGCAGATACCCATGGCATCCGATCTCATGGCCCTGGTCGGCGATCCGGGTGATGAGTCCCGGATGCTGTTCGATCAACCACGTGCAGATGTAAAAGGTCGTCTTGACACCACACGCATTCATGATGTCAAGCAGCCGACCAATCGCCCCCAGTCCCGCTCGACCCCGCGTCAGCGAAACATAATCGCGCGGCTTCTCCCTGACCTCCGGGGCATCGGCCTCGAAATCAAACGAAAGGAAAAACGCGAACGACCTGCCCTCCGGCCACGTCCATTCTATTGTCCGCTCCTGACCTGACTGATTCATCTGACATTTCCCATTTGAACTCGGCCCGGCGACGCCACCGGGCGTTGGATGGCCATTTGTACCCCCTGAGCCGGTCGCGCCCAAGCGATTCTTCGTCTTTCCAGCCGGGTATCGAGCAGATCGTCGAGGAGCTGTGGTCTCCGTTCGACGCCGAGGAGAACGGGGGCCGCCACGACGACTTGTCTCGCCCCCCGCTCCCGTCGCCACAGCGCCACATCTCGACGCTACCCGATCAGGAGAATGCGTTTGCCCTCGTGGACCACCTCAGTTCGCAACATTATTCGTCGCCCATGAAGGGTAGTATCTCCATACTCTCTGGTATAGTCTCCAGAACCCGTTCGACTGCTTCTCGCATTTCCTCAGTTAGCCCATCACGTGTCTGTTTCTCAGCTGGCAGCATCATCCAGCATACATTGACTACTCCGCGAAGCATCCTGTTAAGGCCAAGCGGCCCAATTCGTCTTCGAAGCTCGTCCAACTGCTTCTTGAGCTCCTCAGGGTCTTCGCCATTTGCATTCAAAAACAGCATACCATCATCTCCCGCTTCTTCAATTCCGGGGACGCGCACTTAATACTTCTATCCTATCTCATCCGGCCCGGTTTTCATCGCGTTGCCCTTTGACGCTTCGGTTTGGGACCGCGCTTCTTGGGTGTCAGATCGCGTCCGAGCAGACGGCCCAGCGAGGCCAGGAAGCGGCCGTCCCCGATAGGACGGCCTGCCGTGAGCCTTGTCGAACGGGCCGGTCGTCTCGCCGCGACGCAGCAGCGGGGCCACTGTTTCGCAGTCATCCCGGGCGAGGTACTCGCCCCACGGGCAGATCCAGCCGGCAATACGCTCGGCGAGCCAGCCGGTCTCTGCGATGGCGTCCGGACGGCCGCCGACGTGGGCCGCGGCGCTGCTCCAGGACCAGTGCTCGGCCCGCTCGGCCAAGTGCGCTTTCACCGGGTTGCGCTCGATATACGCCGCGGCATTCAGAAGATACGCCTCGTCCATCACGGCCGACCCGAACCGCCCCTGCCACAGGTAGCCCCGCCAACGCTCCCGGAAGTTGATCCGCCGCGTGTACCGCACGTGCACCTGGCCCACGGCCGCCGCCAAGGCCTTCTCCTCGCCCGGCACGAGCACCAGGTGCACATGGTTGGGCATCAGGCAGTAGGCCAGCACCCTCACGCCGCAGCGGCCGCACTCGTCCTTCAGCAGCGACAGGTACGCCCGGTAGTCGTCATCGCAGAAGAATGTCTGCTGCCGCTGGTTGCCCGTTCGACGCCGCTCACGGCAGGCCCGCTGCGTCACATGGTGCGGCATCTCCTGAACCACGATTCGCCCCGTTCTGCCCATGCCCAACCCTATAGCACGCGTGGGGAACACCGTCAATATTATTAAGATCGCGGTAGGGACGGGCCTTTCGGCCCGCCCCCCGCACAGATCCGTACGTGAGGAACTACCTCATACGGCTCCTACCTTGGGTCGTGCCGTCGGGCGTTCACGTGCAACGCCCGGCGCGAGCGGACCGATCCTCTGCAACGCTTCCGGCCGGCTCTGTGTCCGACTCACGCGCGATCGGTCAGCCTTGCCCGTGGTCACCGGCCTTCCCTCCCGCCGGTCCGCCGCCGCTGTGGCCGTACGGGGTCTACGGCCCCAGGCGGAGGGTTCCCAGTCGGGCCCTTTCGGTTGCCCGGTGGGGTCACAGTTCCGCCGTCACCGTCAATCACGCGCGGCCGGGTTTTGTTCCCGGCGTTCTGCGGTACTACGCTGGTGTCAGACTTCCCGCCGGCGTGCACGTCAGGCGTTCGGCCACAGGCCTTCCCTGACCGACCCGATCGCGGCCATCGACGCCGCGAGGCGGGTACCGACGGGATCTCCCGGTTCTCGGGCATGGAGCGTCCATGCATGCTCGGGGTCTTCGACTCCGCGGGGCCGATGACGCGGCTCGCGAGAACGCCACGCATCGTGTTGCCTTCCCTTACGCGCAACGAGGTCGGCACCCCGGAAAGGGTGATTACGGAGCTCAATACCCGGCCTGCATGGTTCCCCTGTCAACGCTTGCGTCGTGCCCTTGCGGGCGCACCGCCATGACTCGGGGTCGTGGTAGGTCGCTACTGCCTCACGGTATGGCGCTTGCATCCACTACGCTCCGTCAGTTACTGGCGCTTCTCCCCGGAACTCCGAACTCGCGAAGAAGTGCGTTCTCGTCGCCACTGCGCCACATCTCGACTCTATCCCAAGTCCACAGAATCGCCACAAAGCGACTGAGACGACCGCGAGACACTATGGGCAAGCATGCACATCGGATGCCGGAGCAATCGGCCTCTCGGGAGCGCAGCCCACCATGAGTAGGCAACTAATCAGAACAAGAATTGCCAGAAGATATCGACAATGGCTTATCATCAGCGAGCTCCAGAGATCTCGACACGGTACCTCTCGGCGGACCCCTGCAGACTCGAGCAGGAATACGCCTTGGTTTCCTGAGAACGCAACACAACCGTCTCAATCGCCGACTCATCGACTTGGGCCCCATCGGCGGTGAAAAATTTCGTTTGAACATCAAGACGCTGCATGTGGTCGGTTCGATTGCGCAAGGCAATCTCCACATTCATGAAGCCGGTCGGCGTTGTCGTCTTAACATTCCGATCGACAGCGATCTTCGACTGTTTCTCCCACGGCAGCCACGCCGTCCAGTTAGTGATCGATCTATCCAGTATGAGCACTGTATTGTATGGAATGGACACATCAGCATTAGAGATGGCAACTGACGGTCCCTCGGTCCTGCATCCGGCGAGGATGGGCACGCTCAACACCGCCGTAACAACGAAGACCCTGAATGAGGTCATGGCTCTGTCTCCTCTTATCGATAGATTGTGGCCGTACTGGCAACCTTTTTGAATTCGTACCGGTCGGACCAGACGATCCGACCTGACCCACGTTCGATAAGCTCGAAAGTGATCAGAAAATAAGAACTCCTGGCCCCAGTGGCGGGAACGACTTTTGATATTGAACGGATAGCGCCGCCAAGGCGGTAGTCCCAGCCCAGTCTCGTGGAGGGCGAGACAACGGCCCC
Source organism: uncultured Planctomycetales bacterium (assembly GCA_964535025.1). Classification (GTDB taxonomy): domain Bacteria; phylum Planctomycetota; class Phycisphaerae; order SM23-33; family FEN-1343; genus JAAYZK01. The sequence continues at coordinate 57,432 of CAZHRW010000176.1, forward strand.
GGCTGTCACGTTGCCACTGGCCTCGGAAGCCCGCTCAGTCTCAATCATGTCGTCATAGTTGCGGCCCAGCACCTCGAAACGACCGCCGGAGACTTTTTGCAGATCAACGCGAAGGTAATCGGTGAACAAGGCCTTATCGATAATCTGCGTGCTCTCGTTCACGAAGTACTGTTCGTCAAGCACGATTCGAGGTGCTCCGTTAGCTCCGACGATCTGCGGCGTGTTCATGATGGATCTCGCCATTCGATCGGCTGCGGCCCGCAGTTCTTTGGAGTCGATGCCGCAGCCCGGCAGAGGCTGGGACGGCGGGTCGACGAATGTGGAACTGCCTCCAGGGCGATTCTGGATGCGCGCACAGCTGGGCATCACAAGCAGGACAAGTGCGACCAGAAGGGTGAAGACGGTTCTTGTTCTCATAGCAGCATCTCCTGACGGGACGAGACGCCCCACCTAGCGCGGGAACCATGCCAGCGCTATCGTAGGCCTCTCACCCGACGTCGCAGGTATCACAAAGGAACCTTGAGCGATTGCCTTATCGGCAATGTTTCGCAACTCGACCTGCACGGTGTCCCCAGGCTGCAGAGTGTTGCTGACCCATACATAGAAGTACCCGGGAATAGCCCCGACCTGTCGACTATCCGCATCGATGTCGATCTTTGTACTGCCATCAATGGCCGCCGCCGCGGCCAGTTGTATGGCCAAGCCTATCGGCCCGCCGACCGCGCCCGCCACGCCAAGCCCCACTGACCCAATCCCCTGAAGGTGCTGCCGGCTACGTTCGCGAGCGCGGATCATATCGTCGACGTTCCGTCGGCCGCGCGTAACTGCTTGAATATACACGCTGTCAGTCAGCCAAGCTGGGCAGCCCTCGACGTGCACGCTGGCCACCTTGGATTCTGCCGCCTCGTACATCAGTTGCCCTTGCCCGTACTTGACCGGAGGGGATCCGGCGCAGACGACCACGATGGTGAGACCCTTTGCGCCTAACCGAGCCAACGATTCGGTGTCCACCCAGCCTGCGTCATCGTATGTATCAGAGTATGTCGCTGCTATCATCTTAATGTGGTCGTCGGCGCGAACGTCGCTTCCGTAGAGCCGGAACGAGAGCGTCGTGAGTATGTCGGCGGTCAGCCAATTCGAGCGCATCTCGTCCTGCGTGGACATGGCATCGGCAAGCGTGGCCTGAAGAAAGCAGCTCTTGGCGTTCTCGGGGTCGTTCTTCGCCAAGTAGACCAAGCCTCGGAAGATGTAGATTGCGGCGGTCTCGTGTGGTTCTCCCGCAAACGCCTTGGCGCGTTCCGAACCACCAGTGCCACGTACGCGGGATGTCTGGGATTCGTCGGCAGCGATTGCCTCTGACAGTTCCAGCGCACGATCGAGTGCGCGGGCCGCTATGTCCATTTCATTGGCGTAGCACGCCAGGATGCCGCAATCTGCCGCCCTTATAACCCCATATTGCCATGAGTCCTCGGCCATTCGGCTCTCCAGAAGGCGCAATGGGGGAGCAAGCTTCGCGACCTTCTGTTCGCTCCCCAGCAGGGCCACATGGAGGGGGTACACGCGCGACCCGTCGTAGGGGTCGACAAGGCGCAGGTCGCCACTGTTGACAGCTCGGTTGCTGCTGACCCAGAGTCCACAGCCTGAGCAAGCGACCAGGACCGTGCAGCACAGCCCCAGAGCCAGCATGAGGCGAGACGCCGATGGAGGCGCGTAGATCATTGTGCCTGTGCTACCACATCCGGCATGACTTTAGCCATCAGGTCAGCCATTGCCGCCTGGAATATCCTCTCATACTCTGCGGCTGTCCCCACGCCCAACCCTCCTTTGTGGATACCGACATACTCCTTGCTCGCGACCGGAGCGCCATTCCTGTGAACGATGATGTTTACCTTCAGTGTGCAGACTTGGCCGCCGAAGAACTTCATCTTGGAATAGCATTCACTCAGCGAACCGCTTATGCCTAGCTCACAGTCAGGTGGCAGCGCTGTGACCTGAAGGGGCTGGAAACCGTGTTGATGAAGCTCTTTCGTAAGAGCATCGGTAATCCACGGACTCAGGTCCATCGACTTCGATACGACCGTGGCCGTCCTTATGTTGTAACCGTTGACGACGTCGCCGATCTCCCGGCCTTTGTCGTCGCGCAGCCGGCGATTCTGACAGACGTCCTGGATTGGGGCCAGGTAGACTGCAATCCCGTTGCCTTGACTGGAGACCGCTGGCGTCGGGGTATAGCTCAGCGCGACCACGCGGTCACCAAACGCACACCCGACGCATGACAACGAAAGCCCGATCAGTGCAATGACGTGAATACTGTGGATCCTCTTCCCTGCAAGAACCATTCTTCGTCTCCTCGAAGGAAAACCGGTGCAAGCCGCCTGGTACAGGTCAGTCGGCGCACAAACCGCGAAATGCAACGCCGCCTAGCGGATCCCCGTTGGACCCAATATAATAAGACGAGAAAGACGCAACAAGTCCGAACCCATTCAGTCCTCCCCAAGACTTTTTTTAGACGGACGTGGCCCTCCATCAACTCGGCGATGACCTCGTCCTTGCGGGCCAGCTTGGCCGCGAGCTTCTCGACCCGCTCTTTGAGCCGGCGACTCTTGGCGTCGCCGGCCGAACGCCGACTCTCGAAGGCGGCCGGGCCGTTCTCGAAGAACTCCTTCTGCCAGCGGTAGAAAGCCGTGGGATTGCGGGCGTGCTTGTCGCAGACCTGAGAGACCGCAGCTTTCTCGACCAGATGCTCCTTCAAGATCGCCACCTTCTGCTGGGCTGTGAACCGCCGTCGAACGCGCTTCTGCGCGTCACCCATGGACATCTCCTTCCCGCTTGGTCGTACTATCTAACCGAAGCGGGCCGGATGTCCAACTCCGACTGAACCTTTACACCGTCGCAAACCCCGGACGAAACCCATTGTCGGAAAGGCCTATGTGAATTTACCACGACTGCGGACATGCGTCAAACAGAAAACGGGACAATCTGGTTCGTTCTGGTTCGTTCGGGTAGAGTCGAGATGTGGCGCGGTGGCGACAGGAACGGGGAGTGGCCGTTGACCGGCGGCTTTCGCCGTGTGCCGGTGCCTCAGTCCGTTCGATAACTCCGTCTCCACATCCCGCTCATCGAACCGGACGTGCGGTTTTCCCGCATCCGGCTCTCGGACAAGGACTCATGCGTTCGCACACGGATAGCGACGCGGAAGCCGCGGCAGACGCACCAGGCCGTATCGCTCGGCCAGGTGACGGTCGGAGTATCGTGAATCCCCGCCACTGTCCACCTTATGCTTCTCGCACAGCCACCGGCGGAGCCGCGTC
>CAZHRW010000177.1:0-33046 GCA_964535025.1 uncultured Planctomycetales bacterium
GCGGGCCGAGGCCCTCATGACCGACGACGGCTGGTGGACCGGCCCCAACGACTACCAGGGCGACGGCGACCGCTACTACGACGGCGTCAACCGCAGCCAGTTGGTCGACCTGGGCTCGGGCGGCATGGCCAACGCCGAATGCCGCGTCGAACTGGTCGAGATGTCCGGCTACGAGTCGCCGTTCTCCGGGCGGCTGCATGTCCTGGACAACATCCGCCGCATCCGAGGCGACGCCGACCGCCAGGCCTGCGTCACCACCTACATCCGGCGGCGCCTCATGGCCGGGTACGTGCCCTTGAGTTGGAATTCGACCACGCTGACCTACACCGCCGGCACGCCGTGGGCGACCGGCTCGCTGTGTGCGTTCAACAACCGCTACGAGGCCGCGTCCACGCCGTCGGCGATGGCGATCATGTCGACGTTCGTCTCCGACCTGAACAAGTACTACGGCTACGAGTCCGGCACGCCCACGCAGGACATGGAGCAGGCCCGCAAGAATCTCTACGGCGCCTACGTCCTGGCCCTCATGTGCCACCCGGACCAGATCGATCCGCATCAGAGCGAGCCCAACCACGCCCCCATCATCAAGCCGTGCCTCAAGCACGTGGTCCATCCCGGCGAGCAGCTCTACAAGAACCTGCTCATCATGGATCCCGACGACGATGCGCTGAGCATCGCCGTCACGGGCCTGCCGGGCGGGGCGTCGTACGACGCGCCCACGCGGACGATCTCGTGGACGCCGGGCGCCAACGACGAGGGCGTCTATCTCGCGACGATCACGGCCGACGACGGGACCGTCACCACGACGGCCCACTGGCCGATGATCGTCAAGGCCGACGCCCCCTCGGGGCCGATCCCCTCGGCGCCGGTGAGCCCGACGGCGACGCTCAACGGCGACGACATCACCGTGTCGTGGTCGGCGCCGTCCGGCGTGAGTGTGGCGTACTACATCGTCTGGCGGGACGGCGCCCCGGCGGTCGTCCTGCCGGCGGGGACGACCTCGTGGGTCGACACCGATCGGCCCGCCCGGTCGCACACCCGCTACCACCTGTCCCTGCTGAGCACGATTGGGGCCGAGTCGTCGGCCGTGGTCGCCTCGCCGGGGTACATCTACATCCCGTAGCCGCGGACGGGCGTATCTGACCGAACGCGGCGCGTCCGGGCCTTCGGGTCCAGGCGCGCCGCGTTCCTGTTCACGTCAAGCCGGCCAGGGTGAAAGGGCCTACTCCATCGCCGTCCGGCCGAAGTTCTGCTTGAGGAGCATGAAGTCGTCCAGGTCGACCGTGCCGTTGCCGTCGAAGTCGGCGTGGTCCCAGGAGGCCTGCTGGCCGAAGTGATTCTTGAGGACCGCGAAGTCGTCGAGATCGACACCGCCGTCGAGCGTCGCGTCCCCCGGCAACGGTGCCGCAGTGGCGTCGAGCGTGGCCGTCACCTGGGCCGATGTGTACTGATTGGGTCCGACGACGTTCAGCGCGAAGCGGTACGTGCCGGGCGTGTCGGTCCAGACGGCCGTGCGGGCGCGGCCGGGGTTGGAGAAGCGGACGGCCGCGCCGGCCGGGCCGCTGCTGACCTCCCACCAGTGGCTGGTCCAGTCGCCGTCGACGTCGCCGGTCGTCGCGGTCAGCAGGCCGCACCCGTTGGGCATGGCGACGGCCTGGGCGTTCGTGATGAACGGCGGATGGACGTCCTGGGGAAAGACGGTGACGGGCAGGTCCACGGAGGAGCTATCGATCCCGTCCGTGGCGGTCGAGCGGAAGACGTACTCGCCCGGCACGGTCAGCCCCGACACGACGCACGAAGGGTTGATGGGCGACGCCAACGTCGGAGCGGCCCCGGCGGGCGCCGAGACGACCGACCACTCGAACCTCACCATTGTCCCCTCGGGGTCGTAGGCGTGCGTGCGGAGCGCGGCCGAGGTCGTCGGCAGGAAGATCTGCACGGGGATGCGGACGTGGGCGAACACGACGGGCGGCTGGTTCGCGGCGTAGACGTTGAGCATGATCTCGCGGGTGACCGTGTGGGCTGCGTCGCTGATCTCCACGGCGAAGACGTACGGGCCGGGGACCACCAGCCCGGAGGCCTGACAGGTCGCGCCGTTGGTCGCCAGAGCCACCAGCGATGCCATCGGGGCCTCGACCAGCGACCAGGTGTAGGTCAGGTCGTCCAGTTCCGGGTCCTGTGCGGCGGCCGAAAGCGTCGTCGACGTGATCCCGCCTTGGATGAGGTAGTCGTCGGCGGCGCCCCAGGCGGTCGGCTCGGGCGGGAGGTTGCCGTCGTTGTGGGGGTAGATCGTCAACAGCGCGCCGGCGGGCAGGTCGATGGCCAGCATCCCGTCGGGGCCGACGGTGCGAACGCCGAGTTCCTTCAGCACGCCTTCGTTCACGCTGCGGCTGGCGGCGTATTCGCCGGCGGGAAGGCCGCTGACGTTGACGGTCCGGGCGATCGAGCCGCCGCCGGTGTTGATCAGCAGGACGGTCACCTCGCCGTCCCGCTCGAACGCCAGCGCGCGGACGGTGGCCTCGTCGCTGGTCGCCCCCACGCGGACGGCCCCGGGCCGGACGTAAGGCATGATCTGCCGAAAGAGCCAGAAATGGCTCGAGCGGGTGAACGACGTCCGCGCATCGTCCGGCACGGGGAACCCCATGCCGTACACCTCCCATTCGGAGACGTTGGCGACCGTCATGTCGTTGTAGAGGTTGTCGACGACGTTGGTGAAACTGGACGACCCGAGGAACTCCGTCTGGGCGGTCTGGATCCCGCGGGGTGCGGCGAAGGCCCACAGGTCGTCGCGGTAGTCGGTCCCGCCGTACAGGTGATAAGTGATCACGTCGACGAGGTCCCACAGCTCGTCGTCGCCGGCGACCTGCTGGATGGCGCTGTAGGCGGCGTAGGCGTTGATGCTCTCGGGAAACGCGAACCGCGTGGCGAACCCGTGCTCGGCCAGGCGCGGCGCGAGCGTCTTGATCATCTTGGCGACGACGGCGGCGGAGGTGAAGGCGTTGTTGTTCGCGGCCTCGTTGCAGATCGTGTAGTAATCGGCCTCGATCCCGTGCGCATCCCGCAGCCGCAGCAGCAGTGCCTCGGCCCACTCGGCGTACTCGCCGGCATTGCGGAACATCCACACGGGAATCGATCCGCTGGAGCCCCCGTCGAACCACGACGGGCTCACCTGCAGATAGAACGGCTCGCCGTTGGCCTCGACGGCCTGCTTGACGGGCAACACCCACTTGGCGATCTTCGCGTCCAGGTCGGCCGTGTTGAACGCGTCCCAGTTGATGTGGCACGGATCGTCGTCGTCGTTGAGCCACTCCCAGCGCGTCACGTCCGTCGACCAGCCGGCGGGGCACTCGTAGCGGAAGCAGTTGAGCCCCAGGTCGTTGACGCCCACGTCGATGATCTGAGCGACCAGCGGGTCGGGCACATCCATCAGCCAGGGCAAGACGCAGCCCCAACCGCGGAGGGTCTGGTGGGTGTCGGCCGTGTCGACCGTCACGGTCACGGCGGCGTGCGAGACGGCGACCGCCGACAGAACGATCAGGATCCCCCCAAGAACGCGGCGCGCTGCAGCTTTCATGTTTGAGTCCCTCTCATGAAGATTGTCCGGACAAAGCCGGCAAGGTCTTTATCCGAGCAAGGTTATAGGATACCGCGCCCCCCGCCGACCGTCAACGCCTTGCGGCGCCCTTCACAGCGTCACCACGTACACGGCCGGCGCCCCGTGCAGGTCGCTGGAGAAGACGACGCGCCGGCTGTCGCCGCTGAAGGCGGCGTGGGGGTGGACCATCTGCGTTTCGGGCTTGCCGGTGAGCGGGTCGAGGTAGGGCTTCATGCTCGAGCCGTGCCGGCAGACGGAACGCTCGGTCTTCGTCGGGACATCCACGAGGACGATGTTGCCGCTCAGCGTCGGGTGGCCGTCCCCGACGATGAGCGTGTTGTCGCGATTGGACTGGAAGTGGGCGAACCGCGTGGCGGTCATCAGGACCTCCTCGTCGAGCGTGTCGGGATCGAGCAGGTTGATGCTGGTGACGCCCTGGTCGTCGCGCCCGGGGTAGTACTCGTAGGCCGCCCGGGACGAATCGGCCAGCCAGTACTCGTGGCCCCAGCGCTCGGCCCCCTTGGCGGGCGGCCTGTCGGGCTTCCGTTTGCGGCCTTCGCGGAGGTTCGTTCCGTCCGGGTCGATGAACCACAGGCGGGAATCGACCAGGTCCCACGGGCCCTCGTGGCAGAACATGATGGTGCGGCCATCGGGGCGGTAGTTGGGATGGCCAAAGTGGCACCGCTGCTCCAGCAGGACCGTCTCGGTCCCCGTAACCAGGTCCACCTCGACCAGGCGGCTGCGGGGGCGGGCGCGAAACTGTGCTTCAAACGTGTCCCAGCCGGTCTTGGCGGGGATGACGTCCTCGGCGTGCATCTGCACGAGGGCCGCCCGCGTGTGGTCGGCGGTGGCGCTGAAGTAAACGCCGCGACCGGCCCAGGGCTCGGCCTGCGTGTAGAGCGTCTCGGGCCGGAAGCTCCGCAGGTCGAGCCGGCGCAGGTCCGTCGCCGTCCCGTAGAGCATCGTCGCCCCGTCGCGCGACAGCTCGGCCATGCCCGACCGCAGGGCCGGATCGTCCGTCAGGCAGACGGCCCGGCCGGTGTCGACCTCGACGAGGTACAGCCGCCAGCGGCCGTCGTCGCGGTTGGACACCACCAGCACGCGCGACGCGTCGGGCGTCCACATATTGAAATAGAAATACGGATGGCGACACCACGCGTCGGGCGACGTGATACGGCGGACCGTCTTACCGGCGACGTCGTCGGTGTAGGCCTGCGATTCGAACGTGCAGGACTGGCCGGGTTTCATGCTCATCTCCCTCGGGAAGCTCGACACAGGGCAGCGGCGCCTCAAGCTTGAGACCTCGCGCCCTCCATCAACTCGGCCACGAACGCCCCGACGCTTTTGGCGATCGCGTCGGCGGGTTGATCCTTCAGGTCGGTGATGCGGTGGACGATCGCCGAGCCGACGATCGCCCCGTCGGCGACGCGGCAGACGGCGGCGACGGTCTGGGGGTTGGAGATGCCGAATCCCACGCAGACCGGCGTGTCGGTGTGCCTGCGAAGCTCGGTGACGGCCTCGATCGTCTCGTCGGGCAAGGCCGTCCGCTCGCCGGTGATCCCGGCGATCGAGATCATGTAGATGAAGCCGCGACTGTGCGCCGCGATCTCCCGCCGCCGCGCCGGCGCCGTCGTCGGGGCGATCAGCAGGATCAGCGAGAGCCCCTTCTCCGCGGCGATCCGCTCCATCGCCGCCGCTTCCTCCAGCGGCAGATCGGGCAGGATCAGCCCGTCGAAGCCCACCTCGGCCGCGGCGGCGGCGAAGGCCTCGGGGCCATGCTTGTAAACGATGGTGTAGCTGACCATCGCCACCAGCGCGAGCGTCCCCCCGCCGTCGCGGAAGCGCCGGACCATCTCGAAGATCTTCCCGCTGGTCACCCCGGCGGCCAAGGCCTCGGTGTACGACGCCTGGATGACCGGCCCGTCGGCGATCGGGTCGGTGAAGGGGATCCCCAGCTCGCACACGCCCAGCCCCAGCGCGTCGAACCGTTTCAGCAGGGCCTCGGTGGCCGCCAGCGACGGGTATCCGGCCGTGATGAACGGCACCAGCGTGCGCCTGCCCTCGGCGCGGAGGGCGGCGAAGTTCGCTTCCAGACGATTCATGGCGGTCAGGTCGACTCCCGTTTCTTCAGCAGCGATTCGATCTCGTTGCAGTCCTTGTCCCCGCGTCCCGACAGGTTGATCAGCACCGACTGATCCGGCCGCATCGACGCGGCCAGGTGGATCCCCTCGGCGACGGCGTGGGCCGATTCGAGGGCGGGGATGATCCCCTCGACGCGACTGAGCGTCTCGAGCGCCTCGATCGCCCCGTCGTCGCTGCAACTGGTATAGCTGACCCGCCCGGTGTCGTGCCACCAGGCGTGCTCGGGCCCGACGCCGGGGTAGTCCAGGCCCGCCGAGACGCTGTGCACCGCGGCGGTCTGCCCGTCGTCATCCTGCAGGACGTAGCTGAGCGACCCGTGCAGCACGCCGGGACGGCCCTCGCAGAGGCTCGCGGCGTGGCGGCCCAGCGACAGGCCCGTCCCGCCGGCCTCGACGCCGACGAGCTTCACGCCGGCGTCCGGGACGAACGCGGCGAAAATCCCCGCGGCATTGGAGCCCCCGCCGACGCAGGCGACCACCACGTCGGGCAGGGCCCCGGCCTGCTCGAGCATCTGCGCGCGGGCCTCGCGGCCGATGCAGCGCTGGAAGTCCCGCACCATCGTCGGGAACGGGTGCGGGCCGACGACCGAGCCGATGATGTAGTGCGTGTGGCCCACCGAGCCCATCCAGTCGCGCATCGCCTCGTTGGTGGCGTCCTTGAGCGTGCGCTGGCCGCTGTCGACCGGGATCACGCGGGCGCCCAGCAGTTCCATGCGGAAGACATTGAGCGCCTGGCGGCGCATGTCCTCGGTGCCCATGTAGACGTCGCAGTCCAGGCCGAACACCGCCGCCGCCGTCGCCGTGGCCACCCCGTGCTGGCCGGCGCCGGTCTCGGCAATGACCCGCTTCTTGCCCATCCGCACGCACAGCAGCGCCTGGCCGAGCGTGTTGTTGATCTTGTGGGCGCCGGTGTGGCTGAGGTCCTCCCGCTTGAGGTAGAGCTTCGCCCCGCCGACCTTCTCGGTCAGCCGGCGGGCGAAATACAGCAGGCTCGGCCGTCCGGCGATCTCCCGCAGGCAGCGGTTGAACTCGGCGGTGAACGCCGGGTCCTCCGACGCGGCCGCGTACTCGGCCGCCAGCTGCACCAGGGCATCTTCGAGGGTTTCGGGGACGAAGCGCCCGCCGTAGGGACCGAAATAGCCGTCGCGTGTCGTCTCGAGGCCGGTCATGATGATCTCTCCCAACGCATGAGCTTCAACCGGGTCACGCCGCCGTCTCGGACGCCACCGTCGCGCGGCGAGCCTCGCGGATGCGGCTGGAGATCCAGTCCCCCCCGACCGCCCCGCCGCACCCGGCGCACAACCAGTCGATCGGCAGCGCGTTGGCCAGGGCAGGCACCTGCATCCACGTCAGCGGCGGATTCGGCGCCAAGCCGGCGGCGTGCACGTAGACCCCGATCGCCAGCACCAGCGGCGCCGCCAGACACGGCAGGCTGAAGCCCGCGGGGGTCACCTGGTCGGCCAGCAGGGCCGCCAGGAGGAACGACACCGCCAGGCCGAAGAGGATCTGGCCCCGCTCGACGCCGTGGGCGGCGGCAAGGGTGCCGATCAGCACCAGCCAGCCGGTCAGCAGCGTGATTCCGAACGCCCCGCCGGCCGCCGCCAGGTGGTCTTTCGTCGAGAGCTTCCCCTCGCCCTCGGCGAGCGGGTCGATCCCCAAGACCATGAATTTCATGCGCTTAAGGCTTGACGGCGCCCCAAGCCGCCGCCGGGCGACCGACGGGTCGGCCCCGGCGTCGACGCTCTTCCCGCCGCCCGGCCGCAACCACGGCGGGCACAGCGGCAGCAGCACCGCCCGTACGCCACTGATGACCACCAGGGCCCCCAGCAGGATCGCGGCCAGCGCGACGACCTCGACGGCCAGGGCGGCCATAAGCCGTCCGGGCGCATCGGCGTGGGCGTTGACCAGCAGGCGCATCGGTCCGGAGCGCATGGCCAGCCCCGCCACGCCCACCAGCGTGGCCAGCAGCGCCCCTTCCGTCCGCGCCGAGATCGTCACGACCGCGCAGGCCGCCGCCAGAACCCACACCAGCACGGCCGTCAGCGCCAGCGGACCGATCGCCCCGGTCGGCAGGAACGTGAATGTCCCGGTGACGTCCCGGGGCCACACCGGCCGCCAGGCGACCACGTACACCAGCGCCAGCGCCGCCAGCGCCGCGACCTGGACCTCGATTTTCTCGATCACATGCCAACGTTCGTGACTCATGACAACCGATCCGCTATAAGGTCGATTTGCGGTTTTCCTGTTGCACGTGGACCCGCGGCCCCTCGGACACGTACGTCGAACGGGCCACCGGCCATCGTAACGGCGGCGGGACGTAAAGGCAATCGTATGGCAGAAGGTGTGATCGAGAAAATCCTCCGTAAGGCATCCTCCGTCCAATCGAACATCGTGCTTCCCGAAGCCCACGACGCCCGCGTCGTCCGGGCCGCCGGGGCGTATCTTGGGCGGTCCATCGGCGGCGTGACGCTGCTGGGCGACCCCGACGCCATCGCCGCGACCGCCCGCGACGAGGGCGTCGACCTCGCCGACGCCGTGATCGTCGACTACCTCCACGACGAGCGATGGGACCGTTTCGTGGCCGACCTGGTCGAGCTGCGCGCCCACAAGGGCATGACCGCCGAGGCGGCCGACGGGCTGCTGCGCTCGCACCCGAACTACTTCGGCGCCCTGATGGTCCGTCACGGCATGGCCGACGGGATGGTCGCCGGGTCGGCCTGCCCGACGGCCCTGACGGTCCGCGCGGCGATCTACTGCATCGGCACCGCCCCGGGCAACAAGACCGTCAGCTCGTGCAGCCTGATGAACACCCGCGCCGCCGGCGTCGGCGTCGACGGCGCGCTGATCTTCGCCGACACCGGCGTCGTGCCCGAGCCGACCGTCGAGCAACTGGCCGACATCGCCGTCGCCGCCGCCGGCTCCTGCCGTGCGCTGCTGCAGGTCGAGCCTTACGTGGCCATGGTCAGCTTCTCGACCAAGGGCTCGGCGTCCAGCGGCGCCGTCGACCGGGTCGTCGCCGCGACGAAACTCGCCCGCGATAAGGCGCCGCATCTGAACCTCGACGGCGAAATGCAGGTCGACGCCGCCCTGATCCCCGCCGTCGCCGAGCGGAAATGCCCCGACTCGCCCGTCGGCGGGCGGGCCAACACGCTGATCTTCCCCGACCTGTCGTGCGGGAACACGGCCTACAAGCTCGTCGAACGCCTCGGCGGCGCCATGGCCCTCGGCCCGCTGCTGCAGGGCCTGGCCAAACCCGTCAACGACCTGTCCCGCGGCTGCAGCGTCGAGGACATCGTCCTCGTCGCGGCCATCACCGTCTGCCAGGCCGCGGCACTGAACCAGGCGTGAGGCCGGAGGACGTCCCATGCGGATCACTGGAACGTTTCTCGACGCCGTCGTGGGCGACATCCCCTCGAATAACTGGGGTCCGGCCGAGTGGGCGGCGGACTTCGACGCGATGAAGGCCGTCGGCATCGACACGGTGATCCTCATCCGCAGCGGCTGGCGGGATCGCACCTGTTTCCAGTCCACGGCCCTGGGAAAGCACTTCGAGCTGATCCCCGCCTTCGACGACCTGCTCAGTCTGTTCCTTGACGAGGCCGGGCGGTGCGGCATGGACTTCTGGTTCGGCGGGTTCGACTCCGTCGCGTGGCGCCGCGACCGGGCCGCCGTCCGGCGGGAACTCGACGCCAACCTCGCCCTCGCCGACGAGGTGGTCGCCCGTCACGGCGGGCACCCGGCGCTGGCGGGCTGGTACCTCACCCACGAGATCCCCGCGTTCCACGAGGGGGCCGTGACCCTCTACGAGCGCCTCGCCGAGCACCTCAAGGCCCTCATGGACCTCCCGACGCTCATCTCCCCCTGGTTCGTCGGTCCCCGGCCGGGCCACGAGGACGGCTCGTCGGTCGAGGCCCACGAGGCCACCTGGCGGGAGGTGTTCGCTCGGGTGCGCGGCTGGGTGGACATCTGCGCGTTCCAGGATGGGTTGTGCCGGTTCACCGATCTGCCCGCCTACCTGGAGGTTAACACCCGTCTCTGCCGCGAGCACGGCATCCGGTGCTGGGGCAACGTCGAGACGTTCGAGCGCGGCGACGTTCCCCTGAAATTCATGCCGATCGACTGGCGCCACCTCCGCTACAAGATCGAAGCGGCCCGGGCCGCCGGGTGCGAGAAGCTTATCACGTTCGAGTTCTCCCACTTCATGAGCCCCAACTCGCTGTACCCCTCCGCGCGAAACCTGTACGAACGCTACCGCCAGTGGCTCGATGCCGAAGGCGATGAGGAGTAGCGCATGAAACGCTCCCGTCTCCATGATCTGACCACGGCCGCCGGCGCCCACGTCCTGGCCGGCCTCCTGCCCGGCCGCTACCTGAACAAGGGCGCCCTGAGCTTCAAGGCCCCGGGCCAGCGCACCCACACCGCCGACGGACCCGGCGGCAGCGACGTCCACGTCCACGACGACTGCGAGGCCTTCATCATCCTCCAGGGTCGCGGCGTCATGGAGGTGGACGGGCGCTCGTACGAGCTTGCCGCCGGCGACGTCATCATCATCGCCCCCGGCGAGGATCACCACCTCACCGCCGACCCCGACGACCCCTGCGTCAACCTCTGGCTGCACGCCGGCGACGAGCCCCACTGGACGTAGGCCGTTCTACGGCAGGAACATCGCCATCATGTAGGCGTCCTCGAAGTCCTCGTCGAGGTTCAGCTCGATCACCTCGGGCCGCGCGGCGACGCGGGCCATCGCGTCGGCGAAGGTGGTGTCGATGAGCCGCAGGTACGCCCCGGCCAGCGAGCCGTTGCCGATGAAGCGGAACCGCTCCAGCGGGACCTCCGGCAGCAGGCCGATCGCCACGGCGTCGGCCAGGTCGATGTGGCGGGCGAAACCGCCGGCGAGGTAGATCGTCTCGAGGTCCTCGAACCGCTTGGACAGGTGCTTCAGCGCGATCCGGATCCCCGCGTAGATCACCCCCTTGGCCTGGAGGAGGATGGCGATATCGGCCTCGGTAATGACGATGGGGGCGAGCCGGTCGTCGGTCTGCTCGGCCGGGACGATCACGTACCCCAGCGGCTCGGTCCCGTCGGGCATGGCCATCCGCTCGACGCGGCCGCCGGCGAGGTCGCGGTCGAACCGCCCCGCCGCCGTCAGCAGGCCGGCGCGGCGGGCCTGCCCGACGAAGTTGATCAGCGCGCTGCCGCACAGCCCCACCGGCGCCCCGCCGCCGATGACGGTCCAGGTGCATTCGAGGCTGTCGGGGTCGATCGCGAGGGTGTCGATCGCCCCCTCGCTGGCGCGCATCCCGCACGAGACGCTCTGGCCCTCGAATGCCGGGCCGGCCGGGGCGGCGCAGGCGATCATGCGGTCGCGGTTGCCCACGACGATCTCCGCATTGGTGCCGATGTCGACCAGCAGCGACGTCGCCGCCCGCTCGCCCAGGCCGCACACGACCAGGTCGGCGGTGATGTCCCCGCCGATGTACGCCGCCCGGCCGGCCGCCAGGTCGACCGTCGCGGCCGGGTGGACCGCCAGCCCCACGGCCGCCGCCGGCAGCGACGGCGGCGCGTTGGTCGCCGACTGGAACGGCACGGCCCCCAGGTGCGTCGGGTCGACGCCGAGCAGCAAGTGGGTCATCACGGTGTTGCCGGCGATCGATACGCGGGCGATGTCGGCGGCGTCGATGCCTTCGCGGGCCGTCAGCAGGCCGATCTGGCGGTTGATCGTCGCCTCGACGATCAGCCGGCGCAGGTCGGCCAGCCCCTCGGCCGTTGACGCGGCGGTGATCCGGCCGGCGACGTCGTTGACCCGCCGGACCTGCTGGTTGTAGCTGGAGGCCGAGTCGACGATCCGCCCGGTGGTCAGGTCGACCAGCGAGCTGACCACGGTGGTGGTGCCGATGTCGACGGCGACGCCGAACAGCCGTCCGGTCGTATCGCCCGGCTCGATGCGGGTCAGGTCGGCCGAGCCGTTGCGCTGGGAGATCGTGAGCGTCACGTCGTAGCCGCCGTCGCGGCAGGCGCGGGGCGCCTCGCGGAGGGCCGCCAGCGTGCAATCGAGCCGCTCGGGGCGTCCAAGCTCGCCCATCGCCTCGCGGATCCGCTCAATATCGCCGGCCTGGTCGGTCAGCACCGGCGGGGCCATCACGAGCCGCCGCTTGCGAACCGACGGGGCGAGGACCCATTCGGGGAGGTGTTCGAAGTCGACCAGGACCTTCTCGTCGGCCTTGACGAGGCTGTGGCTGGGCACGCTGACGCGGAAGTCGGCCACGGCCCGCGTCTGGCAGCCCAGCACCCGCCGCCGGGTCTCCAGGGCGACCGGACGGCCGTCCAGGTCGGTGAAGGCTCCGGCGACCAGATCCACCGCGCAGCCGCCGCAGGTCCCGGCGCCGCCGCACGATACGTCCAGCACGACGCCCGCCGCCTCGGCCGCGTCGGTCAGCTTCGCCCCCGCGGGCACCCGGCAGGTCGCCTCGCCGGAGGGCACTTCGAACACGCCCGTAATCATGGATGCTTTTGACATCACCGCCGGTCCTCGCTTGCGTCGCGGGATGCGTCCCATCTGCGAGCAAGGCGCCCATTGTAGGGATCGCCTGGGTGATCGCAACGCCGCCGTTTTCCGCAGCGAGCGTCGGTCTTGTTTCGGCGGGATCGAGCCGATATGATGGAGGTCGGCGCCTTGTCATCCGGCGAGCCGCTGCGCAACGCCTTTGAGGAGCGGACGCAATGGACATACTGGCTTTGGGTTGGGGCTCCCCCGAGTGGATCCTGATCGGTCTGGTCGCCGTGCTGCTGTTCGGCCGGCGTCTTCCGGAGGTCGGTCGGAACCTCGGCAAGAGCCTCGTGGAATTCAAGCGAGGCCTCAAGAACGTCGGTGACGAGATGAAGGACGTTCACGAGGCCGTGGACGACGTCAAGCGGACGGCCGACAGCTCGGCGGCGCAGGAGCAGACCGCCGACGCGCACGAAGCGCCCCAGCATTAGGCGTTTCGCCCGCCCCACCGTTGGCGCCTGCAGCCATGGTCCGCTTCGATGAAACCTCCATGCCCCTCGGTGACCATATCGAGGAATTGCGCCGGCGGTTGATCCGCGCCCTGGTGGGCGTCGCGGTCGGCATGGCCGTGTGCCTGCTGTTCGGCCAGCACCTCATGGCGATGCTGTGCTGGCCGGCGGCGGTGGCGATGCGTTTGCAGGGGGTGCCGGTTCGCCTGCGGACGCTGGCGCCGGCGGAGGGGTTCGTCACGTACCTGAAGGTCTGCCTGATCTGCGGGGCGATTCTCGCGGCCCCCTACAGCCTTCGGCAGGTATGGCTGTTCATCGCCGCGGGGCTCCACGACCACGAGCAGCGTTACGTGCGGCGGTTCGTTCCCTTCAGCGCCGTGCTGTTCGCGGTGGGCGTGGCGTTCTTCCTGGCGGTGATCGCCCCGATCTGCCTGAACTTCTTCCTGCGTTTCGGCGCCAGGAATTACCCCATGCCCACTTGGGGCAATCCCGTCCTGTCGGCCGCCCCCCCGGTCGCGACGCAGCCGGCGGCCTCGCAGCCGGCGCGGCTGCCGGTCCTGGCCGCCCCGCCGGCCGATGCGCCCGAGGGGTCGATCTGGATCGACGCGGGGACCGGCGCGGTGCACCTGCTCGCCGGCGGAGCCGTCCGCGTGCTCGAGCCGTCGGCGGGGACGTTCCTGGCCTCGGAGTTCCGCCTGAGCGAGTACGTGACCTTCATCGCGTGGCTGGCGCTGGTCTTCGGCATCGGCTTCCAGACGCCAATCTTCGTCCTGGTTTTGGTCCGCACCGACCTGGTGTCGATGGAGACGATGAAACGCTACCGCCGCCACGTGATCATCGCCCTGCTCGTCATCGCCGCCACGCTCACGCCGCCCGACGTCATCAGCCAGGTGGCCCTGGCGGTGCCGATGTACCTCCTGTTCGAACTGGGACTGCTGCTGGCGCGACGAGGGGCGCGTACAGCTGAGTAGGGCAGATCTTGTGCCCGCCCTCGATGGGCTTGCAGGGGTCGGCCGGCGCAAAAGCGCGTTGACATTCCGACAGAAGGGACTACACTGCTTCGCTCCGATCGGCCGATCGGAGATACGGACCGGCCTTCCCCCGGATCGATTCCGGGTGGGCGCCGCAGCACGGCCCCATCGTCTAGCGGTCTAGGACTCCGGGTTTTCATCCCGGCAACAGGGGTTCGAGTCCCCTTGGGGTCAGTCCGTCGACAAAAAGCTCCGTCCGACGCGGGCGGGGTTTTTTGTTGCGCTCGCCGAGCGGGTACAATGGCGGATTCCATGACGACCGACGCACCAACCCGCCGGGGGCGGATCGCCCAACGTGCTTTGGGCATCGCGGCTTGCGCGCTGGCGGCGATGTTCGTCCTCGCCCTGGCCCGCCGCCCGACCACCAGCGTCGACCTGGGCTACCACCTGGCCTACGGGGAGGTGTTCTGGCAGACCGGGCGGATCGTCGACGACGATACGTTCATCGCCCCGCCGGTCACGCCCGACGCGTTCGGCCAGGACGCCGAACTGCCGCCAGGGGCTTGGTTTGACGACGACGGCCGCTACCGCTTCCCCAACGCCAACTGGCTGACGCAGGTGATCCTCGCCGGCCTCTACCGCCTCGGCGGTTTCACGGCCATGAACCTGACGATGCTCGCGCTGGTCGCGCTCATCATGGCGGGTCAGGCGGCCATCGTGCACCGACTGAAGATCCCACGGGTCGCCCTGGCGCCGATCTGGCTGGCGCTGGGGGTTGTCGGCCAGGAGCGCTTTCTCCTGCGGCCGGAACTGTTTGCGTTTGCGTGCCTGACGTGGCAGGTCTGGCTGCTGTGCGGGCGAATCTCCTGGCCGCGGGTCGCGGCCTTCACGGCGGTGCAACTGCTGGCGGTTAACCTGCACAGCTATTGGCTGCTGGGCGCGGGCGTGGCGGTCGCTTTCGCGGCCGACGCGGCGGCGCGGGCCGCGTGGGCCTGGTGGATCGCCGCAGCCCGGCCCCTGTCAGCCGGGCTGCGGGGGCGACTCGTGTGCCTGGCGGTGCTGGCCGCGGCGATGGTCCCGGCGGCGATGGTCCACCCGAGCGGGCCGTCCAACGCGGTGTTCCCGTTTCGCACGCTGGGCCACCTGCAGGCGCACGACATCACGGGCCACCCCTACCACACCGGCGCGCCCGACGCCGACCCGTGGGAGAGCATCAACGAGTTCAGCGATTCGTTCGACCCGCATTGGCACGGCCCGACCACGTGGGCCCTGGCGGCCCTGCTGATCGGCGCGGCGGTCGCCGCGGCGCTGCTGCTGGCCCATCGCCGCTGGGCGGAAGCGGCCCTATTGGCGGCATTTGCGCTGGCGGGGGTGTCGATGCGGCGGAACATCATCATCCCGGCGATCCTGGCCGGCCCGCTGATCGCCCTGGCGGTGGCGCTGACGGTCGCCTGGTGGCGCAGGCGCGCGTGGCCCGATCGTCCGGTTGTCGTGTCGGGCCTGGTCGTCACCATCCTGACGGGCGTCCTGGCCTGCGCGGGGCTGGTCGGCGTGGTGACCAACCGCTTCTATCTCGCCCAGCGCCGGCCGATGCACTTCGGCGGCGGCGGTTCCCGCCTGGTCCTGCCCCTGGGGCCGGCGGCGTTCCTGGACGCCAGCCTCCCCGCGGCGAAACCGGTGTACGTGAATTACGGGCTTTCGTCGTCGGTGCTCTTCTTCGCCGATCGTGTCACGGGCGTTCCGATGCTGACGAACACCTGGTCGGCGCCGCAGCGGCGGATGGCCGAGGTGCTCGAGCTGGGCAAGGGCGACCTGCCGTTGGCTACGTTGGACGCATGGGGCCTGGACGTCGCGGTCCTGGAGAGCATTCGACAGATCAACCGGAACCTGATCGCCCGACTCGAGGCGTCCGACGACTGGGCGCTGGTGTACCTGGAGACAAGCGTCTGCATCTTCGCCCGGCGGACCGAGGCGAACGCCGCGATCATCGCCCGCCACGAGATC
Source organism: uncultured Planctomycetales bacterium (assembly GCA_964535025.1). GTDB lineage: Bacteria > Planctomycetota > Phycisphaerae > SM23-33 > FEN-1343 > JAAYZK01. The sequence continues at coordinate 15,708 of CAZHRW010000177.1, forward strand.
ACGCCGGAGACGTTCGACGTCCGGGGCTTCATCGCCGCCTGCCGCCAGGCCGGTCCGGTCGAACCGCTGGCCCTCCAGATCGGGGCGAGCACGCTGCAGGTGCTCGGATGGTACGACCCGGCCGTGGCGGTCTGGGACGCCTGCCTGCTCGATCCCTACGCGGCCGGGCATTTCGCGAAGGCCTGGCTCAATCGCGGGACGTGTCTGGCCAGGCGGGGCCGCCTCCGCCGCCAGGCCGATCCCGCGGCGGCGCTGGCCGACTTCCGCGCCGCCGAGCAGTCCTTCCGGCGCGCCCTGGAGATCCGCCCGAACTGGGGCAGCGCCAGGCTGAACCTCGGCCGGGTCCGCCAGGACATCCAGGGCATCGCCCGCCGCCTCCGTTGACCCTCGGCCGCGACGGCATCCGTGGACACGGCGACGCCGGCGGCATACGATTCCTATGAGATTGTGCCGCCGGGGGCTGGCGTTCGCGCCCCGGCGGGATTATAGTCCGGGGTTTGTCCGGCGGCCGCGGCCGCGGCGGAATTCACGAAGGACTCAAGACGGATCGAGGACAGCGATGGAAGATTGGTACGGCAGCCTGATCACTTCCCTGGCGCAGGCCAACGACAAGCGGATCGTTCTGCTGGTGATGGACGGCGTGGGCGACTGCGACAATGACGGCAAGGGCACCGCCCTGCAGATCGCCAAGACCCCCACCCTGGACGCCCTGGCCGGACGCGGCGCCTGCGGGCTGAGCATCCCGGTCGCCCAGGCGATCACACCGGGTTCGGGGCCGGGCCACCTGGGGCTGTTCGGTTACGACCCGCTGATCTACACCGTCGGGCGCGGCGTGCTGTCGGCACTGGGGATAGAGTTCGACCTCAAGGACACCGATGTCGCCGCCCGGCTGAACTTCTGCACGCTTGACAAAAAGGGCAACGTCACCGACCGTCGTGCCGGGCGGATCGGCGACGACGAGAACCGCCGCGTCCTGGCGAAGATCGCCAAGGCGATTAAACCGCCCGCCGGCGTCGAGGTCTTCCTCGATACCGTCGCCGAGCACCGGGCGCTGCTGGTGCTGCGGGGCGAAGGGCTCGACGACAACATCGGCGACACGGACCCCCAGGCCACCGGCGTGCCGCCCCTGAAGGCCGATCGCGGCAAGCACGCTTCCAGCCGGACCGCGAAAATCGTCCAGCAGATCATCGACCAGGTGACCGGCATCCTCGCCGACGAACCGAAGGTCAACGCCATCCTCGGCCGCGGATTCGCCAAGTATCCCGACTGGCCCCGCTTCGGCGATCGCTACCAGCTCGATCCGGCGGCGGTCGCGGGTTATCCGATGTACCGGGGCGTGGCGCGCCTGGTGGGCATCCCGGTCGTCAGCCAGCCGACGGCGGCCGCCGACATCTGCGCCGAGGCGGCCAAGGCGATGGCCGAGCATACGTTTGTCTTCGCCCACTTCAAGTACACCGACAAGACCGGCGAGGACGGCGACCTGGACGCCAAGGTCCAGCGGATCGAGGAGATGGACGCCGCCCTGCCGTCCCTGCTGGACGCCGGGCCCGACGTGTTGATCGTCACCGGCGATCACAGCACACCCCCGTCGCTGAAGGCCCACAGTTGGCACCCGGTGCCGGTCCTGCTGGCGGCGCCTTACGTGCGGGGCGGCCAGGCGGCGCGCTTCGACGAGATCGCCTGCCGAAGCGGGGAACTGGGCACGATCTACGCCCGCGAGCTGCTGCCGCTGGCGATGGCGCACGCCGGGAAACTGGAGAAGTACGGGGCGTAAACCCGACCCCCCTCAAGGGGGAGGGCAGGGCCGCAGGCCCGGCGGGGGTGACCGCACGGCGGCGCCAGAGGGCCCGCGCGGTTGGGCCGCGCCACCTTAGGCAGACAATGGCCCATGAGGCCGCGACGGTGAAAGGAAGGATGACAACAATGGCCAAAACGCAAGCGGATTTCGGACTGATCGGGCTGGCCGTGATGGGCCAGAACCTCGTATTGAACATGAACGACAAGGGCTTCACCGTGGCGGTGTTCAACCGGACGGTGTCGAAGGTGGACGACTTCCTGGCCGGGCCGGCCAAGGGCACCGACGTCATCGGCTGCCACTCGATCGAGGAGTTCGTCGCGTCGCTCAAGCGGCCCCGGCGGGTGATGCTGCTGGTCAAGGCCGGCAAGCCCGTCGACGACTTCATCGAGAAGGTGCTCCCGCACCTGGACAAAGGCGACATCATTATCGACGGGGGCAACAGCAACTTCAACGACACGATCCGCCGGACCGCCTACGTCGAGAGCAAGGGCCTGCTGTACATCGGCACGGGCGTCTCGGGCGGCGAGGAGGGCGCCCGGCACGGCCCGTCGATCATGCCCGGCGGCTCCCCGGACGCCTGGCCGCACGTCAAGGACATCTTCCAGGCCATCGCCGCCAAGGTCGACGACGGCGCCCCCTGCTGCGACTGGGTGGGCGAGAACGGGGCCGGCCACTTCGTCAAGATGGTCCACAACGGCATCGAGTACGGCGACATGCAGCTCATCTGCGAGGCCTACAACCTCATGAAGGCCATGGGCATGGAACCCAAGGCCATGAGCGAGGTGTTTGCCGAGTGGAACGCCGGCGACCTGGACAGCTACCTCATCGAGATCACCCGCGACATCCTCGCGAAGGTCGACGACGAGACGGGTAAGCCGATGGTCGACGTCATCCTCGACACCGCCGGGCAGAAGGGCACCGGCAAGTGGACCGGCATCACGGCCCTGGACCTCGGCCAGCCGCTCACGCTCATCGCCGAGGCCGTCTTCGCCCGCTGCCTGTCGGCGCTGAAGGATGAGCGCGTCGCGGCGTCGAAGGTACTGACCGGCCCGGACGCGAGGTTCGACGGCGACACAGACGCCTTTATCGATGATATCCGCGAAGCCCTCTACGCCAGCAAGATCGTCTCCTACGCCCAGGGCTACCAGCTCATGCGGGCGGCGGCGGCCGAGTATGGCTGGAACCTCAACTACGGCGGCATCGCCCTGATGTGGCGCGGCGGGTGCATCATCCGCAGCCAGTTCCTCGGGAAGATCAAGGACGCCTACGACGCCCAGGGCGACCTGGTGAACCTGATGCTCGTGCCCTATTTCAAAGAGGGGCTGGCCAACGCCCAGGACGGCTGGCGGCGGGGCGTCGCCAAGGCGATCGCCATGGGCATCCCGATCCCGGCGTTCAGCTCGGCTCTGGCCTACTATGACGGCTATCGCAGCGAACGCCTGCCGGCCAACCTGCTCCAGGCCCAGCGGGACTACTTCGGTGCCCACACCTACGAACGCGTCGACCGACCCCGCGGGGCGTTCTTCCACACCAACTGGACCGGCGCCGGCGGCACCACCACGGCCAGCACCTATACCGCGTAGAGCACGGAAGGAACCCGATGACCTCGATGTTCAGCATTTCCGGCGCCTGCGTGGCCGTCACCGGCGGCGCGGGGGTCCTGTGTGGCGCGATGGCCCGGGCGCTGGCCGCCCATGGCGCGAAGGTCGCCGTGCTCGATTACAACCTCGCCGGCGCCGAGGTGGTCTGCCGGGAAATCAGCGACGCGGGCGGCACGGCCATCGCCGTCAAGACGAACGTGCTGGATAAGGACGCCGTCGAGACGGCCCTGGCCAAGACCGTTGAGGCCTTCGGGCGGGTCGACGTCCTGATCAACGGCGCCGGCGGCAACAAGAAGGACGCGACCAGCGCCCCGCCGGTAGCCTTCTTCGACCTGCCCGCCGATGCGATCCGTTGGGTGTTCGAGCTCAACTGCATAGGCACCATCCTGCCCAGCCAGGTTTTCGGGCGCTACATGGCCGAGCGCGGCGAGGGAAACATCATCAATATCTCCTCGATGAATGCCTTCCGCCCGCTGACCAACATCGCCGCCTATTCCGGCGCCAAGGCCGCGGTGAGCAACTTCACGCAGTGGCTGGCCGTCTACATGGCCCAGCGGCACGCCACGACCATCCGCGTCAACGCCATCGCCCCGGGATTCTTCCTCACCGAGCAGAACCGCTTTCTGCTGACCGACGAGGCCACCGGCGAACCAACGGACCGCGGCAAACTCATCATCGACCACACGCCCATGGGCCGCTACGGCGAGCCCGACGACCTGATCGGGGCGGTGATCTGGCTGATGTCCGATGCCTCCCGCTTCGTCACCGGCGTCGTCGTGCCCATCGACGGCGGCTTCAGCGCGTTCAGCGGCGTGTGAGCCGCTGACGTTCGATAAACAGGCAGCTTGTTGAAGAGGGTCACCTGATGAAGCTCGCATTCACGACACTGGGCTGCACCGACTGGGACCTCGACACGATCATCGCCCGCGCGGTCGAGTACGGCTTCGACGGGGTGGACTTCCGCGGCTATCGCGGCGAACTGGCGATCTACGAGTTGCCCGAGTTCACCACCGACCTGGACGCGACGGTGGCGAAGTTCGCAGACGCCGCCCTGGCGGTGCCCTGCCTGTCGACCTCCGCACGCGTCTGCGCCAAACCCGACGAGGCCCTCGAGGAGATCCGCCGCTACGCGCCCCTGTGCGAGGCGGTCGGCGCGACGATGATGCGGGTCTTCGGCGGCGCCCTCGGCGAGATGAGCCGCGACCAGGGCATCGACGTCGCGGCCGAAACGCTCCGCAAGGCCGGGGCCATCGCCGCCGACCACGGGGCGATGGTGCTCCTGGAGACCCACGACGCGTGGTTCGACGCCAACCACCTCAAGGCGGTCATGCAGCAGGCCGACAGCCCGGCCGTCGGCGTCCTGTGGGACGTCATGCATCCATTCAACCACGGCGGCGAGGCCCCGGCCACCACCGTCACCGTGCTGGGCGAATGGATCCGCTACACGCACATCAAGGACGCCAAGCGCGGCGACGACGGCAAGTTACATCTGTGCCTCGTGGGCGACGGCGACCTGCCGCTGGCCGACTGCCTCGCCCGGCTCCGCACCGGCGGCTACGACGGCTACCTCACCCTCGAGTGGGAAAAGCAGTGGCACCCGGAGCTCGACGAGCCGGAAGTGGCCTACCCCAAGTACGTCAAGACCATGCGAGACCTGCTGGGCGCTTAAACGCGGCGGGCGTTTCGGTTATAATACATTTCCACGGACATCCTGACGCAATCCTCAGCCATTCGGAGAAGGCATGGCGGACCATACTGAGCAACTGAAAGCGTTCGGCAAGACCAAGGACTATTTTATCGGCATCGACTCCGACGGCTGCGCGTTCGACACAATGGAGATCAAGCACAAGGAGTGCTTCACGCCGAACATCATCAACTCCTGGGAACTCCAGCCGGTTTCCAGGTTCGCGCGGGAGGCGGCGGAGTTCGTGAACCTCTACAGCCAGTGGCGGGGTATCAACCGCTTCCCCGCGCTGGTGATGGTGTTCGACCTGCTCGCCGAGCGACCCGAGGCGCTCGAGCGCGGATACGATGCCCCGAAGGTCGACGCGCTGCGCCATTGGATCAAGACGGAGACCCGCCTGGGCAACCCCGCCCTGGAGGCGAAGGCCGCCGAGACCGGCGACCCGGTCCTCAAGCAGGCCCTCGCGTGGTCCACGGCCGTCAACGAGACCGTCGCCCGCTTCGTCCGCGGCGTGCCGCCCTTCCCCTTCGTGCGCGAAAGCCTGGAGAAGGTCCAGGACGACGCCGACGTGATGGTCGTCTCGGCGACGCCCTGCGAAGCCCTGCAGCGGGAGTGGGACGAGCACGACATCGCCAAATACGTCGGCATGATCTGCGGTCAGGAGCAGGGCTCCAAGAAAGAGCACCTTCAGCACGGGGCCGTGGGCAAGTACGACACCGAGAAGATCCTCATGGTCGGCGACGCCCCCGGCGATATGAAAGCCGCCCGCGCCAATGGGGCGATGTTCTACCCGATCAACCCCGGCCATGAGGCCGAGTCGTGGCGGCGATTCCACGACGAGGCGCTCGACAAGTTCTTCGCCGGCGAGTATCGCGGCGCGTACGAGGACGCCCTGGTCGAGGAATTCATGCGCCACCTGCCGTCGACACCGCCGTGGAAGGCCTGACCCATGAGCAACTCCGACGTGCTTGCATCGCTGACGCCCGAATCCCGGGCGCTGACCGACGACGAGGTCCGCTCCGTCCTGGCCGACGCGCTCGGCCAACTCGACCTGACCGGCAAGCGGGTCCTGGCGATCATCCCCGACAGCACCCGGACCGCGCCCATCCCGCTGCTGGCGCGGTGCCTTGGCGAGCTGCTGGATGGGACGGCCGCCCGGTTGGATTTCCTGGTCGCCCTGGGCACGCACATGCCCATGAGCGATGCGGCCCTAACGCGCCTGGTCGGCGCCGAAGTCGCCGGCGGACGGTTCGGCGATCACCGCGTCATCAACCACCAGTGGGACGATCCGGCCACATTCGCGACGATCGGCACCGTGACGGCCGCCGAGGTCGAGCAGTTCAGCCACGGGCGGTTGTCGCTGGATGTGCCCGTCGTGATCAACCGGCTCGCCCTCGACTACGACCACCTGATCGTCTGCGGGCCGGTGTTCCCCCACGAGGTCGCGGGGTTCTCCGGCGGGAACAAGTACTTCTTCCCCGGCATCAGCGGGCCGGAGATGATCAACGTCACGCACTGGATGGGCGCCCTGCTGACCAGCATGGGCACCATCGGCATCTCCGACACGCCCATGCGGCGGATGATCGACCACGCCGCGACGATGATCCCCACGCCGCGAACAAATGTGGCGATGGTCATGCACGGCTCGTCGCTGGTCGGGCTGATTGTCGGATCGATGATCGGCGCGTGGAAAGCGGCGGTTGAATCGTCGGCGCGACTCGACATCGTCTGGTGCGAGCGGCCCTACCGCCGGGCGCTGGCGATCATGCCGGAAATGTACGACGACCTCTGGACCGGCGCCAAGGGCATGTACAAGCTCGAGCCGGCCGTCGCCGACGGCGGCGAGGTGGTGATCTACGCGCCGCACATCGACGAGGTCAGCTACGCGCACGGCCACATCCTCGACGAGATCGGCTACCACGTGCGGGACTACTTCCTCGCCCAGTGGGACCGTTTCAAGCACCACCCCTGGGGCGTGCTGGCGCACTCGACGCACGTCCGCGGCACCGGCACGTACGTCGACGGGGTCGAGACCCCGCGGATCCGCGTGACGCTCGCCACCGGCATTCCCGCCGAGCGCTGCAAGCGGATCGGCCTGGGCTACATGGACCCCGCCGCCGTCGACATCGACGCCTGGCGCGGCCGCGAGGACGAGGGCGTCCTGGTCGTCCCGCGGGCCGGGGAGATGCTCTATCGGCTCGCCGACAACCCGAACACCTAGGCACATCGGGAGGCAACCATGCCGACGTCGGACGCGGTCAGAATCCACACGCTGGGCGAACGCACGATTCGATCGCCGCTGAAGCTCTCGAAGGTGTACGGCGACGGGCTGGTGAACTTCGTGCCCGATGACGCCCGCATGCCGATCGAGGTGGAGGTCAACACCGGCCGTCCTCGCTCCAGCGAGGCGATGTTCGAGAAGGCCGGCCCGCGCGAATGGATCTACTTCGACCCCACCGATACGACGGCCGCGATCGTCACGTGCGGCGGGCTGTGCCCCGGGCTCAACAACGTCATCCGTTCACTGGTGCTCGAATTGCACCACCACTACCGGGTGCCGCGGATCCTCGGCATCCGCTACGGCTACATGGGCCTCGACCCGGCCAACGGGCTGGCGCCCTGTGAACTCACAACCGACTTCGTCGACGACATCCACATGGACGGCGGCACCGTGCTCGGCAGCAGCCGCGGACCCGTCGAGATGGACACGGCGGTGGGGTTCCTGCGGGACCGCGGCGTGAATATCCTGTTCTGCATCGGCGGGGACGGCACGCAGCGCGGGGCGCTGGCGCTGGCCAACCATGCCCTGGCAAGCGGCTATCGGCTGGCGGTCGTCGGCATCCCCAAGACCATCGACAACGACATCCGCTACGTCTGGCGCACCTTCGGCTACTACACGGCCCTGGAAGAGGCCCGCAAGATCGTCGCCTGCGCCCACGTGGAAGCCAAGGGCGCGCCGCGGGGGATTGCCCTGGTCAAGCTCATGGGTCGCGACGCGGGATTCATCGCCGCCGGCACCGCCGTCGCCAGCCAGGACGCCAACTTCGTCCTCGTCCCCGAGGTGCCCTTCGTCCTGGAGGGCCCCGGCGGCTTTCTCGATTGCCTCGCCCAGCGCATGGTGCGGCGGGACCATGCCGTCATCGTGGTCGCCGAGGGCGCCGGCCAGGACCAGATCCCCGCCGCCGAGCAGCGCCGCGACGCCTCGGGCAACCTGCTCCACCAGGATATCGGCCCCTTCCTCGCCCGGCGGATCAAGGACTTCTTCAAGCAGCGCGGCACGCCGGTGAACCTCAAGTACATCGATCCGAGCTACATCATCCGGTCGATCCCGGCCGACTGCGAGGACGCCCTGCTGTGCGACCAGCTCGCGCGGCACGCGGTCCACGCCGCGATGGCCGGCAAGACCGGGATGCTCATCGGCCAGTGGTACAACGTTTTCACCCACGTGCCCATCGCCCTGGCCGTCGCCGAAAAGAAATACATGTCCACCGAAGGCGAACTGTGGCGGGCGGCCCTGGCCGCCACCGGCCAGCCGGCGCATATGACAGGCGCATGAAACCCGCTCGCCCCGCCGCGGCCGCGACGATCGGCCTGGGGCGGACCTTCGCGGTAATCGTCACCGGTCAGAACAGTTTGGCGATCTTCGGCAGCCCGCCGGTCAAGGGCATGGCGTACTCGATGAAGGCGTCGGTCACGTCATGGCCGTTGTCGGCGATGTAGGTGTCGGGCATATCCTTGGTTTCGCGGGCAACGTTGACCAGGTCAGTACGGAAGCACTCGATGCCGTACTCGGCGCCGTTGCCGGTCCGCTTGAAGGCGACCGACCCGTCGACGTCATCGGCCATGGCGTACTGGACGGCCATCCGGCCGGCCAGACGGGCCTCGGCCTGGTCGACGGCGCTGGCGAAGCCGGCGAAGCTGCGCTGCATGTAGCCGAGCGTGTCAGCCCGAACCCGCTTGACGTCCAGCTTCGCCTTGACCAGACCGGCGATGTAGTCGCCCAGGGCCCCCGTGCCGGACAGCTGGATGTTCCCGTGCGCGTCGCGTTCCTGGCTGGCGGTGATCTTCTGGGCCCACGCCTGCCCATCGGGATCGGTGATCCCCTCGCTGACGGCAACGACGCAGCGGCCGTACCGGTCGACGACGGCGGCGATGTCGCCGGTGACCTGCGTTTCGGTGACGGGTCGCTCGGGGAGATAAACCAAATGCGGCCCGTCGGTTTCATCCTGGCGACCGAGGGCGGTCGCGGCGGTGAGCCAGCCGGCATGGCGGCCCATGATAACGTCGATCTTCACCCCGGGGATCGCCGCGTTGTCGCGGTCGTCGCCCATCAGGGCGCAGGCCACGAACTTGGCCGCCGAGCCGTACCCCGGGCAGTGGTCGGTCGTGCGCAGGTCGTTGTCGATCGTCTTGGGGATGTGGATGACCCGCAGTTGGTAGCCGGCGTCGTTGGCCAGCTCGTTGACGATGCGGGCGGTGTCGGCCGAGTCGTTGCCGCCGATGTAGAAGAAGTAGCGGACGTCATGCTTTTCACAGACGCGAAAGATCTTCTCGCAGTACTTGGCGTCGGGCTTGTCGCGTGTCGAGCCAAGGGCCGCCGAGGGGGTCTCGGCGATCCGCTTGAGCGTGTCGGCGTCGAGCTCATCGAGGCCGATGAAGGTCTCCTCGATCACGCCGCGGACGCCGTGACGGGCGCCCAGCAAGGTTCCTACGCCGCCCTGCTCGCGCACGGCCTCGATCACACCGACCAGTGACTGGTTGATCACGCAGGTGGGGCCGCCGGACTGTCCGACGATCGCATTGGGTTTGGCTGCCATGTCTCCGTGTCTCCTTGTGGGCGCCGTCGCCGGCGCGGCTGCAAAACGTATTCTATCCCTGTCGGCCCAGCACGTGCTTCTCGACGTAGCCGGTATCGAATCGTCCGTCGATGAACGTGGCGTCGGCCATGATTTCCTTGTAAAGCTCCACGGTGGTCTTGATCGGCTCGACGGTGAACTCCGCCAGCGCCCGCCGCATGGTGGCGATGGCCTCGCCGCGGGTGGGTCGGTGGACGATCAGCTTGCCGATCAGGCTGTCGTAGTTAGGCGGGATCTGGTAGCCCTGGCAGACGTGGGTATCCAGTCGCACGCCGGGCCCACCCGGCGGGACGAACGCTTCGATCCGCCCCGGGCAGGGGCGGAAGTCCGCGGCGGGGTCTTCGGCGTTGATGCGGCACTCGATCGCCCAGCCGGACGGGACGATCGCCTCCTGGGAGAGCGTCAGCTTCTCGCCGGCGGCGATCCGCAGTTGCCAGTTGACCAGGTCCACGCCGGTGAGCATCTCGGTGACGGGGTGCTCGACCTGGATGCGGGCGTTGACCTCCATGAAGTAGAACTGCTCGCCGTCGAGGATGAACTCGACGGTGCCGGCGCCGTGGTAGTTCGCCTGCGCGCACACCCGCACCGCCGCGGCGCAGATCTCCCGTCGCAGCTTTTCGGACAGGGCCGGGGAGGGCGCCTCCTCGACGAGCTTCTGGCGCCGCCGCTGCACGGTGCAGTCCCGCTCGAACAGGTGCACCATGTTGCCGTGCGTGTCGCCAAGCACCTGGACCTCGACGTGGCGCATGGACTCGATCCACTTTTCCACGTAAAGCCGTCCGTCGCCGAAGGCCACGTCGGCTTCGGCCTGGGCCTGGCGGAACGCGCTGTGGAGGGTCGCCTCGTTGTGCACGCAGCGGATCCCGCGTCCGCCCCCGCCGGCGGCGGCCTTGAGGCCGACGGGATAGCCGATCTCGTTGGCGACGGCGACGGCCTCCTCGGCCGTCGCCACCGGGCCTTCGCTGCCGGGCACCGTGGGCACCTTGGCCGCCCGGGCGATATGCCTGGCGCGGATCTTGTCGCCGACGGCTTGCATGGTCTCGACGGACGGGCCGATGAATTCGATCCGGCAGCTTCGGCAGATCTCCGCGAAGTGGCTGTTCTCGGCCAGGAACCCGTACCCCGGATGGATCGCCTGGACGTCGGCGATCTCGGCGGCGGCGATGATCCGAGGGATGTTCAGGTAGCTGTCGGCCGAGGGCGCGCGGCCGATGCAGATCCGGTCGTCGGCCAGCCGCAGGTAGGGTGCGTCGCGATCGGCCTCGCTGAACACGACGACCGTCTCGATCCCCAGTTCCCTGCAGGCTCGAATGATCCGCAGCGCGATCTCGCCGCGGTTGGCGATGAGTATTCGGGTGAACACTGGCGGTTCCGTTCTCGCTTGGGGGTCGGTCAGGGCTTGACGCGGAACAGGACCTGCCCGAACTCGACGGGCTGGCCGTTCGTCACGGCGACGTCGACGATCTGGCCGCTGCACTCAGCCTTGATCTCGTTCATGACCTTCATCGCTTCCACGATGCAGACCACGGTGTCGGGGGTGACCCGATCGCCGGCCGTTACGTAGGGTTCGCTGTCGGGGCTGGGGGACGCGTAGAACGTACCGACCATCGGGCTGGTGACATCCACGAGCGTCTCGGCCTCGACCGACGGGGCCTCGGGCTCGGGCGCGACGGGCGTTGCCAGCGCCGCCGACGGCTGTGGCACCGGCGCCTCACCGGCGACCGCCGGCTGCCCCCGCCCCAGCGCCACCTTCAGGTCGCCGTTGACGATCTCCAGGCTGCTGAGGTCGTTGTCGACCATCAACTGGATTAATTCGCGAACCTGCGAGGTGTGCAGCCGATCCTCGCCGCCGGGCGTCTTCGTCGCGGCCTTGTCTTTCGGAGCGCGTTTCGGGCCGCCCTCGGCCCGTTTGGCTGCTTTTTTCTTTTTGCCGGTTGCCATGGCGTTATGAAAACCTCTCCTTAACGCAGCACCATCGACCCGATCGCCTTGGGCAGACGGCTGAGAACTGCCGCACCCGTGCCGGTGACCAGGACGTCATCTTCGATCCGCACGCCGCCGAGACCGGGCACGTAGATCCCCGGCTCGACGGTGACCACGTGCCCGACCCGCAATCGCGTCTGGCTTCGCGGCGAGAGGCCCGGGGCCTCGTGGATCTCCAGACCCACCCCGTGGCCCAGGCCGTGACCGAAGGCCCGCTCATACCCGGCCTCGGCGATGACCCGCCGCGCGGCGGCGTCAACACGACTGGCCGGGCGTCCCGGACGGATCGCCGCAATGCCCGCCTTCTGGGCCCGGAGCACAACTTCATAGATCCGGCCCACTTGCGGCGGAATTCTACCGATGAACACCACGCGCGTCAAGTCGCTGCAATATCCCCCCATCCGCGCCCCCCAGTCCAGCAGGACCGCCTGGCCGTCCGTGATGCGCGTAGGGCCCGGCCGATGATGGGGTAATGACCCGTGCGCCCCGGCGGCGACGATTGTCGGAAAACTCGCCTCCGTCGCCCCCTGTTGACGCATCCGGTACTCCAGTTCCCCCGCCACGTCGTCTTCCCGCCGTCCGACCAGGGCCTTGGCGCCGCCGGCGATCAGGTCCCTGAAGGCGCGCTCGGCCACGCGGACCGCCCGCCGAATCGCGGCGACCTCGTCGTCGTCCTTGCTCGCCCGCAGGTGCGGCACCGTACCCTCGACGCCCTTCAGGCGCCGGGCGCTGATCACGCCGGTCAACCGCTTGTGGTCGGCGACCGTCACGTGCTCGGCCTCGAAGGCCAGCCGTCGGACGCCCCGTCCGCGGAGCGTCGAGGCCAGGGCCTCGGCAAGGGATCCATCCCGGATCACGTACTCGATCTCCGGGCAGTCCAGGGCCGCCTGTTCGGCGAACCGGCTGTCGGTCAGCAGCACCGCCCAGCGACGCCCCACCACCAGCCAACTGTCTTCCCCGCCGAACCCCGAGAGGTACCGCACGTTGGGCCCAGACGTTATCAGCATCGCGTCGGCCCCCTCGCCGGCCATCCGGCGAAGCAGACGGCGGCGACGGCTCACATGGCGGTCCGCGGACGACATCGGTCGCAACTCCCTCATCCAGTTGTGTTTCAAACCCGTAGGCTAGAGGCTGTCCCGCGCCAAGGCAAACGTTTTCGCCGTCCGACCCGCCCGAAGCCCGAACGGCCCGGCCAGCCCCAAAGGCCACAGGAGGATCTGCAATGTCGATTGAAAACCTCAAACGGAGATCTCGAATCTGAAATCCCCCTTTTGCCCTTCGCCCCCGCCGCCGATGATGTATACTGGATATTCGTTGGAGCGAAGGATGAGACCGAAACGGACAGTCAAAGCGTTCGACGGCATCACCGCCGCGGCCCCTGCGGCCGCCATCGCTACCAGCGCGGCCCGCTAGCCGCCAGGCAACGGGTCGCGCGACTCCCACCCCGTCGGCCTCCGTCGACCCATGACGGACGGTTCTGCGTGAAACGTCTCAACCCTTGCGAGCCATCGGCTTGCATTTGACGATCGAAAGGTTTGCCGGCCATGCGTAGAAATATCGTTCATGTCGGGGCCGGATCGCTATCCTATGCGATCCGCGAAATCGTCGAGGTCGCCCACCGCTTCGAGGCCGCCGGACGGCCTATCGTCTGGGAGAACATCGGCGATCCCATCCAGAAGGGCGAGACCATCGCGCCCTGGATCCGACGGATCCTCCACGACATCATCGACGAGGACACCTCCTGGGGCTATTGCGACACCGCCGGCGTCGAAACGACGCGGGAGTTCCTCGCCGACGAGGTCAACAAGCGCGGCGGCGTGCAGATCACCCCCCGGGATATCATCTTTTTCAACGGCATCGGCGACGCCGTCGCCAAGGTGTACGGCTTCCTGCGGCGCGAGACCCGCATCATCGGCCCCACGCCGGCCTACAGCACCCACTCGTCGGCCGAGGCCGCCCACAGCGGCTACGAGCACCTCACTTACGAACTGGACCCCTACAATAACTGGATGCCCGATATCGACGACCTGCGGATGAAGGTCAAGTACAACGACTCGATCACCGGCATCCTCCTGATCAACCCCGACAACCCCACCGGGGCCGTCTATCCCCGCCCCGTGCTCGAGGCGATCGTCCGGATCGCGCGCGAGTATAACCTGTTCCTGATCTGCGACGAGATCTACGCCCACATCGTCTACAACGGCTACAGCCCCCTGCACCTGTCGGAACTGACCGACGGGGTCTGCGCCGTCGTCATGCGCGGCATCTCCAAGGAATATCCCTGGCCGGGGGCGCGCTGCGGGTGGATCGAGGTGCTCAACCGCGCCCAGGACGGCGTGTTCGACCGCTACATCAACTCGCTGGTCGCCTCCAAGCGGCTGGAGGTCTGCTCCACGACCGTCCCGCAGATGTCCATCCCCCGCATCATGGGCGACAGCCGCTACGGCGATCACCTCGCCGGGCGGGCCGCCACCTTCGAGGCCCGCGCGAAAGAGGCCTACGACGCCCTCAAGGATGTCGAAGGCATCCAGGTCAACCTGCCCAACGGGGCGTTCTACATGACCGTCCTGTTCGAGGACGGCAGCCTCAACGACCACCAGAGCCTGCCGGTCCCCTTGCCCGCCGTCCGCACCATGGTCGAGGCCTTGGTCCCCAACGTCCCGCCCGACCTGCGGTTCGTCTACTACCTCATGGGCGCCACCGGCATCTGCGTCGTCCCCCTGAGCGGCTTCTGCTGCAAGCGATTCGGCTTCCGCGTGACACTGCTCGAATGCAACGACGACCTCCGACGATGGACCTTCAAGACGCTGGCGGAGGCGATTCGGGACTACCTCAACAGTTAGGACGGATGTCTGATCTCTAAGTCAATGGCACCGGGGGCTGGCCCCCCGGCCCCTGCCGTACTGTCTATTGACCATTCGCCGTCCTCGGCCCCTTGTCCCTCGCGGTCCGGTGGTCTATCATCGTCCGTCCGGACCGATGAGCGACAGGCCCCCACAACTTGACACGCCGGCGATGCGGCAGTACAGGCAGTTCAAGGAGCAGTACCCCGACTACCTGCTGCTGTTCCGCATGGGCGACTTCTACGAGATGTTCTACGAAGACGCCAAGACAGCCGCCCGGGTCCTGGGGCTGACGCTCACGAGCCGTTCGAAGGGACCGACGGCCGTGCCGCTGGCGGGGATCCCCTACCACGCCCTGGACAGCTACCTGGCCAGGCTGGTGGCGGCCAACATCCGCGTGGCCATCTGCGAGCAGGTGGAAGATCCCAAGCTGGCCAAGGGCCTCGTCGAGCGCGACGTGACCCGCCTGGTGACCCCCGGCACGCTGACCGACCCGGCCCTGCTGGACCAGCGGGAGGGCAACTTCCTGGCGGCGGTCTTCGGCCCCTACGGCGGTCGCGGCGACGAGGCGCCGCTGGCGGGCCTGGCGTGGGTGGAACTGTCCAGTGGAACGTTCCGCATCATGGACGTCCCGGCGACGGGACTGACCGACGAACTGACGCGGATCCGCCCCGCCGAGGTGCTCCTGCCGGAAGGCGGGCCGCTCGACACGCCCGCGATGGCCGCCGAATTCCGCCAGGCGATCGGCACCGCACCGACGACCCGCCCGCCGTGGGCTTTCGAGGCCCACACCGCCACCGAGGCCCTGCACCGGCAGTTCCGCGTGAGAACCCTGGCCGGGTTCGGCCTGGACGGCTACAGCCCGGCGATCTCAGCCGCCGGGGCGGTGATCGACTACCTCACCGAGACGCAGAAGACCGCCCTGGACCACCTGCGGACGCTCCAGCCGGTCGACCGGGGCGACTACATGATCCTCGACGGTGTGACCCTGCGGTCGCTGGAGATCAAGCGAACGCTCCGCACCAATCAACGCAGCGGCAGCCTGCTGGCATGCGTCGACGAAACCCGCACCGGCATGGGCGCACGCCTGCTGGAGCAGTGGATCACCTTCCCGCTGAAGCGCTACAGCCCCATCCTTGCCCGCCAGGACGCCATCGCCGAGCTGGCCGACCGCCGCCCCGCGGCCGAGGCGATCGCCGAACTGCTGAGCGAGTGCGCCCAGATCGACCGCATCACCGCCAACATCGCCCTCGGCCGCGTCCGTCCGCGGGAACTGGTGCACCTCGGTCACACGCTGGAACGGCTGCCGCAACTGCACGCCCTGGCCTCTGAGCTGGCCCGATCCGAGCTGATCGACGCACAGTGCGGGCCCCTGCTGGGGCTGGCCGAGCCGGCCGAGCTGATCGCGCGGGCGATCGACCCGGAGTGCCCCAACGTCCTGCGGGACGGGGGCGTCATCGCCGACGGCTACAGCGAGGAACTCGACCGCCTCCGCCGCATCGGCACCGACGGCCAGCGGTGGCTGGCCACCTACCAGGCCCAGCAGGTCCAGCGGACGGGCATCCCGTCGCTGCGGATCGGATTCAACAAGGTCTTCGGCTACTACATCGAGGTCACCCACGCCCACGGCGACAAGGTGCCCGCCGACTATGTCCGCAAGCAGACGCTCAAGAATGCCGAACGGTACATCACCGACGAGCTGAAGCGCTACGAGAGCGAGGTCCTCACCGCCGGGGAACGGGCCAAGACGCTGGAGGCGACACTCTTCGAGGAGGTCCGCCGGGCGCTGTGCCCCCACGTGCCCGCCCTGCAGGCCGCGGCCGAGGCGGTCGCGACGCTGGACGTGCTGACGTCTCTGGCGCTTTTGGCGGTACGCCGCCGGTGGGTCCGCCCGGCCATCACGCAGGACAACGTCCTGGACATCCGCGCCGGGCGGCACCCCGTGCTGGCCGAGAAGCTCAACGAGCAGTTCGTGCCCAACGACCTGGCGCTCGGCGCCGAGGCCGACCGGATCATGATCATTACCGGCCCCAATATGGCCGGCAAGAGCACCTACATCCGCCAGAACGCCCTGCTGGTGCTGCTGGCGCAGACCGGCTCGTTCATCCCGGCCGCCGAGGCGACCGTGGGGCTGGCCGATCGGATCTTCACCCGCGTCGGGGCCGCCGACGAGCTGACGGCCGGGCTGAGCACGTTCATGGTCGAGATGGTCGAGACCGCCAACATCCTCAACAACGCCACGAGCCGTTCGCTGGTGATCCTCGACGAGGTCGGTCGCGGCACGAGCACGTACGACGGGCTCGCGCTGGCGTGGTCGATCACCGAGCACCTGGCCGCCACCGTCCGCTGCCGGACGCTGTTCGCGACCCATTACCACGAGCTGACCGAGCTGGCGGGCGTGCTCAAGGCGGTCAAGAACCTCAACGTGGCGGTGCGGGAGTGGGCCGACGAAGTGGTGTTCCTCCACAAGATCGTCGAGGGCGGCACCGACCGCAGCTACGGCATCTACGTCGCGCGCCTGGCGGGCATCCCCCCGGCGGTGCTGCAGCGCGCCACGGACCTGCTGCCCCACCT
>CAZHRW010000178.1:0-8713 GCA_964535025.1 uncultured Planctomycetales bacterium
GCTGGACAGCATTCGCGAATGCCAGATCATTCAGGAGACGGTTGACGCGATCGAGGTGCGGGTGGTGAAGACCGAGACGTACGGCGAAAACGATGAGAAGGCGCTGCGGCGTGCGCTTCGCGCTCGCCTTGGCGACCGGATCGACATCCGCTTCGCCTACGTCGAAGAGATCCCGCGGTCGAAGTCCGGCAAGTTTCGGGCCGTGATCTCCCGCGTGGACGACGTCAGCGATCAGGAGGGCCTCACCGAGGCCATGCAGCGGTGAGACGGGCGTGCTCGGGCCGGGTGGACGACCGACCGCACCGCTCGCGGCGGCGCTTGTGCGGGTGCCGGCGGTGCGGTAATTTGCAGTATGGAGGCGAAGTTTTGCCGATTCGACAAAATGTGCCCTCCGGCCTACAAAATGCACCAGATGCTTGACAAAATGCAGCCTGCGTTTAACAAAATGGACGCTACGGCGAATAAAGTGAAGCTTCCGATGAACAAAATAAATGTGCCCGACGCGGCGGCAATTTCGCCGCTCGAAAAATTCAGGTTTTGATGCATAAAGTGAAGCCCATCCTCAACAAAATGAGCCCAAAACGTAATAAAATGACGCCCGACCACCACAAAGTGAAAGATGCGCGTAACAAAATGAATCCCGACCCGGCCTTAAAAGGGACATCTTAAAACCATGCAAGGCGCGCGCATCTTTTTGACGTAAGTCCTTGTAATACCGTCGTCGAGTTCCCGGCGAGGACGGCATCTATTCGGTGACGCGCAAAAAATTTTCAAAAAACACCCCTTCCGACACGAAGGACCCTCGATGAAACAGGTATTGCAGAACCTCCGCTCCGGCGAAACGACCATCGCCGAGGTCCCCGCGCCCGGCCTGGGCCGCAACGATGTGCTGATCCGGACGCGGGCGTCGCTGATCTCCGCCGGGACCGAGCGGATGCTGGTGGAGTTCGGCAAGGCGTCGCTGATCGCCAAGGCCCGCAGCCAGCCGGAGAAGGTCAAGCAGGTGCTCGATAAGATCGCCGCCGACGGGCTGCTGCCGACGCTGGAGGCGGTGTTCAGCAAGCTCGACGAGCCGCTGCCGCTGGGCTACTGCAACGCCGGGGTGGTCGTCGAGGTCGGCGCGGGCGTCACCGAGTTCGCCGTCGGCGACCGCGTGGCCTCCAACGGCCCGCACGCCGAGCTGGTCGCCGTGCCCAAGACGCTCTGTGCCGCCATCCCCGACGACGTCACCGACGAGCAGGCCGCGTTCACCGTGCTGGCGTCGATCGGCCTGCAGGGCATCCGGCTGATCGGCCCGACGTTCGGCGAGAAGGTCGCGGTGGTGGGGCTGGGGCTGATCGGCCTGGTGTGCGTCCAACTGCTGCGGGCGAACGGCTGCGAGGTGCTGGGGATCGACCTGAACGCCGACCGCCTCGCCCGGGCGGCCCGCTGCGGCGCGGAGGTGGTCGACCTGTCGGCGGGGGCCGATCCGGTCATGGCCGCCGAGGCGTGGACCGCCGGCCGCGGCGTCGACGCCGTGCTCATCACCGCCGCCGCGAAAACCGACGAAATCATCCACCAGGCCGCGGCAATGAGCCGCAAACGCGGGCGGATCGTCCTGGTCGGCGTGGTGGGGCTCAACCTGCGGCGGGCGGACTTCTACGACAAGGAACTGACCTTCCAGGTCTCGTGCAGTTACGGCCCCGGCCGCTACGACGCCGCCTACGAGCAGGGCGGGCAGGACTACCCCTACGGCTTCGTCCGCTGGACCGAGCAGCGGAACTTCGAGGCGATTCTCGCCGCCCTGGGCCACGGCGGCCTGGCCGTCGACGACCTGATCACCGACCGCATCAAGCTCGACGCCGCCGCCGACGCTTACGGGAAGATCATCGCCGACCCCGCGACGCTCGGGGTGGTGCTCCAGTACGCCGACGAGGTCGAGTCCGCCCGCGAGGTCACTGTCACGCCCGCCGCCGCGGTCGCCGCCGCCGGCAAGGTCGCGGTCGGCGTGATCGGCGCGGGCAACTTCGCCAAGTCGGTCCTGCTGCCCGCCCTGGCCAAGACCGACGCCCGCATCGCCTACATCGCCGACCTCAACCCCGCCGCCGCCCAGCACGCCGCGTCGAAGTTCCGCGCCGGCAAGGCCGTCAGCGATTACCGGCGGATCCTCAAGGACGGCGACGTCGACGCGGCGATCATCGCCGTCGGCCACAACCTCCACAGCCGCCTCGTCTGCGAAGTGCTCGCCGCCGGCAAGCACGCCTTCGTGGAAAAGCCCCTGGCGATGAACGACGAGCAGCTCGCCGAGGTCCTCGCCGCGGCCGACGCGGCGCCCGACCGGATGCTCCTGGTGGGATTCAACCGGCGGTTCTCGCCCCACGCCAAACGCCTCAAGGCCCTGCTGGGCGGCCGCAGCGAGCCGCTGTGCATGACCTTCACCGCCAACCCCGGCTACATCCCCTACGACCACTGGGTGCACGACCCGGTCCGCGGGGGCGGGCGGATCATCGGCGAGGCGTGCCACTTCATCGACCTGATGGTCTTCCTGGCCGGCGCGCCGGTCCGCACGGTCGCGGCGTCGTGCATCGGCGACGAGGCCTCCATCCGCACCGAGGACAAGATGGCCATCCTGCTGACCTTCGCCGACGGCTCGGTCGGCACGCTGAACTACTTCGCCAACGGCGATAAGCGGTATCCCAAGGAGACCCTCGAGGTCTTCTCCGACCGCCGCGTCTTCCGGCTGGACAACTTCCGCCGCCTGACCGGCTACGGCGCCGGGTCGTTCCGCCGGATGACGCTGATGCGCCAGGACAAGGGCCACGCCGGCGAGTGCAAGGCCTTCGTCGCCCGGCTGGCCGCCGGCGGCGAGCCGCTGATCTCGCGCGACGAGCTGGTCAACGTCACGCGCGCGAGCTTCGCCGCCGTCGAGGCCGCCCGGACGGGACGGATCATCACGCTGTAACGGAGCCGGCATGGAAACCGAGTTCACAGGGTCGCCGCTGCGTCTGCGACTGCACGAGATCCGCGCCATGGGCGGACCTGGCGTGGTGTGGTGGCGGCTTCGCTACGAGCTGCGCAAACGCCTCGGGCGCCTGCCGCGACCGGAACCGGTCGACGTCGACGACGCCGGCGCGGTCGGGGCGCTGTTCGCACCGCCCCTGACCGACGCGGCGGCCCTGCGCGACCGGCTGGGGCGCACGGCGGCGGGGCGGACGTTCCTCGACCGGGCCCCGCGGGCGGCCTATGCCCAGGTGGTCCGGGACCGCTGCGACGCCGGGGCGACGATCCGCGCCGCCGACGCCGTCGCCGCCGGGTCGCTGGTCTTGCTGGGGCAGCGTTTCAATTTCGCCGGCCGCGAGTTCGACTGGCACTACGACCCGCCCTCGGGGCAGTCCTGGCCCCGCCTCCGGTGGCACCAGGTCGACATCCGCTCGCCCCAGCGGCTGGGCGACGTGAAATTCGTCTGGGAGCTCAACCGCCACCAGTTCTGGCCGACCCTCGGCCGCGCGTACGCCCTGACCGGCGACGCCAGATACGTCCGCGCGTGGGTCCGCCAGTTCGACGCGTGGTGCGAGCAGAACCCCCCCGAGGTCGGCGTCAACTGGTGGAGCAACCTCGAACACGCCCTGCGGCTGGTGAGCTGGTGGACCACCGTCAAGCTCATGGCCGACAGCGACGCCCTGCCGTCCGACCGGCTGGTCCGCCTGGTGGGGCTGACGGTGGCCAAGTGCCGCCACATCGTCGCCGACCTGGACTATTCGATCGTCAACATGGCCAACAACCACGTCATCGGCGACGCGATGGGCCTGGCGGTCGTCGCCATGGCCCTGCCGGACCTGCGGGAAAGCCCCGCGTGGCGCGACCTGGCGGTGGACCTGCTGTGGCGGTCGGCCCGCGAGCAGATCCACCCGGACGGCTCGAGCTTCGAGTGCGCCGTCAGCTACCACCGCTTCGTGCTGCACTTCTACCTGCTGACGCTCATCATGGCCGACTTGAACGGCGTGGACGTCCCCACCGACATCCGCAAACGGGTCGAGGGGCTCGCCGAGTTCGTCCAGGCGGCGATCCGCCCCGACGGGACCGTCCCGCAGTTCGGCGACTGGGACAGCGGGCTGGGCTATCGCCTCAACGAGGCGCCCGTGGGGGACTTCCGGCCCGTGCTGAGCACCGCCGCGGTCCTGTTCGGCCGCGGCGACTTCGCCGCGTCGGCCGGACGGCTGGATCAGGAGACGATCTGGCTGCTCGGGCCCGAGGCCGCCAGAACCTTCGACGCGCTGGCCGACGCCGCCGAGCCGCCGCGCGGGCCGGTCGTCTTCCCCACCGGCGGCTACTTCTTCGCCCGCGGCGACGACGAGCACCTGTTCATCCAGAACAGCCGCTTCACCAGCCACACGCACGCCGACCTGCTGAGTCTCACCTGGCACCTGCACGGCCGGGCGGTCCTGGTCGACTCGGGCACCTATACCTACAACGGCGACTGGGCCTGGCGCACCTGGTTCCGCCAGAGTGCCGCCCACAACACCGTCACCGTCGACCATCGCGGACAGGCCCTGGCCCACCGGGCGTTCCGCTGGCTGGGCAAGCCGACCGCCCGCAACCGCGCCGTGGCGTACGACGGGCCGTTCTGCTTCGACGGCCAGCACGACGGCTACCGCGACGTCGGCCTCACGCACCGGCGGGTCCTCATCCAGCTCGACCAGGCCGTCTGGCTGTGCGTGGATCTGCTCGACGGCCGCGGCAACCACCACATCTGCGCCCACTGGCACCTCGCGCCGGACCTGGCGGTCGACCCGGTCGGCGCCGACGCGGCGGTGACGATCCGGCGGGACGGCGACCCCATCGCGATGCTGGCGGCGGCGGCGAGCCATCCGCTGGCGGTGGACCTGCCCCACGGACGGACCGACCCGCCCGACGGGTGGGTCTCGGACGGCTATGGGCGCAAGGAGCCCGCGTGGGCGATCGCCATGAGCACCGATGCGCCGCCGCCGGTGACGATCGCGACGGTCTTCGCGGCCGCCGCGGCGGCGGTCCGGCCGACGGCGGTGTCCCGCCGCCGCGGCGAGCTCGTCGTCGACCTCGACGCCGACGGCGAGGCGATGACGGTGCATTACCACCTGGACGCCGCGAGCGGACGGCGGCGCCAGGTCGTCGAGGTCGGCCGGATCGAGGGCCCCGGCGAGCAGCGGCGCGCGATCCGCGCGACGGGACTGGAAGGCTGAGCGCATGCACATTCTGCTGGTGCACCAATACTTCCTGGGACGCGACGACGCCGGCGGCTCCCGGTGGAACCAGTTCGCCCGCTACTGGGCCGAGGCGGGCCACCGCGTGACCGTCCTGGCCGGCACGGTCCATTACGCCACCGGCACGAAGGACCCCCGCTACAAGGGCCGGTACGTCGTCCGCGAACAGGAAGGCCCCGGCGTGGAGGTGCTCCGCTGCCACGTCAGCGAGAGCTACAACCGCAGCTTCCTCGGCCGCTACTGGGGCTACCTGAGCTTCGCCCTCTCCAGCACGTACGCCGGCCTGTTTCGCGCCGACCGCCCCGACGTCATCCTGGCGACCAGCCCGCCGCTGACGGTGGCGCTGACGATGCGCGTGCTCAAAGCGTGTTTGAGAGCTCGGCGGATTCGGGACGCTTCGAAGGAATCGTCCGCCCGCGGGGGGATGGTGACACAGCTTCGAAGACTGTTCCGGCGGGTGCCCTGCGTGTTCGAGGTGCGCGACCTGTGGCCCGAGACCGCCGTCGACACGGGCGTGATGACCTCGCGGCCGCTGATCTGGCTGAGCTACCGCCTGGAGGCCATGGCGTATCGGGCGTCCGACCGGATCAACGTCCTGACCCCGGCGTTCGTGGACGCCCTGGTCGCCAAGAAGGGCATCCCGCCGGAGCGGATCTCGATGATCCCCAACGGCGCCGACCTGGACCTCATGCAGCCGGGCGAGCGGAACAACGCGGTGCGGCGGGAGCTGGGCCTCGGCGACGCCTTCGTCGTCAGCTACTTCGGCGCGCACGGCCGCGCCAACCGGGTGGGCCAACTGCTGGACGTCGCCGAGCGGGTCAAGACCTCGGCGCCGGAGGTCCGCTTCATGCTGGTCGGCGACGGGATGGAGAAACCGGCGCTCGTCGACGAGGCCCGCCGGCGGGGGCTGGACAACGTCATCTTCGTCGATGCGGTCCCCAAGGCCCGCGTCAGCGACTACATCAACGCCTCGGACGTCTGCACCGCGGTGCTGATGAAGAACGACACGTTCAAGACCGTCTACCCCAACAAGATCTTCGATTACATGTCCTGCGCCCGGGCGATCATCGTCGGCATCGACGGCGTCGCCCGCCGGCTCGTCGCCGACGCCGGCGCCGGCCTCTACGCCGAGCCCGAGAACACCGACGCCTACGTCGAGGCCCTCCTCGCCCTCCGCAACGACCCCGCCCGGCGCGACGCCATGGGCCGTCGCGGCTACGACTACGTCCGCGAGCACTTCGCCCGCGACCGCATGGCGAAGCAGTATCTGGAGCTGATCGAGGCAGTCGTCCAGCAGCGATGATGCCCCCGACGAGCCCCGAAGGGGCGACAGAATTTGGCCGGGGGCGCCAGCCCCCGGTAAGCCCCCCGTACGGGGCCAGCCCCGAAGGGGCGACAGATTCCTGCCGGGGCGTCAGCCCCGTGCACCGGTCGGATCAAGGGGCGAATGACGTGGTGTCGCCTGGCGTCGAAGCGTGGCCCGAAGCGGGGGGTTATGTCGCCCCTCCGGGGCTCGTCTTGTAAGGGGCACAGGTTCCGGGGGCTGACGCCCCCGGCCAAACTCCGTCGCCCCTCTGGGGCTGACCTGACCTCCGCGGGACGACGTGGCGACTTCTGATGAAGACACAGCTCTTGATGGGGAGGGGGCGCGAACGGCAATGTCGGTCTTACGTGTCTGCCAGCAGTTCATCGACAACGGTGCGAAGCTCGGAGAGGTAGCCGGCAATGATGTTCCGTGTTCACAGGGGAACACCCTCGGTCAGGATGCGGTCCCGGACCGTCCAGTGCAGCGCGTTCTGGTTGACGACGTCGACCCGGCAGCCGAGCAAGTCTTCGAGGTCGTGCATGAGGGCGATGCGGTCGAGGAGAGAGCGGTCCGGGTCGAGTTCAACCAACACGTCCACGTCGCTCGTGGCGTTCGCCTTGTCGCGGACGACGGAGCCGAAGATGCGGACATTGCGGGCGCCATGCCGTTCAGCAAGCCGACCAATGGCGTCGCGCTTGGCCCGAATGTCGCTCATTGTCACCATAGCCTCACCGCGAAAAATTCTACCACTGCAACGCGGCGATGGCCAGACGGTTTACCTATTCGCCGTTCACGCCTGGCGTCGGTATCGACCGGCCTTACCACACCTTCCGCCCGGCCTTCTTGAAGCGGCGGTAGTCCTCGCGCGTGGGGAAGCTGAAATAGCTGCCTTCGCCTTCGAGGGGGGTGCGGGTGACGGTGCCGTTTTCGATCTGGTCGAGGACGTCCAGGGCGAGGTCGGCCGATTCCCGCTTGGCGCGGATGAGGAAGCTGTCGAGTGTGTCGTCCGGTTCGATGGGGAAGAACCGCTTGCCGGCCGCGTCGCCGGTGTCGATGCCGTGCGTGACGTAGAAGATCGTCACCGCCGCGGTGGTCAGCCCGTCGGCGAGCATCCAGAAACTCGGCAGCAGCCCGCGGTAGTGGGGCAGGTCGGCGCCGTGGAGGTTCAGGCAGCCCAGGGCGGGCAGGTCGATCAGATCGGCCTTGAAGATCTGCGGACACGACACCGACAGCACCACGTCGGTCCCGGCGTCGCGCAGGCGGTCCAGGAAGGCCGGGTCGTTGACGCTGTCGACCCGCTCGTACACCACGCCGTGATGCTCGGCGGCGGCGCGGACGGAGTAGAACGCGCCGCTGCGCCCGGCGAGGCCGAGCTTCTCGCGGAGCTTCCCGGCCCCGACGCGGCCGAACAGGTGCAGCGTGTTGAGCAGGCCGAAGGCCTTGGTGTACCGCTTCAGCGTGGTGACGGGTCCGGTCTTGCCGTAGGCCGGACGGCAGGCGAAGACGCCGACGACGTCGGCGGCGCGTCGGCGGAGGATCCGGTCGATGCACGCCGGCAGGTACATCGGGTTCTCGGCGGTCAGGATGGCGATGCGCATTGCACCTGCTCCAGGGGCTCGGCGAGGATGTCGTCCATGCTGGTGAAGGCGAACTCGGTCAGGAGCCGGTCGATCTTGGCGGGGAACCGCTTGCGGCCGAGGCCCTGGTGGAGGCGCCGCCGCAGCGAGACGTTCCCGCGGTAGCCGGCCATCTCCCAGGGGTCGTATTCGTAGGGGTGCAGGTAGACCACGCCCGCCTGGCCGGTCTTCTCCAGGCGGCGCCAGAACGCCCGGATCACCGCGTAGGGCCACAGGCGGAAGTAGCCGCCGCCGCCGACGGGCCAGCGGCGGCCGAACCAGTCGACGCAGGTGACCGGCGCCTCGACGATCCTGTGCCCGCGGGGCGTCGTGACGATCTGCGGGGTCAGCGGGTAGCCGGCGATCCCGTACGTGTCGGCGCCCGTTGATACGACGCAGCGGCGCGTCAGCGGAAAGATCGACGAATCGTACCGGTGGCCCGTCTCGGCCAGCACGTCCAGCGCCCAGCCGTTGCGCTCGTCGATCGTGAAATACGGCGCCCGGTAGCCGTATACTTCCTTGCCCGTCAGGTCCTCCAGGAAGTGCTTGTTCTTCAGCAGGTCCTCGCGGAA
>CAZHRW010000179.1:0-10028 GCA_964535025.1 uncultured Planctomycetales bacterium
TAAGGTCCTGCGTCTGGAGGCACGCGACCGCCCGCTTGGTCGTGCGGTTGAAGAGGTTCATCCCCGTGAACTGGGTGAACTGCCGGGACAGCTTGTCGCTGGCGGCGTCGGCGGCGCTCATGATCCGGCCGGTCCTGCCGGGGCCGTAGGGGCGGCGGGCGCCCTGGTCCAGCAGCGCCAGCGAGAGGGCCCGCTGGTCGCCCATCGAGTCGTTCATGGCGACGTAGAGGGCCTGCAGGTGCCGCGGGGGGAGCTTCTTCATGTGCCGGACCGTCCGGCGCAGCGACCGCAGGCGCGGCTGGCTCAATTGGCGGTAGAACGTCAGGCCCGCCAGGTCGGGGATCTGGCTGACGCCGACCTTGCCGAGGTAGGCCATGTACGACCCGCGCATCACCTGCCGGCTGCCAAAGCGGAACCAGCCGGCCCACCCGCCGGGGTTGGAGCCTTCGAGTGAAATGTCCTGGAGCTCGGCGAGCTTGACGTCCAGGATGCTGTCGGCACGGGCCGCCGACCGGTCGATGATCTTCAAGGCGGTCTCGTCGCCGTTCCGCGCGGCGATCCGGCGCCAGCGCTGGTGATCCTGCTTGACCGCGGCCCGAAGGAGCTTGGGGTCCCAGCCGCTGCCGGCCAGGTCCTCGCCGGTCAGGTCCTTCACGAGCGGGGCCCAGATGTCGGCCTGGTTCTTGATCGTCCGGCGAACGGCCACCCGCCCGGCGGTCTGGCGGTGGTACTCGGTCAACATGCCCATGGCGTCGTCGTCGAGGAACTCGGCGAGGCGGGTGGGGCGGATCTGGACCTCGCGGTTCCTCAAGACGGCCGGGATACTGGCCGTCTCGACGCCGGGGGCGTCCAGCCCCGCGATGCTTTGGAACGTCGACTCCATGCGCCCGCGCTGCCAGCGGTCCACCTCTTCCAGGTAGCGCGCGAGCGCGGCGTCGCCGAAGGTCTCTTGGAGCCACCCCTCGGTCGGCGGGGTATCCTCGCCCAACTCGGCCATGGCCTTGCGGATGGCGCCGCGCTCCTCGGCGCTGATGCCCTTGCCCTTCAGCACGTCGTCGATCAGCGCGCGGGTCGAGGGGTCGATGGCCTGGCCGGTTTCGAAGTCCACCGTGCGGAAGTATCGCATCTCTTCCAGGAGCATGGACTTGAAGCGGAAGTCTGCGTTGCGGACCTTCCACGGAATCCAGCGGTGGGGTACGTAGAGCTTGTCGGTATCGAACGTGCGCAGCAGCCCCACGTCGTTGAGCTCCAGGCCCATCTGCCGCATGTACGTCTTGATCGCTTCGACGGCCTGGTGGACCTGGGCCGGGGCGGTGACGTTGGTGCGGTGGTGGCCCTGGGCTTCCTCCAGCTGGTGGAGGTAGTCCATGACCGCCCGCTGGAAGGGCTTGCGGGGGCCCCGGCCGGTGATGCGGACGGTGGTGCCGTCGGCGAAGGTATAGGTGATCGGCTTGCGGCCCTTGGCGATGGAGCCGAACGCCTCGGAGAAATCCAACTGGACCCGGTAGAGCCCGAGGCTGTCGAGGTTGCGCTTCATGTTCTCGGCGCTCATCTGGGCGGCGTGGGTCAGCGGCCGGGCGATGTTGTCGGTCGTGAGCGCCGCGTCGTCGCCGAGCGTGCGCAGGGCCAGCCGGG
Source organism: uncultured Planctomycetales bacterium (assembly GCA_964535025.1). GTDB lineage: Bacteria > Planctomycetota > Phycisphaerae > SM23-33 > FEN-1343 > JAAYZK01. Next base: position 1,636 of record CAZHRW010000179.1, read on the forward strand.
CCGTGAACGCGGGGCTGTTGCGCAGGCGCGCGCCCGGCGTGACGGCGGCCAGGATGTTCCGGTAGGGCTTCATGAGCCTCGCCGCCGCGCCCGGGTCGGTCGGCCGGAGCGTATCGGCGGTCCGCTGCACGGACTCCAGTTCCCCGAGGAAGTCGGCGGCGTCCCGGAGCGGGTGGCGCTGGAAGATAACCGCGTCGCCGTGCTTGGCCTTGACCTTGGCGATCAGGTCGCGCGTCTCGGGCGTCTCCAGGACACGCACGGGCCGGGGCGATTCGGGCGTCACCGCCGCGCTGGGACCGCGAGGCTGGAGGTCGACACCCAGGGGTGCGTCGTCGGCGACGTATGGCAGCGTCCCCTGGGCGCGCCGCTGGGCCCGTGCGGCACGTTCGGCGACCTCAGCGGCCGACGGGGTGTCCAGAAGGCCCCTGAGCTCGTCGGCGCTATCCTTGCCCGCGGCGGTGACCGCGTCCAGGTCGGCGCGCACCTCCGGCCGGGCCAGGCGCTCGTTGACGCTGTTCTGCAGGGCGGTCAGCCGGCGGCTGGAGACGCCCCTGCCGAGGCGGTTGAGCCCCCCGGCGGCCAGCGAGCCCAGGCCGGCCAGGACGAATCCGCCCGCGGCGGCCATGCCCAGCTCGGTCGGATCGTCGGCGGTCCGGTCGCGCTCGAGGCCGATGATGACCAGTTCCTGCCCGACGTTGCCGATGGCGCCCAGGGAGGCGGTCTTCAAGGCCTTCGAGGCGAAGTTGCCGGTTTGGGCCCACTTGCCGAGCTTCACCACCTCCCCGGTCAGGCCCAGGACTTTCAGGACGCCGCGGGTAAAGTACACATCGGCGATCTGACCGGGCGCCTGCGCGGCAAGGCTGGCCAGCCACGGGTCGGCTTTCCACCGCTCGCGTTCCTTCCAGTTTTCCTCCCGGCGGATATTGATGGCCTGGAAGTGCAGGTCGTTGGTGGCCAGGCGGATCCTGCCCGACTCGAAGAGTGGGTGCATCCACGGATGGCGCTCCCACCAGCCGGGGATCTCCATGTAGTCGTAGGCGTTGAAGTCGTCATCCGGCTCGCCGTAATCGACGTTGTAGGCCTCCTGCATCATGAGCCGGTTCAGGCCGGCGCCGACGAAGGAGGGGAATCGCGACGATCGGTAGAGGATGCCCGCCATGCGCTCGAACCAGCCCTGGCCCTCGGCGGCCGACTCTTCCGGTTCCGGCTCCAGGCCGGTCGGCAGGCCCAGGTCGATGGCCAACCGTTGGGTCATGGGCCGGGCCGCGACATCAGGGTCGATAAGGCGCAGCGTCATGGGTTACGGCCTCCCCTCGTAATCGCCGCCCATCACATTCAGCCCCGGCGCCTCTTCGAGATAGCCCTCGGCCGCGCGGCGGGCACGGCGCTTGCGCTCCTCGTCGGTCCCGACGCCGTACTGGTAGGACCTCGCGGGGATGGTCTGGAGGATTTCGCCAAGCATCTTCTTCTCCGCGCCGGTCAGCGGGTAGCCCACCCGGCCCTCGGCTTCCATGTCCATGCGGGCCTCTTGCAGCCGCCGCAGGAGCTCGGCCTGGCTCTCGTGCACCTCGGCGTCGAACGGGCTGGAGGTGAAGACCTGCCCGTTGTCGGCGATCAGCGGGTCGCCGTCCGCATCGACCAGCCGGAAGGCCTTCAGCGCCGGGCTCCAGGACGGGCGATAGTTGTCCATGACGTCGGCGACATCTTCCTCGCTGAGGCCCATCCTCGGGTCCTGCAGGTCCAACGCGATCATGGCCCCGTAGTCGAACTTGGCCTTGAGGCCCGTACCGGCGGGCAGGAAGATCGTTTCGTCGTCCCAGTTGACCGGCGTGTGGGCCAACAGCGTCAGCCGCGCCGCATCCTTGCGGGCCTTGGCGGCGGCGTCCATCGGTGAGAGGCCTCGGCCGACGTTCACGACGTACTGCTGAGCGGCCAGGCGCAGGTAGGTATTGACGACGTGGGGCCCGGGGGTCTCGACGGACTGGCCCCTCCAGCCCAAGTCGTCCTGGAGCTTCGCGGGCAGCGCCTCTTCCAGCTCCTTCTGCGCCGCGGCCAGCGTGGTCCCGTCGTCGCGGTAGACCTTGGGGTCGCCGTCGTACCACAGGGCCGTCGTGATCTGCTCGGGGGTCAGGTCCGGCGCCGTGAGGCTCATGACGTTCGGCATCGCCGCCTCGATGGCCTTCTCCATCCCGGCCTGATCCTTCCGGGGCGGCAGGTGCCCGGCCAGGACCGACGCGACGCGCAGCCGCGCCAGGTCGCCCATGCCGTCGAGCATCGGTTCGGCGATATGCTCGGCGGTCTGGTGCAGCGTCGCGTAGAGCTGCAGGCTTGTGGCGACATCCTCGGGGTTCGACGAGCCCATGCCCTGGCGGATGATGCGGGTGATCTCGTCGGGGTTGTGCTCCATCTGCGGCACCGCCGCGGCCCAGCGGACCGGGTCGAGGATCCGCGAGAAGGCCAGCCCCCCCGACGAGGTGCGGGTGGTCTCGATGATGCCCGCGGCGGTCAGCGATTCGAGGATCTCCGGGTCGTAGTCGCTGTTGAGGGGGTGGACATTCTCGCTGCGGAGCCGGCGGACGACATGCTCCATCCTGCCGTTGTGCCGCAGCGTGTCCTCGGCGCGTTTCATCAGGCCGCGGAAGCGGGCCGGGGTCAGGTGCGACGGGTCCTCGATGGGCAACGCGGCGTACTCGGCGGCCTCGGTGAGGACCTTCTCGACCGGCCGGACTCCGAACATCATGGCCTGATCCAAGGCGGTATAGAGCCCGTCGCGGTGGGCCTCGACGGCGGCGCTTCGGGTGGCGTGGGTGTGGCTGAGGACGCGGCGCTTGGCGGACTCGTCGAGCGACTCGTCGCCTTCGACGGCCTCGATGATCGGCCCCATGCCGTTGATGGGATCGCCCACCGTCCTGATCCGCTCGTCGTAACCCTCGGCGATCCGGCTCTGGCGGGTATTGTCGGCCAGGAGGCGGGCCTGCATGAACCGCTCGGGCAGGAGCCCCTCGGACAGGGAGCCGACGAACGCGACCCGCTCGGTATCCCCGATCTGCGCCGCGGCCTGCGCCGCCGGCAGGAGGGTCGAGGCGACGATCTTCTCGTCCGTCCAGCCCAGCGCGCGGCCCTGGGCGTGGTTCCAGAGGTAGTCCCGTTCGAGCTGGTCGGTATCGGCATCGACCGGCAGGCGCGAGGTGAGCCCCGCCAGGCTGTTGGCGTAGAGCCGGGCGTTATTCTCTTGCCGGGCGCTGCGGGCGTGCTCGACGTAGCGCGGCAGGAAGAGGCGGAAGGCCTCGACCCGCGTGGCCGTCGGCAGACCGCTCATCTCCCGGTCCAGGTAGCCGCGCAGGGCGTCGGCGTAGCTCTGGCCCTCGCGCATCTCGACAGCGGCCGGGTCCAGTTCCAGTGCGATCATCGCGCCCTGGGTGCGCTCGTACTGCTCGACCCCCTCGTCGGTCTCGAACTCGGGCATGGCCTGGCCCTCGAGCGCCGCGGTCATGGCCTGCTTGATCTCGCTCTTGACCAGCTCGTCGTACTGCGTCTGCCGCATATCGGCCCAGGCCGCCATGCCTTGCGTCAGACCGCCCAGGATGCCCCGTACGGCCTCGGCGGTATCGGTCGAGGCTCCGATAGGCGCCACGCGGGATCGTCCCACGGCGCCCGCCTGGACGGGCTCCTGGACGCCCTGGAACGGCGGGCGCGTTCCCGGTGCCCGACTCATGCCGGCCCCCCGACCACGCTGGCAAGACCGGCCACCTGGCCAGCGGTCTGGAATAAGGCCGTCAGCGCTTCCAGTTCCGGGTTGCGGTACTGGTCCTGGAAGATGGTGCGGTCCAGCGTGATGCCCTGCAACTCGTTGACCAGCGATCTCATGATATTCTCCAGGTTGCCCTCGGCGTCGGTGGTGACCTGGCGCATCATGGCCTCGTAGGTGCCCCCGACGCTCACGCCGCTCTCGGCGGCCGCGGCCTGGATCTGGCTGCGGATCTGCTGGGCCTCGGCCAGCCTGGCCTCCCGGCGGGCCTCGGCTTGCTGCTCGGCCTGGTCCGTCGCCACGCGGCGCTGCAGGGCCTCCTGCCGGCGGACCTCTTCCTCGTACTCGCGGACGCGCTCGTTGGCTTTTCCGGCTTCATGTCCGGTGAAGGCCCCGAGGACGCCGCCGAGGACGCCGCCGATCGCCCAATCCGTCAAGGTGTCCCAGAAGCTCATCAGCTGCTCCTTGTAATGTCCACGTCGTACTCCAGCCCGGCCAGTCGCCAGGGATACGGACTGCTCGTCGAGAGGGTGATCGTCGTGTCCGCGGCGGCGGCGCCGACCGAGACGCGGAAGACGCCTTCACCGTCGATGCCGTCGGCCGACGCGGCGGTATAGCTCGTCGTCCGATCCACACGGTCGGTCTGGCTGATCGTGACGCTGTAGGTGCCGGTCGAGACGTGGTTGATCCGCAGGGCCATGATCCGCACGTCGTGGTCCAGAATCGCCGTTCCGTTGCGGTCCCGGCGGTAGGGCCGGGAGAGGGTCACGTTCGATGTGAACTCGCGGCCGACGTAGCAGGGCTCCCCGGCGTAGTCACCGTCGGCGTCGGCCACACGCAGGGTATGGGTCCCATCGAGCTCGGTCCCGGAGACGATCCGGCCGGGCTCCAGGGCCTCCGTCTCGCCGCCGAAGGTCCCGCCCAGGACAACGGTATCCGGGGGCGCCGAACAGGCGTCGGTGAAGTCCCAACTGGTGTACGTGCCGTCGTTGGTTCCAGTGAGGGTCCGCCGGTTGTCGAGGTAGACCGTAGAGGGCATGTTGCTGGCGGCGCCTTCGTCCACCAGTGGGATCTTCACCAGTTGCCAGACGCTCCCGCCTTCGACGAGCGCGTACAGGTTCGAGGACAGGACGGCGATATCGCTGATCCGCTCGGTGGCGTCGACGGTCCACCGGCACCAGGCCGACTGGACCAGTTCCTCGTTGGAGGTATGGTAGCGGTAGACGTAGAGCTCGTCGCCGGCCGTCGGCAGGACGAAGAGCATGGCGTCGTTCGACGCGGCGGCCAGGCTCTTCAGGTCGGCCGGGAGGTAGCCGCCGACGTGGCTGGTAATCGAGCGGGCCTCGCTGGCGGCCTGGAGGTCGTCGTACTCGTACTGGCGGATGTGGCCCTCGGTGCCGGTCGGGCAGGCGAAGTAGAGGCGATTGCCCATGACGACCGGGGAAACGTCCGGGTCGGCCGGGTAGGCCGTCGACGTGCTGTTGACGGTGGTGCCGGGGCTCATGACGCCCTCGGCGGTGATCTCGAACTGCTCGTCGGCCGAGGTGAAGACCACCAGCATCTTGCGGAACGGGACCACGTATTCGATCTCGGCCGCCGACGTGCCGGCCACCTGCAGGTCGATCGGGTCGGCATCGCCGAGGTTCTCGGGGTCGTCCAGCCAGAAGGCCCACTCGTCCCCGCTGCGGCCCATCAGCAGGCGCGGCCCGCCGGCCAGGACCACCCGCCCGCGCAGGTAGGCCACATCGGCGAGGGTCTGGCCCTCATCCCACAGCAACGGGAGCGGGTTGCTGATCGTATCGCCTGCCAGGCGGTCCTCGGTCTCGACGGGTTCGAGGCTGAAGGCCGGGATGGACGATTCGACGCCCGCGCGGTAGTGCAGGTGGGCCTGTGTTGCGCTCAACGGGTAGTCGTAGACGGCGACTTCATCGAGGGTGCCCGGCAAGTAGGCTGAGACGGTCCCCGCACTGGTCTCTCGGGCTGCGATGCAGAACGGCTGAACGAAGTCGGTCCAGGGCGACAAGGGGTCTGAACCCGACACATCCACGTCGACGGGTTCCCCGTCGATGTAGATGGCAAAGGTGTCGGCACCATCCCATGTGGCCACGATGTGGTGAGCTTGGTTGTCGGCCACGCCTGGACTGGTCAGGTTCGTCGTTACGTCCCGGGATTCTCCCGCCCCGGCCCCGGCTGTACGCATGGTGATCGCCAGGTTGCCGCCAGTGAAGACCGACATGGCGAAGGTCTGCTCCCCCCCCTCGGACCACCCGCAGACCGCATTCAGGATATCCTCTGTCTCGGTCTTGATCCAAGCCTCCAGCGTCACACCAGTCCCCCACGCGGAGTCTGCAAAATCATCGAGAGTACCGCAATAGACGTACTCGCTCGTCCCGTTGAACGTCACGGCCGTATCGCTGTCGCGTTCGACCAGGCTATCCTCGCCCAGCGTGGGGCTGTGTCCGTACGTCCCATCGTTCCGGCCGGTCTCGTCGGCGGCCGTCGCCCCGGCCGCTTCCCCCAGCCGCCAGTACCCCCAAGGCTTATCCGCAAGGACGACTTCGGAGTAGCTGTCGCCGTAGTAGCCGCTCGTGACCTCCAGCGTCAGCGCCAGGGGCAGGGCGTCGTCGTCCAAGACCGCGTGGGGCTGGTTGGGCGCGGCGATCCGTGTCCACCGCTCGTCGAGTGCCAGCGTGGCGCTGTCGGGGTTGCCCGTGCCGTCGGTCGGGTCGCTGGCCCAGGTGGCGAAGGCCCACGCCGGCTCGGTGGCGGTATAGTCCAGGACGTCGGACGTGGGCGCCAGCGGATCGTGAACGGCCGTGCCCTCGCCCCGGTAGGGGCTGGTAATCAGGATGTGCCCGGTCGCGGGCGAGGAGGTTGACGGAACCCAACTGACCAGCGCCTCGGCGAACCCGGCGGCGCGGAAGGCCTCTTGGAGCGCCTGTGTGACGTCGTACAGGTCGGTGAACGACTCCCGCTGGAAGTCCCAGGTCACTTCGTTGGCCGGACCGATCCCGTCAATGTCCCAATCGTTCTGATCGCCCGCCCCGCCGCCGGCATCGTCGACCAGGACGATCGTGTCGTCGTCGGTCTTGGACTGGACCTCGTACCAGCCGGTATCGACGGACGTGCCGCTGGCGATGTAGATGTGATCCCCCGCCTGCCAGGTGTAGTCGGCGAAGGCCTCGGCCTTGGTGATCGTTTGGTCGCCCTCGTCCCAGTCGCAGTTCTCTTCTTCGCAGGCCGAGCGGACGAAGCCCAGGGTAATCCCGCCGGGATTCCTGGCTGCGGCTGTCCAGTAATCGGGCTTCGACCACATGTCTCTCGACCGCCGGTTGCTCAGCCATGTCGCCCACGTGCCCGGCCCCACGTCGTGGCGGTAGTACCCGGCCGGGTTGGTTGCGTCGGCGTTGCGGACGTGGAAGACCTTTCCGTCGGCCGGCGCGAACCCCGCCATGGCGCCGAAGGTCGGGTAGGTCCCGTTCGCCTCGTAGTCGCCGGAGGTCTCGCTGGTGAGGGCGACGGTCGTATTGGTCAGGATCAGGCTGTCGCTGACGGCGCTGATGCGCATATCGGCCGCATCGGCGGCCAGGTAGCTCAGTGCGGCGGGCCCGGCGGCCACGGTGCACTCGACCCCGGCGGCGGTAAAGACCCTGGCGCTCGATGCGCCCAGGGCCAGGAGGTACTCGGCGCCGTCGTCGAGGGCCAGGCCCGCCAGGCGCACATCCTCGTCGGCCGCGTAGCCGGTCAGCGTGGCGACCCACTGGCTGCCCTGGCGGCGGACGGTCCCGTCGCTGATGGAGAGGACCACGTTGTCGGCGGCGGCGGCGTGGCCGGCGAACCGCGCCGCTTCCGGCTGGGTCGAGACCCCGCCCAGGAGGTTGGGGATCTGCAGGGTCGTGAGGCTCATCGGGTATCGACCCTCGCCCACGAGCGCCCGAGGATCGCCGCACCGGGCCGGGTACTCAGGAGTGTGCGGTTATCCCGCCGGTCGTCCTCGCCGACGGCCTTGGCCATCGCGTCGCGCCGCTCATCCCGCAGGAAGGCGTCGCGCTCCATGTTGCGGGTCTGGTTGTAGTTGAAGCGCACGGCCGCGGCGGTGGTAATGTACTTCTGGAGCGTGACGGGCAGGGCGGTGAAGTCCAGCTCGCGCAGCAGGGCCACGCGGACGCCCTCGGAGAAGTCGGCGGTATTGTTGTCGCGGTCGTAGAGCTTTCCGTCGCGGACGGTGATGTCCCGCCAGGCGTCGGCGCCGGTGCTGTCGACGGCCAGGATGTCGGCGGCCAGGACGATCTCGGCCTCGCTGACCGTCGAGACGGCGTCCACGTCGGCGGTCTCGCCGGAGGTCCCGCCGGTGAGGCTGTCGTCGGTCGTGAAGGTTCCCGAAACGTCCGAGAGGTACATCGTCGTGCCGCTGGTCTGGTGGAAGGTGCCGTAGGCCCCGCTGGAATCGCCCGTAACGGTCTCGCCGGCCGTAAAGGCCCCGGAGACCGATGAGACCGTCAGCGTCGTTGTAGGGACGTTCAGGAGCACCCCCGCGGCCCCGTCGCTGCCGCGGATCTCGGTATTGACGTGCCAGCCTTCGGCCTGGATGTCGCGCGAGAACCTGTCCAGCAACCGCTCGGCGTCGGCCGCATCGGAGGTCCCG
>CAZHRW010000180.1:0-15165 GCA_964535025.1 uncultured Planctomycetales bacterium
AGCATCCTGTCGATGATCGCCTCGGTGTTGCGGATCGAATCGCACGTCGGGTCGAGCAGTGCGGCGGCGAGGATGGCGTTGCGTGTGGGGGCGCGGGCGGCCTCGACGGCGGCGAGGCAGACGTCGAGGTCGCGACGGCAGAAGGCCGCGAGGGGCGCCGGCAGGTCGCCCATGGCCAGGGGATAGAGGCCCGTGGCGTCGACGATGGCGGGGGTCTCGACGAACGTCCCCCGCGGGAGGTTGGCGATCTGGCCGGTGTTGGGCAGGTTGATCGCGGGCATGCGGATCCGCTCGGCGGTTTCGAGGCCCTGGATGATGGGGCCGGCCAGGGTGTCGGCCCAGCTTCGCGGGGCGAAGAACTCGTCGAGCCGCAGTTCCTCGCTGCTGCGGGACTGGTCGCCGTACTCGGCCTCGTAGCTGTCCCACGCGACGTCGTCGTTGGCCAGCCGCTGCATGTACTCCCAGCGCGACTGCTCCTGCTGGAGGTTGTAGTCGAAGTCCGGGCCGCCGGTGCCGCAGAATTCGTGGGCGAACGGCAGGTACTCCCCGGCGTGGGCGTCCAGCGTGGCGGGGAAGAAGCCGTACACGTCCATCAGTTTCCGGCACAGGGGCATCCGGTCGCCGTCGAGGGTGGCGACCTTTTCGCGGAACCGCGGGTAGAGGTCCTCGCCGGTGTGCTTGTGGCGCAGATCGAGCATCCAGGTCAGGTGGTTGGTGCCGGCGGCGGTGATCTCGATGTCGTCGCCGCCGAGGCCCATGAACTTCGGCATGAACAGGTACACCGCCATCTCGCAGCCGTGACAGAGCCCCACGACATTGGCCAGCCCGCCGCGGTCGCGCAGGGCCTGGCAGATGCGGTTGAGCGGGTTGGAGCAGACCATCACCATCGCGTCGGGGCACAGTTCGGCGATGTCGTCGGCGAAGGCCAGGTGCAGCGGGATCTGCCGCAGGGCGTGGAACAGCCCCCCGGGCCCGCCCAGCTCGCCCTGCACCTGGCGGGCGCCGAGGCTGTTGGGGATGGAGAAGTCCTCCCGCCAGGTGTGGTAGTGGCCGCGGTCGACGGAGATGATCACGTAGGTCGACCCCGGCAGCGCCTCGCGGCGGTCGGTCGTCGCACGGATAGTCACGCGACGGCCGGCCTTGGCGGCGACACGCTCGAACAGCCGCCGGTACGTCTCCAGGCGGTCGGCCGCCACGTCCACGAGGCGCAGCTCGGCGCCTTCGAAGGCGCTGAAGTTGATGGCGTCCCGCATCAGTTTCGGTCCGAACGTCGTACTGGCGGCGCCGATGACGGTGATCACGACCGGCTGGGACATGGTCGATCTCCTTGAACAATTGGTCCGACGCGCGACATCATACCCGTTCGTCCCGCCGGTGTCAGCCCGCCGCGGCGGAGGGAATCCCCTCGCTGCGAGGCGCTGGCGTTGGCGGTTGGGCGGGGGTAGGATAGGCCGCGTCAGCGTCGAGGAGCACAGCGATGGGATCACGGTACACGTGGATGGCGCTGCTGGTGGCTGCTTTTGCCTGGTGCGGCCCGGCCGGCGGCGACGAGCCGGCCGAACAGTGGCGAGCGACGATGGACCCCCTGCGACGATCGATCGACCTGACGATCGGCCAGTCGGCCGAGGTGACGCTGTCGGACGGCTCGACGGCGACGGTGGAGCTGCTCGGTATCGAGGTCGATCGCGACTCGCTCCGCCAGGCGGTCCGCGACGTGCGGGTCCGCGTGACCGTCAACGGCGAGCCGGCGGTGCTCCCCGCGGCCCTCTACCATCTGCCCCGCGAGGTCGGCGGCGTGCAGGTCGACTGCCCCATCGTCGCTGCCTACCTGCCCCGCAGTCGCGGCAACTGGTGGGGGTTGACCGGCGACGCGCGTCTGCGGCTGTGGCCGGCCGGCTCGCCCTGGGTGCGCCCGGGGACGTACGGCTACCCCGTCAAGCAGCGATGGTTCGCCTCGCCCACCCAAATGGCCAACGAGCCGGTCTATGTCGACTTCGGCGAGTGGCCGTCCGACGACCCGATTTACTACCACAACGGCCTGGACATCGGCGGCGTCGAGGATGAGGTGGAGGTGGTCGCCGCCGCCGCGGGCGTCGTGATTACCGCCGGCGCACAGGTGTGGGACGACGCCCCGCGCGGGCCCCGCACGCCGCGCGACGACAAGGTGATGGTTCTCGACGATCGCGGCTGGTATCACACGTACTACCACCTCGCCTCGATCGACCCGGCGGTCCGGCCGGGCACGCGGGTGGCCCTGGGCCAGCGGATCGGCCTGCTGGGCAAGGCGGGCCACAGCGGAGGCTGGGCGCACCTGCACTACGGGGTGACCAGCCGTCACGGCCGGGGCTGGGGCACCGAGGAGGCCTATGCCTTCCTCTGGCAGGCCTACCGGGCCGAGCAGGATCCCAAGGTCATTGCCGTCGCCCGCCCGCACCACCTGGCGGCGCCCGGCGAAACGGTGACCCTCGATGCCCGCAAGTCGTGGGCCGCGTCGGGACGCATCGCCTCCTACGCGTGGACGTTCACCGACGGCACGACCGCCTCGGGGGCGACCGTCGAACGCCGTTACGACACGCCCGGGCAGTACAGCGAGGTCCTCCGCGTGACCGACGACGCCGGCCATGTGGACATCGACTTCGCCGTCGTCCAGGTGATCGATCCGGCCCGGCCCCGCCCGCTCACACTGCACCTGGCCCACCAGCCCACGCTGGGTGTCACCCCCGGCGACGCGGTGACCTTTGTCGTCCGCGCCTTCGGCACCACGGCCGGACGGGAGACCCTCGACTTCGGCGACGGCACCGAGCCGGCGACGCTGGCGTCCGACGGGGCCGTCGACCCCCACGCCCCGCACGGCTACGCCGTCACCACCCACCGCTTCGCCAAGCCGGGCCACTACATCGTCACCGCCCGCCGCACCGACGAGCATGGCCACACCGCCACGATGCGGGTGCACGTGGTTGTCCAAGCCGAAGACCCCAGGCCACAGGCGAGCCAACCCGTCAACAGCACGCCCTGACCGCCAGTCGGGTCCCCGCCGGTGCCGTCCCTGCGGTCTTACAGCCACGGCTTCATGTAGTCGAGGAACGTCCGGGCGTAGCGTTCGAGGATGTCCAGCGCGCCGCCGTCGCGGATGGGCGAGCACATCTCGTAGGAGACCCAGCCGTCGAAGCCGGCATCGGCGAGCGTGTCGAAGAACAGCCGGTAGGGCAGCTCGCCCTTGCCCATCGGGGCGGCGAAGGCCACCGGCGGGGCGGCGGGCGCGTAGTTGGTCAGGCCCGGGCGGTAGGCGGCCCGCCGCAGGACGCGGTAGTCGGCGACGGTGGTGAACTGCATGCGGGGCGCCATCTCGGCCAGGGCGGCCTCGACGTCCTCGCCCCGCAGGACCAGCGACCAGCAGTCGACCATCGGAATGAGGTTGGGCCGGTCGATCTGGTAGAGCATCTCGGCGAGCATGGAGGTGTCCACGCCCAGGTCGTGGTGGTTCTGCAGGCCGATCGTCACGTTGTACTCGGCGGCCCGGTCGCAGCATTCCCGGATCGCCGCGATCGTCCGCCGCCACTGGGTGATGAAGGGGACGTCGCTGCGCTCGTAGGCGGTGAAGACCCGCACCAGCGAGCAGTTCAGCGCCTCGGCCCGCCGGGCCAGATCCTCGACATAGGCGATCTGCATGTCGACCATCGGCACCTCGGCGGCGCCCATGCCGCCGGTAAAATTGGTGTACCCCGCCACCGCCGAGCAGGCGATCCCCCGCGCGTCGAGCCGCTCCCGCAGGCGGTAGCAGTCGTCCACCGACACCTCCAGCGGCGACAGGTGCGGCCGCTTGCCCATGATCTCGACGCCGTCGTAGCCCAGTTCCGCCGCCTTGTCGATCGATGCCTCGAGCGACAGGTCATCCTGTCCCCACAGCCCCGCGAACGATACGGTGAACAGTGACGTTTTCATCGAATGCCTCCCGAGATGCGGTAAGTCGGTCTCGTTGCCGATCCTACAGCCTTCTACAGCCTAGAGCCTACAGCCTGCCGTTCACGCGCTTTGCGACTGCTCGTCGTCCTCGCCGTTGAACAACTGCTCGACGACGTCGGCGACGAGCATGGGCACGATGGCCTCCCAGATCCGCTGGCCCTTGGCCTTGGTGGCCTTGGACGGCTCGCCGAAGGAGCCGTGCGGGCTGACCTGGCGGGCGGGGCCGCGGGGGTAGCCCTCGGCCGGCGCGGGGTTGTCGGTGGGGTCGGGCCCGACGAGCTCGGGGTGGAGGGCCAGGAGCATCGAGGCCTCGCACTCGTCGGCGTGGACGGCCATGGGCACGCCGGCGGCGGCGGTGGCCTTCTCGAAGACGCGGACCATGTCGGCGTAGATCAGGCGCGCCGACGGGTACGCCTCGGCCAGTTGCGGGAGGAACTGCTCGATGATGTCGTTACCGCCATGCACCGAGAGGAAGACGATCATCGTGAACCCGTTGGCCGCCAGCGAGCGGACGATATCGCCGATCACGGCCTTGAGCGTGTTCGGCGACAGGGAAACCGTTCCCGGATAGGCCAGCCAGCCCTCCGAATGGCCCAGCGGCACCTGCGGCACGAGATAGGCTCCGAGGCGTCGGGCGAGCGCCTCGGCCAGCGGGGCGGTCAGCAGCGTGTCGGTCGACAGCGGCAGATTCGTCCCGTGCTGCTCGGTCGCCCCGATCGGCACGACGGCCACCATGACGCCCGAGTCCTCGATGTCGTTCCAGGTATTCTCCGGGGTAAGCATACGCCACCCTTGCGGTCCGGCCGGACGGCCGCACGCGCCGCCGGCCGGCGGCCACGGCACGTCCATGCTTCGATTCTACGGACTGGCTCGGCGGTCACAAGAGAAGTTTCCGGCGCGGCCGTACACGCCTCATCCGGGCGCCGGGGAAAAAACGAGCGCCGCCACGGCCGGTGCCCGCGACGGCGCTCGACAGCCCGTGCAGGTTGCGTGCTACTCGCCCAGGACCAGTTCCCCGCAGGTGCGGGCGTCGGACCAGTAGGTGAACACCGGCGTGTGGGGGATGATCATGATGGCATCCTTGGCCCAACTGTGCCCGGCGACCCCTTCCTGGTTGTCGTGGTCGGCCACGTGGATCGAGCAGCCCAGGCGGTTGTCGGCGATCTCCAGGCCGGTGATGTCCAGGGAGGCGACGACGACGTACCCGCCGTCCACCCGCCGCGCTTCGGCGGCGAAATCGTGACGACCGGTGGTGGTCGCGACCGCCTCATCGCCGACCGGCAGGCTGATCATGTAGGGCAGTTCGTAGTTGGCGGTTTCGCCCTCGTCGACGAGCCAGGTGCGATAATTGGCCGGCGAGAGGAAGATCGTCAGGCCGTCCTTGTCGATCAGCGTCTCGTCGCGGACGGTGAGGCCGAAGTACAGCCGCGTGCCGTCGTGGGCGATGCGGATGCGGGCCGACAGGTCCTCCGGGCCGGTCCAACTGTTGCGGAAGTACAGGTGCGTCGCGAGGAAGCGCCCGTCATCGGCCCGGACGTCCATGGCCTCGTCGGGCCAGGCGTCCAGGTTGGGCCCGATCGACCCCGCGTCGACCTTGGCCACGCGGGCGGCGGTGGGCTTGAGCACCCGCTGGCGGAGCTTGAGCTCCTCGGTCAGGCCGAACCCCAGCGCCAGGTCCGCCTGGCGATACGCGCCGTCTTCCAGCAGCCGACGGGCACGGCGGGCGTGGGCTTCGAACGCCTCGCCCGCGGCGGCCGGCTCGAGCAGCTTGACGCGGGCGAGCCGTTGTTCGAACTCGCCGAGGCGCTGCTTGAGCCACCGGACGTACTCCAGCGACGCGGTGGCCTCGGCCTCAACGGGCACGTCGCCGTCGGCGCTGAGGGCCGCCATCTCGTAGGGGGCCAGGGCGAGCATCTCGGTCCGGCCGTCCACCGTCACCGCCGCCGCCTGGACGACCGGCGTGGTGTTGAGCACCGAGACGTACGTCCGGTCCTTGTAGACGCCCCGGCGGACCAGGACGCTGCCGCCGCCGTCGGCGGGCACGTCGGTCATCTCGACGGGCGGCAGGGACCGGTACGCCCCGGCGAAGCGCCGGTAGGTGGCCTCGTGGCCGCCGGCCTTGCGGTTCCACGCCCCGGCGATGATCACGTTGCGGTCGCGGTGCTCCATCGCCCGCGCCCACGGGGCCGAGGCGTAGGGCTCGGAGGCGTTGAAGTCCGGCGCGACCCACAGCTTGCGGTACCAGAAGTTCGTCTCCGGGTGCAGGCCGAACCAGCCCTCGAAGAACGTGTTCCACAGCATGACCGCCCGGGTGTCGATGTTGTCGGCCTTGGGCGCGGAGGTATCGACGTCGTAATAGCCCATCGCACGGCCTTGCTGGGCGTAGCTGTCGTAGATCGCGTGATCGTCCGGTTGGTACTGGTAGACGGTCGTCAGCCCCGGCACCTCGGCCAGGTCGGCCGGATCGCGATGCCACTGCTTCCACAGGGCGAGCACCTCGTCGGCCAGGTGCTGATCCCAGGGCGTCTGGGACTGCTCCCAGCGGCGCATGACGCCGGGGAAGTCGGAGAAGTACTGCTTGTGGAGGTCCTGGGCGCCGACGAAGGTGTAGATCTTCAGGTCGGGCTTGTGGGCGTGGATGAAGGTGGTGAACTCGGCCATGCCGCCGTCGAAGCACTCGTTGATGATGTCGACCGTGGCGCTGCCGTACGAGGGGCCGAAGTCGGGCGTGCCGAACGCGATGCCCTCCAGGGCGGGGCTGTCGCCGTAGCGTTCGATGAATTGCCGGAAGCCCTCCAGCAGGCCCTCGCGGTAGGCCGTGCGGTTCTCTTCGGTGGGCCGTTGGCCGTCGATGGTGAAGCCGCGGCCCATCTCGAAGGTGCCGATGAACTTGATGTCGTGGCGTTGGCAGGCCTCGAGGATGGGCGCCAGCCAGTCCTGCTTGGGCTTGTCGCCGCCGTCCCAGGCCGGGATGAGGCAGCGGAAGCCCCAGGCGTTGTTGGAGACGACGGGCCAACTGACGACGTTGCAGCCGAGGTAGGCGTAGTACTCGGCGATGTGGTCGAAGGTGGAGGCCTGGTCGGTCAGGCCGAACGTCCCCCGCACCGGCACCAGGGCCCAGTTGTACAGGTCGCCGACGATCCGGGGATCGGTCGGGTCGGGATCGTCGACCTCCAGGGGCGGCAGGCGGTCGCCCTCGACGCGGAACACCCAGATCCGGCTGGCCGCCGCCGGGGCGCCGTAGCGGATCCAGTTGGCCACGATGACGGCCGGCCACTGGTCGGTGGGCCAGAAGAACATCGTGTGATACTGCATTTCATTGGTGAGCGGCAGGGGGTTGCCGGTGTACACGCCGGTCTCGAGCGACCAGTCCTGGTTGGCCCCGCCGCTCAGCGGCGACTCGTGCGTGAAGAAGCAGATCGACCGCTGGGCGTCGTCGGGATACTCGATGACCAGCACGTGGGGCTTGTCCTTGGCGGCGGCCCGCCAGCGGTAGGCGAAGAACTGGTGGCGGCCCTGGCTGGTCACCCGGTAGCGTCCGGCGGGGCCGTCGGTGACGCTGCTGGTCCCCTGGTCGAGCAGGGGGTGGGGGTCGTCGTCGTTGGTGCAGTCGATGTAGTCGACCAGCGTGAGGTCCAGCCCCAGCCCCAGGTCGACCGGCACCGGCGGGGCGGCCGCGACGATCTCGGCGATCTGCGCGTCGGTCACCTCCACGGGGACCTCCGGGACCGCTGAGGCCGCGACGGTCAGCAGGGCGATCATCATCAACGGCAGCGCGATTCTCGTTCGCATGGGTCTGCTCCTTTGCCTGTGAGCTGCGTGTCCCGACAGGGAACAAACTGTAATCATCGACAAACGCTTTGTACAGCCTAATCCGCCGCCGCCGGCCGCTCGAGCATCGCCCGGGCCTGCTGCTCGACCTCCTGGCGGAAGGGCGCCATGTGCACGGCGCGGTCGCTGTGGCGGGACTGCTCGGCGGCCCAGCCGATCAGGTGGCTCTCGATGGCGTCGGCCAGGGGCGTCAAGGCCGCGGGCGAGCCGTCGCAGAAGACGTCGAGGGCCGCCTCGAACAGCCGCCGGTCCCCGCCGCCGTGCCCGTCGAGGCCCATGGCGGCCAGGTCGAGGGTCTCGACCTGGGCCTGGGTGCCCAGCGGGCCGGTCCAGTGGGGGTAGACGTCGATCTTGCCGCGGCCCATGTCGCCCCGCAGCGTGCCGGCCGTGCCGTCCAGGCGGATCTTGCGCCCGCATTCCTCGCCGGCGGAGAAACCCTGCATCGTCAGCGTGCACAGCGTGCCCCGTTCGGTCTCCATCATGACGCTCTGGTGATCGACGACGGTGTTGTCGCCGTTGAACACGCACGCGCTGAGCGGCCCGTCGTGCAGCCGCTGCCGGCGGCCGGCCAGCGACATGTCGGTGCCGACCATCGCCACCGGCCAGCCGGTGCGCTCGCCGAGGTAGAAGGTCGCGGCGTTGTGGATGCACGTCTCGCCCACCGGGCAGCCCTCGGTGCACCGCCGCGGGGCGCCGTCGGGCTTGTTGGCGCGGACGAAGTGGTCCAGGCGGCCGAAACTGCTGACCTTCGTGACGCGATCCGAGAGGATCCACGGGATCAGGTCGAGATCGTGGCAGCACTTGGCCACGATCATCGGATTGGAGTCTTCCTGCCGGGCGTACGGGCCGCGGACGAACGAGTGGGTCATGTGCCAGAACTCGACGTGCTCGGTGTGCGTGTAGGAGTACACCTGCCCGAGACGCCCGGACCGGACGACCTTGCGAACCTCCTGGAAAAACGGGCTGTAACGCAGCTCGTGCTGGACGAGCACGGTGCGGCCGAGTTGCTCG
The DNA here is from genome assembly GCA_964535025.1 of uncultured Planctomycetales bacterium. Classification (GTDB taxonomy): domain Bacteria; phylum Planctomycetota; class Phycisphaerae; order SM23-33; family FEN-1343; genus JAAYZK01. The sequence continues at coordinate 8,806 of CAZHRW010000180.1, forward strand.
GCCAGGAGCTTCAGGTGGACCGTCAGGACCGGATCGTGCGCGACGGGCTTCTCGATCAGCAGGTCCATTCCCCGCCGCATCGCCGCGACGGCGGCGGCGTGGTGGGCGCGGTCGGCCGCGGCGATGATCGCCAGGTCCGCCGGCGGAGCGCCCGCGCCGAGGGCCTGCTCGAAGGAGGCATACGCGTGCTCGGCCGCCAGGCCGTTCCGCTCGGCCTCCCGCGCGCGATAGTCCTCCCGCGGCTCGGCCAGGGCCACGAGCTTCACGCGGTCGCCGCACTCGCGGCAGAACTGACCGAACATCTGGCCGCGGTTGCCGCAGCCGATCAACACGACACGACGTTGACGGGACATCCTGAACTCCTCGCTGTTAGGCATGAACGGGTGAGCATTGTAACCGGCCGGCGAACCTAGATCAACAGCAACACCGCCGCCAGCGAGCCCACCGACGCGATCGTCGTCAGCAGAACGATCCCGCCGGCGAGCCGGTCGTCGGCGCCGAGCTGCTCGGCCATGACGTAGGAGACGACCGCGGTGGGGCAGGCCAGCATCAGCAGGGCGATCCGCGTCGCCTCGGGCGACGCGCCCAGTCCCCACGCGGCGACAGCGCCGAGCAGGGGGGCGACCACGACCTTGAGCCCCGACGCGGCGCTGACCGGCAGCCAGCCGGCGCGGAGGTGGTGGAAGTTCAGCGACGCCCCGATCCCCAGCAGCGCCAGCGGCAGGGCCATCTGGCCGATCGTTTCGAGCGTCCGCCGCGCGAACAGCGGCAGCGCCAGGCCGCCCAGCGACACCGCCAGCCCCGCCGCACACGCCAGCAGCAGCGGGTTGGTGACCACCCGGAAGGCCGTCCGCCCTGCGCGGCCGGCCGCCGAGCCGCCGTGATGGGGCTGCCCGGCCGTCAGGGCGACGACGGCCATGAGGTTGTAGATCGGCACCATCGGCGCCATGCCCAGCGCCGCCACCTTGTTCCAGGTGCTGTCGGGGTCGCCGAAGGCAAACAGCACCGCCGCCAGCCCCACGTAGGCCAGGTTCCCGCGGTAGGCCCCCTGCACGAACGCCCCCAGCGAGCGGCGCTGCACCCGCAGCAGGCGCCCGACCCCCAGCGCCAGGGCCACGCACCCCAGCGTCCCCGCCAGCATGATCCCGAACACCTGCATCGCCGGGCCGCCCACGCCGCGGGCGTCGCTGGTCTTCTCGAACAGCAGCGCCGGCAGTCCCACCCAGTACACCAGCCGGTTCATGCCCCCATAGAACGCCGCCGGCAGAAAGCCGCTGCGGCGCAGGACCAGGCCCAGCGCGACGATCAGCACCAGCGGGGTCAGCGTGTGGATCACAATCATGGCTGCACCGTGTCTCCTCGGTTCGTGCCGGAGGCGAGCCGTCCGGCAAGCGTTTCGATCGCATCATCCAGCACCGGCGCGTGCCGCGGCCAGTGCCACCGCTCGACGTGACGGCGGACGCGGGCGGCCTGGCCGGCCCAGACGGTGCCGGTCGCCTCGAGGCGCGCCGCCAGGGCCGACAGCTTCGCCGCCAGCGACGCCCTGTCGCCGTCGTAGAACAGATCGTCCGCCCCCGCCATCTCACCCAGGGCGAACACCTCCGGGTAGGCCAGGCGACGGGGGACGACGGGCATCGCCCCGGCGGCGGCCGCCTCGACCACGCTGATGCCCCAGAACTCGTGCCGGGCCGTCGAGACGATCACGTCGATCCCCGCCAGGGCCCGGCGGTAGTCGTCGCGGGGCAGGAAGCCCCAGTGGTCGATCCGGGCGGCCCAGCGGGCCCGGGCCTCGGCGAACGGGGGCGGCTCGGCGTCGAAGGACTCGCCTATGACGCTCAGGCGGAAGTCCACGCCCGCGGCGTCGAGGTCGGCCAGGGCCGCGACGAAGGTCGCCGGGTCCTTGTCGTGCTCCCACCGGGCGGCCCAGCCGATCCGCAGGGGCCCCGGCCGTCGCGGCCGTCGGGGTTCGGGCGGGTCGATGCCCGGCGGCAGGATGCGCCCGCGGCGGCGGATCGCCTCGACGCACGCCGCGTCGCGGTGGTCGGGCATGGCCGCCAGGAGGGTCGTCAGGCCCTCGCAGAAGCTGTCGCGGTGGTAGGCGGAGTTGAACCACACCTCGCCGGCCAGGGCGGTGGCGAGGTTGGTGAAGGCGAAGTGCAGGTCCCGTTCGTCACGTCGGGGGTCGGGGTAGGTAACCTGGTTCTCGTGGAAATACGCCGCCGCCGGCAGCGCCCGCACCGCCGCCGGCGCCAGGCCGCGCCATTCGGGCAGGTTGAGCATGTCGCTGCAGACCACCGCGTCCCACGCCCCGCCGGCGTCCGCGCGGCGGGCCACCTCGGCCGCCAGCGTCCACGAGGCGTGGCGCATCCGCCATTTCCAGTGCCGTCCGGGGAGGGTCACGCAGGTGAAGGCGTGACGGCTCGCGCCGGCCCAGCCGTGCAGGAAGGCCCGGTGGCTGCCGCGATCGTAGGGGTCGAGGGCGAGGATGCGCATGATCGCCTCAGCGGCCCAACAGGCGGCCCAGCAGGGAGCGGGCGGGCAGGAGGTCGTCGAACTCCCGCCGCAGGACCGTCGCGACGGCCTTGCGGGTGGGGCCGTGGGGCGGCGAGGGGACGGCCTCCGCCGCGCGCCGGCGCTGGGCGGCGACGACCTGCTCGGCCAGGCGCCCATCCTCGAAGAGCCTCGCGGTCGCGCGGTGCAGCCGGCGCTCGGGCGGCGGGTCGGCCGCCGGGGCAAGCCGCCCCCAGACGTCCCGCGTGTACACCAGGGCCGCCGCGAACCGCTCGAGCAGATCGTCCACCTTGTCGGCCGACGCGTCGTCGGCCACCGACAGCCCCAGCCGGCGCGCCTCGGCGATCCGCCCGGCCGCCGGGTTGGTCGCCGCGGGGGCCGCCGCCGCCGACGCGGCCGCCGGCGGCGTGGTGCGGCGGGCGCGCTCGATCCGCTCGACCGCCGACAGACGCCCCGGCCGCATCGACCGCCGGTCGCCCGAGCCGGTCTTCTTCCGCTTGTTGCGTTTCTTCGATTTGCCCATCGGCCCCATTATGGCAGAAGGCCCCGCCGGAATGAACCCCCGTCTCACGCGCCCTCGGCGGCCAGGGCCCCGCGGATCTTGGCGGTCAGGGCGTCGACGAGGAAAGGCTTCTGGAGGAAGTGCGCCTCGCGGTTCACCGGCGAGCGGCGGGCGATCACGTCGTCGGTGTAGCCGGACATGTACACCACCCGCAGGTCCGGGCACAGCGGCCGCAGGGCTTCGCGGAGCTCGGCGCCGTTCATCTGGGGCATGATCACGTCGGTCAGCAGCAGGTCGATCCGCCGCCCGTGGCACCGGGCCAGGGCGAGCGCCTCGTCGGGCACGGCGGCCTGGAACACGCGGTAGCCGCACCCGGCCAGGACGGTGCAGGTGAGCTTGCGGACCGCCGGGTCGTCCTCGACGACCAGGATCGTCCGCGGCCCGTCCGGGGCGGGTGCGTCGGCGACGACGGCCGGCGCCGGCGCCGTGACGGGCACGTCGCGGGCGGGGGGCAGGATCACCGTGAACGTCGACCCGGCGCCGGGGGCGCTGTCGACGGCGATGGCGCCGCCGTGCTGTTGGACGATCCCCAGCGCCGTCGGGAGGCCCAGCCCGGTGCCTCGCTCGGCGTCCTTGGTGGTGAAGAACGGCTCGAACACCCGCGCCCGCGTCGCCGCGTCCATTCCGGCGCCGGTGTCCCGCACCGACAGCGCCACGTACGCCCCGGGGCCGATCCGCCAGTGCGCCGGGATGTCCGACGCCGCCAGCTCGCGCGGGCCGGTGGTGAGGGTGATCGTCCCGTCGCGACCGATCGCGTCGGCGGCGTTGATGACGAGGTTGATCAGCACCTGCTCGATCTGCCCGGCGTCGGCGTGGATCGGGCACGGCTGGCCGGCGGTCTCGACGTGCAGGGCGATGTCCTCGGGGACCACCCGCCGCAGCAGCCGCTCGGCGCCGGCGACGAGGGCATTGAGGTCGACGGTCCGCATTGTCAGCACCTGCTTGCGGCCGAAGGCGAGCAGTTGGCCCGTCAGGTCCTTGGCGCGGGCGGCGGCGCGGGCGATCTCCTCCAGGTCGGCCCGCCGCGGATCGTCGTCGGCCGTCGCGGCCAGCACCATCTCGGCATAGCCGCCGATGGGGGTCAGGAGGTTGTTGAAGTCGTGGGCGATCCCCCCGGCCAGCCGGCCGATGGCCTCCATCTTCTGCGCCTGGCGGAGCTGATGCTCGGCCTGCTTCTGGTCGGTGACGTCGTGGCCGTACACGTTGACGTACCCGCCCTCGGGCACCGGCACGAACGTCATCCGGTAGCTGCGCCCGTCGGCGACCATCTCGACTTCCACCCGCCGCCCCGACGCCGTCGCCTCGCGGGCGCCGGCGGCCAGGGCGCCGGTGGCCCGCGACCCGGGGGGCGCGCGGAAGGCCTTCAGCAGACCCGTGGCGGCGTTGTTGGCGTCCTGGACGACCCCGTCGGCGCCGAGGCGGAGCAGCGGCTCGGGGTCCTCCGCCGCCAGGCGCGCCAGCGACGCCACCTGCAGGCGGGCGCGCCGACTCTCGGTGATGTCCATGAACGACATCGCCAACTGCCCCGGTCGCGGCCGGTAGGCCGTGACGGCCATGTACCGGTCGAACGACCGGGCGTATTCCTCGAGATGCACCCACTGCCCGGTGGTCGCCACCCGGGCGAACGCCTCCAGCCAGCGGGCGCCGGCATTGGGAACGACCTCCAACATCCGCTTGCCGACGGTCTCGGCGGCCGACAGCCCCGTCAGACGCTCGAAGGCGGGGTTGACCGCCACGGCGCGGTAGTCGATCGGTGTGCCCGCCGCATCGGTGACCACGTCGAACAGGGCGTGGCCGTTGACCATGCTGTTGAACAGTGCCCGGTACCGCGCCTCGCTGGCGCGCAGGGCCTGCTCGGCACGACGTCGGGCGGTGATGTCGCGGGTGACGCCCAGAACGTGTGTCGCTCGGCCGGCATCGTCTTTCAGCGTGGACCCGTGGGTCGCATGCCAGCATTCGCTGCCGTCGGGGAGGACGATTCGGTATTCCCCGCTGAAATCCCTCTGGTCGGCGACGATCTCATCGAGCCTGCCGGCGATGCGGGCGCGGTCATCGGGATGAACGAGGGCGAGAAACTGCTCGCGCGTCAGCGGTGCCTGGTGCGGCGAGCGCCCGAACAGTGCGTACATCGTCTCGTCCCAGTAGCTCCGGCCCGTGTGCAGATCCCATTGCCACGTTCCCAGGCGGGCGCCGCGGACGGCCAGTTGCAGCCGCCGCAGTTCCGTCCGATCCTCCCGAGCCATACCGGCCTCCAAGCCCAAAAACGCGGACCAGCCGTGGTCCCATCCGCTCCCGATCGACCTGTGCGGGCGATTGTAGCGGCCGGGCGAATCCCTGACAAGCCCGCGACGGGCCCTTGTGCGGCCCGTCCGGGCGGCGTAAACTCTGCCCATGCCTCTGACCATCCATCGCGGCACGAACATCTCCCACTGGCTCAGCCAGTCCGCGCGCCGCGGCGACGAGCGCCGCAAGTTCTTCACGGCCGCCGACGTGGGCCGCCTGGCCGACTGGCCGTTCGACCACCTCCGCCTGCCGGTCGACGAGGAGCAGTTGTGGGACGACGCCGGCCGTCCGATCGCCGAGGCGTTCGACCTGCTGGACGGCGCCCTGGACTGGTGCGCCGAGGCGGGTCTGAAGACGATCGTGGACCTGCACATCCTCCGCAGCCACCACTTCAACGCCGCCGACAAGGCGAGCCTGTTCACCGACCCGGCCGCCGCCGAGCACCTGGCCGACCTGTGGCGTCAGCTTTCGGCCCGCCTGTCGTCGCGGCCGAACGACCGGGTCGCCTACGAGCTGCTCAACGAGGCCGTCGCGCCCGACGACGAGGACTGGAACCGCGTGGCGACGATCGCCTTCAATGCCCTCCGGGCGCTCGAGCCGCGCCGCACGATCGTCCTGGGCTCCAATGGGTTCAACTCCGCCACCACCTACGATCGGCTGCGGATCCCCGACGATCCCGAGATGATCCTGACCTTTCACTACTACCGGCCGATGCTCATCACGCACTACCGCGCCGCCTGGTGGGCCGGCGGTCGCGACTATGACGGCCCGGTCCACTACCCCGGCCGTCCGATCGCCGACGGCGACCTGCCCGCGGCCGCCGCGGTGCTCGGCGATGAGCTCGACCAGCTCAACCAGCCCTACGATCGCGGGCGGATGGAAGCCGCCCTCGCCCAGCCCCTGGCCGCCCGCCGGCGCACGGGCCTGCCGCTGTACTGCGGGGAATTCGGCGTCCTGCACACCACGCCGACGCCGATCCGCCTCGCCTGGTACCGCGACTTCCT
>CAZHRW010000181.1:0-17525 GCA_964535025.1 uncultured Planctomycetales bacterium
CTCACGACGCCGCAGTTGCTGTTCAGCTAGGAGTTCCCGCGATCAGGGCCTCCAGAGGACTTACACCTCCAAGTCATCGTGCCATGCCTGGCACACCGCGTAAAAAAGCCCGCGACGCCGCGGGCTTGGACGTCGATCCCGATCCCTCTCAGGCGTTGGGTCCGGCCGCGGCGTCGATGAGCCCTTCGCGGAAGGCGAAGTGGATCAGTTCGCTGCGGTCGTGGACGTCGAGTTTCCGCATGAGGTTGGTCTTGTGGACGTCGACGGTCTTGGGTTTCAGCGCCAGCCGTCCGGCGACCTGCTTGACGGAGTGGCCCTCGGCGAGCAGCTTGAAGACGGTGCGTTCGCGGGCGGTCAGCTTCGAGTAGGGCGTCACCGGCTCTCGGGCCGCGGCGTCGCGAACATAGCGGCCGCGGGCGGGGACCAGTTCGGAGGGGAACCGTTTCTGCCCGCCGAGCACGACGTCGATGGCCGAGTACAGCTCGTCGAGGCCGGCGGTTTTGAGCACGACGCCGGCGGCGCCGCACTTCATCGCCTGGGCCATGATCTCGGTCTGCGTGTACGGGAGCATTACCAGCACCCGCGTGGGGCTGGAGAACCGGTGGAGCTGGCGGCTGACCTCCAGGGCGTCCAGCCCGGCGATGGTCGAGTCGATCAGCAACAGGGCCGGCGGCTGCTGGCGGCAGCTTTCCAGGGCGGCGAACCCGTCGGTGACCATGTCGATCACCGCCGTCTGCGGCCGCGCCTCCAGCAGGTGCCGCAGGCCGTGGGCGAACAGCTCGTGCGTATCGGCCAGTACGACCGTTGTCGTGCGCATGGACTCAGCCTCCACGCTCGGCGTATGGCGCCGATCCGACAGGGGCGGGGCTAGCCGCCGCCGACGGCGCGCGGGCGCCTACAGCGAACGTCTGTCATCGTCTTCTGGGGAATCCGCCCCGATGTGGCTACCGCTCCGCGGGAGGCTCGGCTACGACCGAGCGGGTCCGACCCGTGCTGGGCTCCGGATCGGCACGCAGGAAACATCGGCCAGCCGGGGAGGAAAACCTTAGCCGATTTGCAGGGGATCCGCCGGGCGGCAAAATCCGAAATCCGAAGCACGAAATACGAAACAAACGGACAATGACAAAACGGGGATCTCCTCCCATTTTCGTGGTTGGTCGGGGGTTGCTGATGTTAACGACGGAGATAGCCACAAAGGACACAAAGATAGAACGGCAAGAACGGCAACGACACAGCCAGCCACAGAGGCTACAGAGGGCACCCAGCCTAGCGGCAATAAGCGACTTGAATCTTCTTTCTCTATGTTCTCCCCCCTCCGCCAAGGCTTCGGCGTGGCAAGCCGTGCCCTCTGCGGTAGAAGGCATTGTCGTTCTTGCCTTTGCGTTCTTTGTGCCCTTTGTGGCTCTCCTCGCGGCAGGCTGTTTGCGGCGACAAAGCAACCACGAAAACGGGGTGAGATCCCAAAACGGCAAAAACGACGGGACGGCAGGCACACGATGAGAGGGTTTGGCCGTTTGGACGTTTGCCGTTGATCCGTTTCGGATTTGTTTCGTATTTCGTGCTTCGAGTTTCGGATTTCCGCTCTTGAGCGGCCCGGCCGCTCAATAGCGGCGGTAGACGGCCGGGGCCTCGCCGTCGAGCGTGGCGGCGGCGTCGCCGCCGGTGACGGCGTCGACGAAGGCGGGGTCCCACTGGGGGGCGCGGATCAGGGGGGCGACGTACCGGCGGACGAAGTCGGCGGCGACCACGGAGGTATGGCCGCCCCAGTGGCCGGCGGCGGTCATCCCGGGCCGATGGGGGATCTGGTAGACCCGGTCGGCCCACCCGCCGGCGTCGGGGGGCAGGTTGAACCCGACCCGCCCGGCCGAGCTGGTGTGTCGGCCGTCCATGGTCCCGGCGACGGTCGTGCCGACGCCCAGGAACAGCACGTCGCTGCCGCTGTGGAAGTTCACGATCCCCCGCCGGCTGCGGGCGACCGCGGCCGCCAGCGGGTAGTCCGGCGACAGCGACGCCGCCAGCAGGATGATGCCCTCGACGACCTGGCCCTCGTCCAGCGCCTCGGTCGTCCACACCGCCATCGCCCCGCCCCCGGAGTGGCCCACCAGCACCACCGGCCGCGACGGACAATCCCGGCGGTAGGCTTCGATCCGATCGGCGATCTTCCCGGCCTCCTCACGGTTGCGCTGCTCGGCCCGCAGGTTGTACAGCGGCGCCAGCGGCACCGTCCAGTCCACCGGCTCGATCGCGTAGGGCACACCGCCGTCGGCCAGCCCCTCGCAGATCGCCTCGTTCAGCGGACTGCGCCCCTCGATCCCCGTGAACACCAGCACCAGTCCCCGGTCCAGCCGTGCGGCCGTCACGTAGGGCTTGGCCCCACAGCCGCCCAGCACGCCCGCCAGGGCGACGGCGGCCGTCAGGATGATCAGTCTCAACCACATGGCATGACTCACTCTCGGACGACACGCACCACGATATCATCGAAATCGGCGCCGTCCTCACTGCTACGCCCGCCGTCGTCCCGCAGGTTCCGCCCGACACTGTATAATACGTACCCCTCGCCCTCGCGCCGATAGATCAACGCCTTGCCGCTGAACGGATCGACCGGCAGCGACTCGACGTATCGCCCCACCAACGACTCGAGGCGCTCCGGATATCGCCCGTGCTCGGCGCGGGCGATGTCGAGGGCCAGGGCCAGGAGGGTGAGGTGGCGGCCGATCATCCATTCGTGCGACAGCTCACGCGCGATGGTGATATCGACGTCGAAACCGGACTCGTCGCTCAACGCCACGGCCGTCATGATCTCGGTGGCCCGGCGCCGCAGTTCGGCGGGATCGCCGCCGCCCCGCGCGACCCGGCGGCAGAGGGCCGGGAGCTCCTCATCGAGGATCCGGCGGCCCTTGCGCTGCTGTCGATCATCTTCGGCCTTCATGGCCTCGCGCGCTTTGGCCCGCGCGGCCGCGTCGTCGACGCGCATGACGGCAACCGCCCTGTCGATGCCGCGATTGACCTCCATGAGCACGGCATCCCAGTCCACGCCGGCGGCCAGGAGAAGGCGATGCTCGCGCGGGGCGGGCAGTCTCACCATCGACGCCATAGGAGACTGCGCGAATTGCTCGACCCACTGGGGGTCCGTCAAACCCATGACCAGGTAAAGGTTGAAACACCGTTCGACCTCATCGATGATCTTCGCAGGCGGCGGCAAGGCAGACAATTGGCGAAGTTCATCGGCATAGCGACGTGCCAGATCCGGTGTGAGTTGCCCGCCAACGATGACCGACTGATCGCCCACACCCGCGAGCGCATCCGTGCCCAGCCCCACCAGCCACTCGATGAGCGTGCCGCCACCGCCCACCAGGCGCCCCAGGCGATGGAGGGTCAGCAGATCGGCCAGGGCGCCGGCGACGTCACCATCGTGCAGCCTGGCCATCGCCCGGCACTGCAGCGCTCGACCGGCATCAGCCACCGCTCCCAGTCCCGGCAGGCGAACCACGAGATCCGTCTCGGATGGCTCGAGGAGGAAGAAGAACCGCGGCCGCTTCGATGCCTCGGTTACCAGGGCAAGCGGCGTGTCGTTCGCGGTCAGCCAGGCGGCGACGAGCGGCAGGTCGTCGGCCGCCCACGGACCTTCCATGGCCTCGATGCGTTGCAGCCAAACCGGGTCTCCGACATCCTTTTCGCTCTCGGGGGCGTGACGCCCCGCGTAATCCTCGAAGCTCACAAAGGTGTCGTCCTCGTCCGGCATGGCCGCCAGACCGGTCAGGCGGAGGGCCTGGTCAACACGGTCTTCCGCCACAAACTCCGCCCCTAACGCCCGCAGCAGCAGCGTCGCCGCGTTGTTGTCGGGCGTGACACCCGCCGTCAAGCGGGCCCGCAGTGCCGCGGTGTAGTCGATCGTCCCGTCAGGGCGGACGGGGCCGTCGACGTACGTCGTGTCGCGGCCGATCGTGAGGTTCACCCGCGGCGGCGACGCTTCTTCGGCCGCGATGAGCGGCGCGAGGGTGACCAGGAGCGTCAGCAGCGCGAATCGTGTGCCCGATAAGACAGCCATCGTCATCCCCATCTATCGAGTCTTGGCGATACGGCCCCAACAGACGACAGGGGCACCATCGCCGATCGTGGAGCCCATGTCAAGGCTTGTCATGAGCTTAGCAGACGCGGGGCGCCGGGGTTCGACATGCAGGGCCTCGACCGACCGGGCGGGGGCGGTTGGGGGCCGGGCGCGCCGGTGTGAACCCCGGCGGGGCCGCGGCCGTAAGGGCTTACAACGGCCGGTGGCGATCGCCGGTGAACTCCGCGGGCGGATGTGCCGATAAGTTATTATTGTAACGCTAGCTCTGACACGAAGGTGGGCGCATGGCGGCAGTGTCGCGGCTGAGACGGTGGGTCCGCCTGGGACGTCCGCGCCAGTGGTCGAAGAATGTCCTGGTCCTCCTGCCGGTGATCTTCGCCCAGAAGGCCGACGATGTCCGGGCGTGGCTGTATGCGCTGGGGGCGACGGCGGCGTTCTGCCTGGCGTCGGCGGCGGTGTACGCCTTCAACGATATCCGCGACCGCCACGCCGACCGCCTGCACCCCCGCAAGAAGGACCGCCCGATCGCCGCCGGGACGGTCAGCGTGCGGGAAGGGGCGGCGTTCTCGGCCGTGACGGCCCTGGCGGCGCTGGGACTGGCCGCGACGCTCCATCCGCTGGCCGGCGGATTGATCGCTTCGTACCTGGCGCTGCAACTGGTCTACACGCTGTCGCTGAAGCGCCGGATGATCGCCGACGTGATCTGCATCGCCCTGGGCTTCGTTCTGCGGGCGGCCGGCGGGGCCGTGGTGATCGACGCGCCGCCCAGCCCGTGGCTGATCGTGTGCACCTTCACGCTGTGTCTGTTCCTGGGCTTCTGCAAGCGGCGGGCGGAGCTGGCCACGATGGGCGACCGCCCGGAGACGATGGCGTACCGTCGCACGCTGGGCGGCTACGACCCGGAGCTGCTGACCCACCTGATCACCCTCTCGGCGGGCATCGCGATCGTCAGTTTCCTGCTCTACGCCGTCAGCGACGAGACGGTGGCGCGGTTCCGGACCGACTACCTCGTCTACACGCTGCCGCTGGTGGTCTACGCGATCTGCCGCTTCGCCATGCTGTCGATGTGGGGCCGCTACGACGACCCGGCCGAGCTGATCCTGCGGGATCGGCCCTTCCAGGCCGCGGCGGCGGCGTGGCTTGCGGCGGTCCTGGCAATCATCCAATGGGGACCCTATATTCGTGACTGGATCACGCGGACCTGGTGAGAGAAGGACCTGCCGATGAGCGACCCGGACACCACGACACCCCCACGGACCGAACCGCCGACCAAGACGCCGTCGAAGCGAGATCGGCTGATCAAGACGGCGTTCCTGGTCGTCGCGCTGGGCATCGTGGCGTGGAAGGTCATCCAGCCCCAGTTGACCATCCCGCTGCCCGGCTGGACCACCGACCTGCCGGCGGCGCTGGCCCAGGCCAAAGCCACCGGCCGCAAGCTGGTGGTCATCATGTACGACAACCCGCAGAACCACACCTACAAGAACAAGCTGCGGACCATCGTCAGCAAGGAACAGAACCGCGAGGCGATGGACGAGGCCGACATGCTCCGCGTCCAGGCGCGCCTCAAGAAGGAAGACCCGCTGGCCAAACGCTTCGGTGTCAGGAGCTTCCCCACCACGCTGCTGCTGAGCTCCGAGGGCGAGCTCATCACCCGCTGGGTGGGCAACATCGGCGAAGTCGAGTTCCGCCAGCGGTTCCTCAAGGGCGAACGCCAGCACCCCCTGGCCGGCTGGACCACCGATCTGCCGGCGGCCCTGGCCCAGGCCGAGGCCGACCGCCGCAAGCTGGTGGTCCTCGTCTACGACACCCCGCAGAATGACACCTACCAGAACGAACTGCGGACGGTCGTCAGCAAGCAGGAAAACCGCCAGGCCATGGATCGCGCCGACGTGCTCCGCGTCGAGGCGCGCCTCGCGGAGGACGACCCGCTGGCCCAGCGTTTCGACATCACGAGCTTCCCCACCACACTGCTGCTGAGCCCCGACGGCGAGGTCATCACCCGCTGGGTGGGCGGCATCGACGAAACCGATTTCCGCGAGCGGTTCCTCGAGGGCGACCGGCAGCCTGCCATGGCGAGCGGCCCGGCACCATGACCTTCAGCGACACGCCGCACGATGTTGCGATCCGCCCGCGACGGCCGGCGTGGCAGGTGTACCTGCTGACGGCGGCAGCGGCGCTGGCGCTGTACGCGACGACCGTCGGACGGGGACCGGCCTGGCAGGACAGCGGCCTGCACCAGTACCGTGTCCTGAGGGCCGAGTATACCAACCCTATGGGCCTGGCCCTGGCCCACCCCCTACTGATTGTGATGGGCCAGCCGCTGCGCCTGCTGGGCGACGCGAGAGTGCCCACGGCGCTCAGCCTGCTGAGCGGGCTGGGCATGGCCGTGGCGGTGGCCAACGTCTACCTGCTGGGCCGATGGCTGACCGGGCGGGACGGCCCGGCGCTGGTCGCGGCCGTCCTGCTGGCGACCAGCCACACCGCCTGGTGGCTGGCGACCGTCGCCGAGACCTACTGCTGGGTCACCGCCGGACTGACCACCGAATTGCTGCTGCTCGTGGCCCTCCTGCGCCGCCCCCGCTGGCCGTACGCGGCCGCGCTGGCGCTGGTAAATGGGCTGGGGTTCAGCCTGCACAACTTCGCCCTGCTGCCGCTGCCGGTGTACGTGACGGTCGTGGGCATCGGCCTGCTCCGCCGGCGCCTGCCGTGGGCGACGATTCCGGCGGTGGTCGCCGCCTGGCTGGCCGGGGCGTCCCTGCAGGTGGGGCTGATCGTTCACCACGGGCTGACCGGCGGCGACTGGGGCGCGACGCTCCGCTCGGCGCTGTTCGGGGCGTCGTGGCAGGATGACGTGCTCAGTTCCTCGCCGGCGGTCGTGCTCAACGGGGCGATGTTCATCGCCCTCAGTTGGCCGCTGCTGGCCCTGGCGCCGGTGGTGTACGGGTGGGTCCTGATGGGCCGGCGTGTCGGACGGGCCGTCGCGGCGGCGCTGGGTGCCGTGGGGTTGATCCACCTGCTGTTCGCGATCCGGTACCCGGTGCAGGACCAGTTCATGTTCCTGCTGCCCGGTTACGGGCTGTTCGCGGCGGGCGCGGCGGTCGGCGTCGACGGGATGAGCCGTCTACGTCCGCCGTGGCGACGGGCCTGGACGGTGGGCCTGGCGGCGTCGATCGTCCTGACCCCGGTGCTGTACGGCGTGACGCCGATGGTTATCAAAGCGATGGGTAAATCGATCCGTCCGGGCAAGTCCTGGCCGTATCGTGACGAAGAACGTTACTGGATCACCCCTTGGAAGTGCGGGGAGACCTCCGCCGCCCGCTTCGCCCGCGCGGCGTTGGAGCAGGCGTCGGCGGCGCCGGAGCGGTCGGTCATCCTCCCGTCGGGGATGGCCACGTTCCCGCTGCAGGTCCTCCAGGCGGCCGAGGACGATTGGACCGATGTATGGATCGTGCCGCTGGATCACGAGGGCTGGGCGGCGTCGGAGCAGGACCTCGACGCCTGCCGCGCCCTGGCCGATGGGCGGGCCGCCTACGTGGTCAACGCCACGCCGTGCCCGATCGAGGCCCTGCAACCGCTTGTCGCAGCGGCGTCAACCGACCCGCTCGTGCGGATCGAGTGGCCCCGCGACAGGGACGGCGCGGCCCGGGGCCCCTGACGCGTGCCGGTCGGTCGGACCCTCGGAAAAGATCGTCCCATTTCGAGGGCAACGGGTTTATAATGGATGAGCTATGAAACGACGCCCTCATCGTCGGATGATGCCCTACGTGCTGTCGCTGATCGCCGGGGTCCTCGCCGCCGCCCCCGCCGCGGCGCTGGCCCAGGCGCGCGGCGGCTTCAGCGTGGGCACGCTGCGTTCGGTGGGGTCGCTGGACTCCGACAGTACGACGTTCCAGCGGTACTCCTACGGGCTGTCGGGCACCGCCGCGCCACCGCCCGCGGCGGAGCCCTCGGCGTCCTACCCGAGGACGCTGCGGCGCTCCGGCGGCGGGGGGGCCGGCGCCGCGGCGCGGCGGCGTCCGGGGCAGCCGCGGGTGGCACGGCGACTCTATCAGCCGACGGAGATCCGTTTCAATGCGGGCGGCCTGGGCCAGGGCAGCATTTTCAAGGAAGCCAACCGGATGGCCGGCGACCGCGTGTCGTTCGGGGGGGACGTTCGCACGACCTTCGGCCTGACGGCCTCACCGGTGGAGACGGACGGCCCGATCCGCTCGTTCGCCCCGAACAACACCGGGCGGTACGCCACGTACCTTCGCACCGGTCAGGATGCCATGCGCGTCGGCCAGTACACCCAGGCGGCCGAGCACTTCCGCCAGGCCGCCCTCATCGGCCCGCGCCGCCCCGAGGCGCTGCTGAGCATCGCGCATGCCGATTTCGGCGCGGGCCGCTACGCGTCGATGGCCCATCGCCTGCGCCAGGCCATTCGCCACAACCCGGATCTGCCCGCGCGGGACATCCGGATTCGCAGCTTTTTCTCGGATGTCGGCACGTTCCTGACCCTGCGCGACGCGCTGATCGAGCAGACTGAGGCCGTGCCCGACGACGCCCGACAGTGGATGGCACTGGGCTACGTCCTGTGGTACGACAACGACACGGCCCGGGCCACCGAGGCGTGGCGGCGCGCTTACCACGCGAGCACGGATCCCACGATCAGCGGGGCCATCGAGGCCTGGTGGGACGGCGCCGTGGCGACCGGCCGGATCTCCGGTCCGCTGGAAGAGGCGACGACGACGGTGACCACCCGCCCGGCGGCGCCACCGCCGCCGGCCGCCGCGACCGTCGGCGAAACGCCCGACGACGACGCGACCGCTGACCGCTGACCACCGTCCCCGGCGGCGGCTCGAGGCGGGAGTCCAGACCCCGCCGCCGTGAGCCGATGGTAGAAACTGAAGTTACGATGACCCCCTCGGAGTGATCGGCCGTTCATGCCAGCCGCCCGTGATAATCCGATGCGGACCAGCCTGACGGCCCGCGCGTTTCACGCCGCCGAGACCCTCGCGGCCGGGCACCGGGTGACGGCCAACGTGATCGCCCACAACATCCTGTTCGCGGCGGCGTTCTTCCTGGCCTTCATCGTCCGCTACGATGCCGGAGTGCCCTTCACCGGCAAGGGGGCCCGCGGCTCGTGGCTGATCGACCAGTACCTGACGTTCCTGCCGTACGTCCTGTTGGTCAAGAGCATCATCTACGCGAGGATGCGGCTGTTCCACGGGCACTGGCGCTACACGAGCACCCGCGACGTCTGGCGGATCGTGTGGGCGGCATGGTGGTTCGTGCTGGTGACGGCCGTCGTCGTGATCCTGACGTACTACGTGCCGCAGTTGACGCAGCGGGTCACGTACTACAGTTACAGCAAGGGCGTGCTGCTGCTGGACTTCGTGCTGTCGATCTTCGTGGTGTGCACGGCGCGGCTGGCGGTGCGGCTGTACCGCGAGGAGCTGCGGCCGATCTCGCCCGAGGGCCTCACGCGGATCATCATCGTCGGCGCCGGCAACGCCGCCGAGACGCTCATCCGCGAGATCTACCGCATGACGGAAGACCGCTACCGCGTGGTCGGCCTGGTGGACGACAACCCGCACACCCAGGGCCTCTACATCCACGACCTGCCGGTGCTCGGGGGCACCGAGGACCTCAAGGACCTCTGCGACGAGTACGAGGTCGACGAGATCCTCATCGCCCTGCCCTCCCCGTCGCACAAGGAGCTGCGCCATGTCGTCGAGCTGTGCCGCGGGGCCAACCTGAAATTCAAGACGATGCCCGGGGTCGGCGACCTGATCGACGGGCGGTTCAACGTCAGCCAGATCCAGGAGGTCGACATCAACGACCTGCTCGGGCGCGAGGTGATCGACCTGGACCACGAGGCGATCGGCCGGTTCATCGCCGGCCGGCGAATCCTGATCACCGGCGCCGGCGGGAGCATCGGCAGCGAGATGTGCCGCCAGGTCGCCGCGATCGGCCCGGCGCGGCTGATCCTCGTCGAGCAGGCGGAGAACCCCCTGTTCGACATCACCGGCGAGCTGAACCGCCGCTGGGCCGACCTGCCCGTCGTGCCGATCATCTGCGACATCTACGATCGCCAGCGGGTGATGGCGACCTTCCAGACCCACCGGCCCGAGGTCGTCATCCACGCCGCCGCCCACAAGCACGTGCCCCTGATGGAGTACAACCCCTGCGAGGCGATCAAGAACAACATCCTGGGCACCCGCAACGTCGCCGACGCCTCCTGCGCGCACGGCGTGGCGGAGTTCGTGATGATCTCCACCGACAAGGCGGTCAACCCCTCGTCGGTGATGGGCTGCTCCAAGCGGGTCGCCGAACTGTACGCCCAGTCGCTCAACGGCAACCCTGCCGGCGGCGGAACGAAGTTCATGGCGGTCCGCTTCGGCAACGTGCTCGGCTCGGCCGGGTCGGTCGTGCCGATCTTCAAGCGCCAGATCGCCGCCGGCGGGCCCGTCCGCGTCACCCACCCGGAGATGACCCGCTACTTCATGACCATCCCCGAGGCCAGCCAACTGGTGCTCCAGGCGGCGGCCACGGGCACCGGGGGACAGATCTTCCTGCTGGATATGGGCGAACCGGTCCGCATCGTCGACCTCGCGCGGGACCTGATCACGCTGAGCGGCCTGCGGCCCGACGAGGACATCGAGATCGTCTTCACCGGCGTCCGCCCGGGCGAGAAGCTCTTCGAGGAACTTCGCACCGACGGGGAGGACATCGAACCGACCACCCACGAGAAGGTCAACGTGTGGAAGACCCGCCCGATCGACCCCGACGTGCTGGCCGAGGGCATGGCGCGCCTCGAGGCGCTGGTCAACTGCCCGGACCGCCGGCGGATCCTCGCGGCGTTCAAGCGGCTCGTGCCCGAGTACGAGCCGCTCAATCCCCCCGGCGAGGTCGACGCCCCCACACCCCGCGCCGACGTACGCCCTTTGACGACCGGCCGCGCCATGGGGTCGCGGACGGCCAACCAGCCCTTGACCTGGGGAAGCGATGACGACCGAACGGATTCCGCTGTCCAAGCCTGATATCACCGCCGCCGAGCGACGCGCCGTCGCCGCCGTCCTGCGCACCGATCGGCTGAGCATGGGCCCGCACCTGGAGGCCTTCGAGCAAGCCACCGCCAACCTGGCCGGCCGTGCGTTCGGCGTGGGGGTCAACTCGGGTACGAGCGGCCTGCACCTGTGCGTCAAGGCGCTGGGGCTCCAACCCGGCGACGAGGTGATCACCACCCCGTTCTCGTTCATCGCCACCACCAACTGCCTGCTGTACGAGCGGGTCACGCCGGTGTTCGTCGACATCGACCCCGACAGCTACAACCTCGACCCCGACCGGCTCGCCGACGCGCTGACCGAGCGGACGCGGGCGATCCTGCCGGTGGAGATCTTCGGCAACCCGGCCCACTTCGACCGCTACGAGCAGTTCGCCCGCGACCACGACCTGCTGCTGATCGAGGACTGCTGCGAAGCGCTCGGCGGCCGCCTCGACGGCCGTCCGACCGGCTCGTTCGGCGACTGCGGCGTGTTCGCCTTCTACCCCAACAAGCAGTTGACCACCGGCGAGGGCGGGATGATCGTCACCGACGACCCGGCCGTGGCCGACTGCGCCCGGTCGATGCGCAACCAGGGCCGCGACGAGGGGGGATGGCTGACGCACGTGCGGATCGGCTACAACTACCGCCTCAGCGAGCTGGCCGCCACCATCGGCGTGGCGCAGATGGGCCGCCTCGACGCGATCCTCGACCGCCGCCGCCGCGTCGCCGCGTGGTACCACGAGGCGCTCGCCGACATCGACGAGATCCACCTGCCGCCCATGGCCGATCCGGATCGGGCCAGTTGGTTCGTTTACGTCGTGCGCCTGGACGACCGGTTCGACTACGACGACCGCCAGGCGATCGTCGACGCCCTGACGGGGCGGGGGATCGGCTGCGAGCGGTACTTCCAGCCGATCCACCTCCAGCCGTTCATCCGCCGGACGCTTCGGACCGCCGCCGGCGCGTTTCCCCAGTGCGAGCGGGTCTCCGACCGGACCGTCGCGCTGCCGTTCTTCACGACCATGCGCCGCGACCAGGTCCGCCAGGTGGCCGATGCCCTGAAGGCCGTGCTGGCCGGCCTGTCGCACCGGGCCCGCGGCGCGGGAGGGTCCCTGGCGTGTTAGGGTTGACCACGACCAACTTCTACTGGGGCATCACCGGCGCGCTGGGCCTGGCGGCCATCGGCTCGTACGTCGGCGGGTTCCTGGCCATCTTCGTCGGGCGCAAGCTCCACATCATCGACCGCCCCGGGTCGCGATCGAGTCACTCGATCCCCACCCCCCGCACCGGGGGAATGGCCATCCTGCTGGGCACGCTGATGGGCCTGTCGCTGCACGCCCAGCCGTCGATGGCCTTCGTCGCCGCCGCCGTCGTCGGGGCGGTCATCACCACCATCAGCTTCCTGGACGACCTGGTCACCATCCCCTCCCTGCCCCGCCTGGCCGGCCATTTCCTCGTCGCCGGACTGACGCTGGTCATGATCGGCCTGGACCTGCCGGCGCTCGGGCTGCCCTACGCGCGGGTCGCGCTGCCGCCGCCGGTGGGGTTCGCCGTCGCCCTGGTGTTCGTGGTGGGGTTCGTCAACTTCTTCAACTTCATGGACGGGATCAACGGCCTGGCCGCCGCCCAGGGCATCTGGGGCGGGCTGACCCTGGCGATCCTCCTGGCCTGGGGCCAGCAGGGCCACGAGATGGGCAACAGCTTCCTCTACGGCGCCGCCATCGCCGGCGGGTCGCTGGGGTTCCTGCCCCACAACTTCCCCAAGGCGCGGTTGTTCATGGGCGACATCGGCTCGACGACCATCGGCTTCGTCCTGGCGGTCCTGACGCTGCTGGGCTCGCGGCACGCGTGCATCGGCGGCGAGCCCGTCCCCTGGGTCGCCTTCGTCCTGCCGCTGGGCGTGTTCCTCTTCGACGCCACCTTCACCCTGTTCAAACGCATTCTCCACGGGGAGAACTTCCTCAAGGCCCACCGCCAGCACCACTACCAACTGCTCGTGCGGTGCGGCTGGTCGCACACGAAGGTGACCGCCCTGCAGATGGGCCTGATGACCCTCTGCTCGATCGGGGCCCTGCTCTACGCCGCCGGCGACGACGCCGTCCGCCTGGCGGTGCTGCTGGTGGTGCTCTGCGTGTTCATCTCCTACAGCGTGCTGGTGCACCGCTACTTCCGCGCCCACCGTCTCGACGGACCGGCGGAGACGGCCTCGTGAAGGTGATCGTCCTCGGCGCCGGCGGGCTGGGGCGGACCGTCGCCGACATCCTGCGGCGCTGCGCCGACCACGACCCCGTCGGTTTCGCCGACGACGCCCCCGACGCCGCGACGTCCCTGGACGGCTTGGCGGTGCTGGCCACCGCCGACGCCCTGGCGACCTTCGGCGCCGACGGCGCCGTCGCCGCCGTGGGCAACCCCGACGCCCGACGCGCCCTGGCCGCCCGCGCCGCCGAGGCGGGATTGGCCCTGCCGATCGTAATCGACCCGACGGCGGTGGTCTCGCCCGCGGCCCGCCTGGGCGAAGGCGTCGTCGTCGGCCCCCACGCCGTCATCGGCCCCGGCGCGACGATCGGCCGCCTGACGATCCTCGCCGCCGCCGCCGTCGTCGAGCACGACGCCGCGATCGGCGACGCCTGCTACCTCGGCCCCCGCTGCCTCATCGACGCCCGCGCCCGCCTCGCCGACGGCACCGGCATCCGCGGCGGCCGCGTCGTCAATCAGGATGAGCAGGTCCAGGACTGACGACAAATCCGAAACTCGAAGCACAAAATACGAAACAAACGAACAAGACGGCAAACTCACAAACGGCCGAGGGCGAAAACCCGAAATCCGAAGCACGAAATACGAAACAAACCTCAAACAGACAAGACGGCAAACTCACAAACGGCCGAGCCCTGTTGTTGGGTGCTTTTCCGTTTGGACGTTTGCCGTTCTTTGGTTTGCCGTTTTAGCCGTTTGGCCGTTTCGAGTTTGTTTGGTACTTCGAATTTCGGATTTCGGATTTCCCCTACCCCCTACGCTTCCCGCAGCCGCCGGGCGCCGTCCTTGAGCGCGGCGTAGGAGGGCTTGGGGGCCCCGGCGGTGTCGACCAGGCCCCAGGCGGTTTCGGCCGGGCAGTCCGCCTGGCCGCACTGCCAGCAGGTGGGGGTGTCGGCCCAGCGGAAGTACAGCTCGCCGGCCAGCAGGTCCTTGACCTCGATGAAGGCGTCGAACGCCTCGCGGATGTACGCGGCCTGCGTCTCGGGCGTGTGGCCGTCGCCCCAGGTGGCGGGCCAGCGGTGCGTTTGGCAGGTGGGCAGGCCCGCGGCGCGGTCGGCGTCGGTCATGACGCCGCCGGCGGAGGCGAAGCCCCACTCGTTGATCAGCACGGGCGTCTGCGTCAGCTCGTACAACTCGCGGACCCGCACGGCCCAGTCGCCCGGCCCGCCGGGCGCCCAGGAGCCGTAGTAGCCGTCGATCCCGCAGTAATCCAGCAGCCCGTCGCCGGCGCCGTACAGACGGCCGAAGAAGTAGTACGCCTTGGCCGACCCGGCGGGGTTGTGGCCGACGATCAGGGACGGATCGGCCCCCTTGAGGCCCCGGGCGCCGGCGAGAATCAGCTCGCACGCCTGCCGGGGGGTGAGGTCGCCGGCGAAGGTCGTGATATCCAGCTCGTTGGCCACCTGCCACGCCCGCACGGACGCCTTGAGATCCTCGGCCAGCCAGCGGCACATCGCCTCGTAATGGCTGACGCCCTGCGGCGTATCGAGCGCCCCGAACCAGTCGGGCAGCGCGGGACGCCACCGCTTGGCCATCGTGCCGTCCGCCTGCCGCTCCCACCGGAACGACCCCGGCTGGGCCGTCACGCCCATCACGCGGATCCCCGCCGCGGCGAAGCCCGCCACGATCTCGCGATACCGCCGGTACCCCGGGGTCAACTGGCCGCCGAGGCGATCGACGAACGGGAACGGCGTCCCCAGCCGTACCCACTCGATCCCCGCGGCCTGCATCAGCCCCTTGTCCGCGTCCGCGTCCGGCTGAACCGTTCCGACGATCAAGGCCTCACCCATGGGTTTTCTCCACGCTTGCTCCGCCGAGGCGGAAATCCGAAATCCGAAGCACAAAATACGAAACAAATCCGAAACGGCAAAACGGCAAAAAAACCGCAAACACAAGAACGGCACACGACAAACGGCTAAACGGAAAGGCATCCAATGATCGGGCTCGGCCGTTTTGCCGTTTGCCGTCTTATTCGTTTGAGATTTGTTTCGTATTTCGTAGTTCGTGCTTCGTATTTCTTGGCCTCGCCGGGTCGCGGCTGTCCTGGCCGTTGCCGATGGCCAGCGTGCGGCCGAGGTCGCCGCCGGTGTTGACGTACTCGACGACCTGGCGGAAGGTCACGCAATACGTGTCGGGATACTTGTCTTTCTGATTGACCAGCACCTCCAGGAGGAACTGCTTGAGGATCGCCGCCTGGTTGCGGTGGCTGTGGTTCCAGACCGAATCGTCGCTCGTCTTGAAGCCCCAGTCGTGGAACGCGTTGACCGCCAGGATGGGCCGCCGGGGGTGGCGGTAGTGGTAATCGAAGTTCGCCACGAACATCCGCACGCCGTCGTCGACCTCGTAGTCGAAGCGGCCGGGATAGTCGGAGGTGATCCCGTCGGTGATCACGGCATGGACAGGCGGGGCGGCGGCGTCGAGGCTGCCGGTGGGGATCCGCATCATCCCGTCGGTCGGCTCGGGCCAGGTCTGCTCGTTCGGGTGGCCGCCGCGGCTGCCGCGATAGAGAAAGTCCTGCTTCGCCAGCAACTGCCGCGTGAAGGCCCGGTCGATCGCCGCGCCGTAGCCCCCGCCGCCGCCCTTGTGCGAGAACGGCCGCGTGAAGCCGTCGATGTTGTCGCGGTACCACTGCGTGCAGCCCTCGATCTCCTCGATCTGCTGCTCGCGGGGCAGCGAGGCCCAGTTGTGACCGCCGGGGTTGTGGTGCAGCGTGTGGTGGGCGATCTCGCAGCCCAGGTCAAACAGCCGCTGGAGGATCAGCGTCTGCTTGAGCAGGTCGCGGCTTTCGTAGTCGGCGGCCAGCGGGGCGACCCACATCGTGAACACCGCCTCACTGCCGTGCGCGCGGAGCGTCTCGACGATGTCGAGCATCGCCTCGAGGCCCTCGATGTTCACGCAGTCGTCCACGCCCAGCACGATGAACTGCGGCGGGCGCTTCCCGCCGGGCGTGGCCGGCTCGGCCGCGTCGATCTCGGGGCTCTCCGCCGCCGGCGGCTCGGCCAGGTCGGCCTCGGGCGCCTCGCCGGTGATGCTCCGATACGCCTCGGCCGCGGCACGGCGGACGCGGATGTCCTCGTGGTCGAGGTGCGTCCGGACCGCCTCCAGCGCCGCCGGCGTGCCGATCGCGCCCAGCGCGTCGAGGGCGTAGCGGCGGTTCAGCAGCCACTCGCTGTCGAGCATGGCCGTCAGGGGCTCGACCGCCTCGGCGCTGCGGAGGGCCGCCACGGCCCGGGCCGACCGCTGCTGCATGTACGGATCGCCATCCAGCCCCGCCAGGAGGTAGGCCAGGCCGGACGCGTCGTCGAATCTGACCGCCAGGATCTCCGCCGCCCGGTGGGGAATCCGCAGCAGGGCGGCCTCCCGGTGGTTCGCTTCGAGGTCGGCCAGCTCCGGGTGCGCCCAGTCGCCGTAGTCCAGCAGCCGCAGCAGCAGATCCTTCGCGGCCGGATCCGTGAACCACGGGCGGGCCAGGACGCCCACCAGGGCCGCCTGGTCCCAGCCGGCCAGGTCCGTCCACAGCCGCGGCTCGGCCATCGCCTCGAGGATCGCCGTCTGCGTCTCGGCCACGCCGAGCCGCCCGAGGGCGACGAACGCCTCGTACCGCAGGTTCAGGTCGTCGTGGTCGAGCACGTCGACCAGGGCCCGGGCGGAGAAGTGGCGCGACAGCCACGCGAACGTCTCCGGCGAGGTGCCGGTGTCCGCGTCGGTGCGGTACGGCGCATCGGCCAGTTCCCCCAGTGCGACGGCCGCGGTCCGCCGAACCCACGGGTCCGGATCGTTCAGCCGCGGCTCGATGGCGTAGGCGTCGCGCGCATTGTGGATCCGCTGCAGGCCGTAGATCGCCAGGCGTCGCGCGATCGGGTCGGCATGATCCAGCGCCGCGCGGAGTACCGGCGCCGAGGCGGGGTCCTTGTCCAGGACCAGCTGCTTGAGCTGGGCGATCGTCGGCGCCGCGGCCGCGACGGCCGTCGCCGAGGCGATCGCGACGGCACACACAACAACGAGACACGTTCGCTTCCTCATGGCCGGCGTCTCCTTTCGTGAGGCAACGCCGTCCATCCTAGCAACGCCGCCCCCCCGCCGCCAGCGCGGGCCCTCGGCCGCACCGGATCGCCCGCACGGCCGCGGGCTGTCAACGGCCATCCGCTCCGCCCCGCAGGGGCGACCCCCCCCGCG
>CAZHRW010000182.1:0-15173 GCA_964535025.1 uncultured Planctomycetales bacterium
TCGAGCATGGGCACCGTGGCCCTGTTCCACCTCGACGACCAGGGCACGCCGGACGATCCCGACGACGACTACCACGAGCTGGTCGCCCGGTACGAAAACACCAGGTGGTATCCGTCCGACAGTGTCTACCAGGCCTTCGAACTGCCCGAGGACGGCCGGTACTACGTCGTGGTCGGCTACCAGGACGTCAATGCCACCAGCTACGTGCTGCAGTTGTCCCTGGCGTCCAGCGACGACATGTTCGACGGCGCCCGCGACAACGGCAAGACCGGCGTCCCGACCGACGAAGAGGTCGCCTACGTGAGCAACCGGATCGGAGAGAACAACAACGAGTACGGCTGCAACGAAGCGCTCCAGTTGGTCTACCTCAACTTCGACGGCGGCCAGACGACCAAGTACTTCGAGCAATCGGGCGAACGGGACGGGCCGGTCGAGGCGATGCAGGCGGGCTGGCTCCATTCGCAGATCGAGGGCATGGAAGAAGAGCTGATCGAGGGCACCGAGGACGGCACCGTCACCGGCATCGTCGAACACATGATGGCCGTCTACGAGACCCTGCCCGGCGACGGGATCAACGTCCACCGCATCGCCACGCTGGACGAGTGGCAGCAGGCCGTGGCCGACTACGCCAACGCCGAGCCCGACAGCGGCGGTCTGTACTTCACCACCGTGGATCCGGCGACCTGGGAACTCGACCCCGACAGCGATTTCACGACCGTCTTCTTCGGCCGCAACCACCTCGGGGCCAGCCCCAGCGCCCTGGGCCTGGCCAGCACGGTCGACTTCGCGAACATGTCCAAGGCGGACAATGCCCTGGTCTTCGCCAACAACTACGGCGGCCTGTCCACCGCGACCACGATCACCGGGCTGCTCAACGAGTACGCCCTGGCCCTGGCCAATACGGGGGCCCACGAACTGGGCCACACGCTGGGCCTGAACCATCAGCCCACCTTCTGGGAGACGCCGGACGAAACCATCCTGCTGGAGGATGACCCGGACAACGCCGGGCCGCTGACGGGCGCCGACAGCAACGGCGGGGCGTACGCCCTGATGGCCTATCCGCCCACGGAGGAGGATTTCCACAACCTCTACCTGCTGGGTACGCTGAATATCACGCCGAACGAGTTCCCCATCGGCGAGATCGACACGGCCAGCATGATCATCCGCTGGCTGGCGTAGGACGCCTGACGACGTTTCGACGACTCGCCGGTCCCCACCATGGAGGCCGGCGAGTCGTTTTCTGCGCCGCGGGCCGGTAAGGCCGGTTCAGGCGGGTTTCTTCCTGAAGTGGCCGGCGGGGTTTGGCGATAAACCGGCAGTGTCGGGGAGCCTGAGCTACGAGGGACCTGTTCCTGCCCGACGGCGGAACGACAACAGGCCGGACGGCCCATCTGGGGCCGACCGGCCTGTCCTTTGCGCCCCGGGCCTCGGCATCCGAGCAGACGGCCTCCAAGGCATGGCTGTCGTTTCTTTCAGCCATGCTTATAGAACGAGTGTTACCCATGTGCCTGGACTGTTCTGTTACCCATGTGCCCGGTCTGTACCACGGGCCCCAGCTCCCCCGAAGGGGGAGCGGTACGGTTCTGGTCCTGCTGGACCGATTCTCGCGACCGTGCTGTCAAATCGCAACTGCGTGCGGTTCGCAACCGCGGGAAGGAGCCTACCGGCCCTGCTCTCGCCGTTGCCGGGCGGCTTCGAAGAGGATGACGGTGGTGGCCGCGGCGACGTTCAGCGAGTCGGCGGTGCCGGCCATGGGGATGGTGATCCGGTCGGTGGCGGCGTGTTGGACGGCCTCGCTGAGCCCCTCGTGTTCCGTGCCGACCGCCAGGGCCGCCGCACCGGTGAGGTCCACGTCGCTGTAGGGGCGCCCGCCCTCGCAGACCGTCGCCAGCACCGCCACGTGGTGCCGCGCCAGCCACGCCAAGGCCTCGTCGAGGGTCGCCTCGGCGATGGGCACGGTGAAGACGGCGCCCGTGGAGGCGGTGACGGCGTTGGGGTTGACCACGTCGGTGCGTCGGTCGCAGAGGATCAGCCCCGCGGCGCCCGCCGCGTCGGCGCTGCGGAGGATCGCCCCGAGGTTGCCGGGCTTCTCCAGGCGCTCGGCGAGGATATACAGCCCGTCGGCGACGGCCGGCAGGTCGTCCAACGTCAGCGACGGCCGTTCGGCCACGACGAGCAGCCCCTCGCCCCGCCGGCGGTAGGCCGCCTTCGCCAGGAGCGGCTCGGACAGCTCGTAGCAGGGCGCGCCGGACGCGGCCAGGCGGCCGGCGAGCTGCCGTGCGGCCGGATCAGTCAGCAGCGCCGGGCACGTGTAGACCTCGACGATCGGCACGCCGGCCGCCATCGCCCGGTCGATGCAGCGGGCGTTCTCGATGATGAAGCGGTCGCTCGCCTTGCGATGGTGGCTGCGGCGAAGCTTCACCAACGCCTTGACGTGCGGGTTGGCCGGGCTGGTGATCTTCATGGTAGTGAAATGGACAGGGCGGACGGTCGCGGGGGCACGTGACGGCACCTCCAGACACGGCGCCAGCCGTCCATGCTGTCCATTGTGTCCATGGTGTCCATCTCGCCCCCTACAGCGCCGTCAGTCTCCGGGCCGTCTCGTCGGCGATCAGGGCGTTGATCAGCTCGTCCAGGTTGCCGGCGAGGATCTGCTGGAGGTTGCCGTTGTAGCCGATCCGGTGGTCGGTGCAGCGGTTCTGGGGGAAATTGTACGTCCGGACCCGCTGCGACCGGTCGCCCGAGCCGATCATGGACTTGCGGGCGGCGGCCTCCTGGGACCGCTGGCGGCTGAGGTAGTAATCCTGCACGCGGGCGGCGAGGATCCGCCGGGCCTTGGCGCGGTTCTTGTGCTGGCTCTTCTCGTCCCGCATCGAGACGGTGATGCCCGTTTCGAGGTGCTTGAGGCGGATGGCGGACTCGACCTTGTTGACGTTCTGCCCGCCGGGCCCGCTGGCCCGCATGGTCTGCTCCTCGACGTCGTGGGCCCAGTCGATCTCGATCTCGATCTCGTCCCGCTCGGGCAGCACGGCGACGGTCGCCGCGGAGGTGTGGATCCGCCCCTGGGCCTCGGTCTCGGGCACCCGCTGGACGCGGTGGCCCCCGCCCTCGAAGGCCAGCTCACGCCAGACCCCCTCGCCGGTGACCGAGAGGATCGCCTCCCGCAGCCCGCCCAGCTCGGTGGGGCTGGTCGAGAGCGTTTCGATCCGCCAGCCCTTGGCGTCGGCGTAGCGGGTGTACATCTCCAGCAGGTCCCGCGCGAACAGGGCGGCCTCGTCGCCGCCGGTGCCGGCGCGGATCTCCATGATGATGCTGTCGATGGTGTCCTCGTCGCTCATCACCAGCTTGCCCTTGAGCGCCTCGAGCATCGCCTCGGCCCGGGCGGTCGAGGCCTCGTACTCGCTTTGGGCCAGCTCCCGCAGTTCCGCGTCGGCGTCCGGGTCGGCCAGCAGCGACTCGGCCTGGGCGGCCTGGTCGACCACCTGCTGATACTCGCGGTAGGGCCTGGCGATCTTGCCCAGCCGGGCGGCTTCCTTCGCGATGGCCATCACCCGCTGGGGATCCTGCGCGATGGCGGGGTCCTCCATCTGCTCGGTCAGCGCGTCGTGGTGGCGGGCCAACTCATCGAGCTTGGCGATCAGGTTGTCGTCAGGATTGGCCATGGGGCGTGATGATGACTTACAGGCTCAAGGGGAGAGGGACGGGGGGAACGGCGAATATCGAACAGGGAATATTGAATCTCGAAGCCGGCTGACGCCTCCGGGAGGCCAAACCGTCGTTGGCCGTTCACTTCGCCATTCGACATTCCTTGTTCGATATTCGATATTCGCCGTTGTCGTCTACTTCTTTTCCTTCGCCTCGAAGTATTTCCCGCCGAACTTGCGCTGGAATTTCTCGACGCGGCCGGCGGCGTCGACGAACTTCTGCTTGCCGGTGTAGAACGGGTGGCACGCGCCGCAGATGTCCACGGCGATATCCTTGGCGGTGCTGCGGGTCTTGAACGTATTGCCGCACGCACAACGCACTTCCACGTCCTGGTATTTCGGATGGATCTTGTCCTTCATGATCGACCTCACTGAACACTCGGGTTCTTCCGCGCTTCCGAACCGGTAGATTCTACCCGGATGCGCCCCGGCGGCAAGGGGAAAAACGACCGGCTACTTCACCAGGTCGCTCAGCAGGCGAACCATCTCCGGCATGCGGTCGGCCAGGAGCACCAGGGGGGCGACGATCATCGCCGTCGAGATCAGCACGAAGCTCACCGCGGTGGCCGACGCCTGCACTTCCATACGGCCGAGCCGGCGGGCGAGTTCCGCCTCGAAGCGCTTGAGGTCCCCCCGGCGGGCCGCCGCGGGGTCCTCGACGGAGATCGACACGTTCCGCAGCAGCGGGAAGGGCGAGACCTTGATCGCCGTCCCGTCGGTCAGCGTGAAGCCCTCGTCGCCGCGCCGGTGGTCCACGCCGGCGTCGGCCAAGGCGGCGGCGATGGTCCGCACGGCGGCGGGGGTGTCGATGTTGTAGATCACCCACCCGTGACGCCGGCGAGTCGCGGCCCACGCCAGGGTTCCCGTCGCGACGGCCGTCGCCGTCAACGTCACCAGCGGGTCGGCGGTCAGCCACCCCAGCAGCGGCGCGATCCACAGCGGGGCGATCGCCGCGACCAGGACGGCGAAGTCGAGACGTTCGGAGAGCATCAGCGGACGGCGCCCGCTGTTCAGCAGGCCCAAGATAAGGAAATACACCGCCACCGGTGTCGCGATGGCCGCGAAACGCAGCGCCACGTCGAATTGCCAGCTTCCCAGCATAACCGTCCGTCCCGCTTCCAGTAAGCCCAGACCCTGGGCGCTACCAACTATTGTACCACCCGACAGCGGGTTTGGCTACCTCAATTGGCCCGGCTCGGCGACCTTGCGGTAGCCCAGCGCGTGGATGATATCCAGGACCTCCGTCCAACTGGGGAAGGGGCGGTTGTTGGCGCGCTTGTACTCATCGACGGCCATGAGGAACTCGAACTGCTCGGCGGTCATCTCGCCTTCCTCGGCGCTGCGGCGAACGTCGCTGCGCCGCCGGCCGGGCCCACGCCGCCGATCGAGTCCCAACCGCCTGTCCAGGCAGCCGCTGCGACGATCCCCCTTCCTTCGCTCGCGGCCCTGGCCCCGGCGTTCGGTCCCACTGTACGTCTCGGTCTGCCCCGTTGGGTCGGGCGACGGTGTGTCGGGCATCACGGATCTCCTGTGCGCGCGATAACAGACGGTCAGCCTTATCTCTACGTCTATCGGCTGTCCGCGAGGCCGCCATGACTCGCGGGGCCTACAGATCCTCCTCCAGTTCGTCGCCGTCGTCGTCGTCCTCGAGATAGCCTTCGGCGTCCAACGGTTGCATCTGGTCGTCCAGTTCGTCTTCGTCCTCGTCGTCGAAGTCGTCGTCGACCACGTCGAGGTCCTCGATCAGGTCGATGTCGTCGAGGATCTCCCGGGCTTCGTCGAGGTCCTCGCTCGGCACCAGCACCGCCACGCCCTCGCCGGCCGCCCAGGGGCCGTCGGCGTCCTCCTCGGCCACCACCGCCTCGATGTCGTGGTCCACCAGCAGGTCCCGCAGACGCTCGGCCTGCCCTCCGTCGCGCGCGTGGGTGATCACCTGGTAATCTCCCGCGCTAAGCTCATCGTCCTTCAGGGGATATGGATCCTGATCCACCATGGTCGACTCCTCCGCCTCAAACTGACGTCGATCGGTCGTCCGTCCACCCTATCGGTCACTATCTTACGTTTACGCCAGTCGCCCTGTCCATCCAACCCTTTGCGGGCCTGTCGGCGAAATTTTTTCGCTGGCGGTGCGACCGCCGATGCGGTGAGATAGGGCCCTGAGCGTCACGGCCCGCTGGAGATCACCCGATGAACCGCATGACCTGGTTTGTGCTCCTCGTCCTGGCCCTCGCGGCGGCCCTGGCCGGCTGCGGGTCGGATGAGGAGGTCGATCTGATCATCGTCTCGCCCCACACCGACGACGTCCAGGAGGAGTTTGCCGCCGCCTTCAGCGCCTGGCACGAGGCGCGGTACGGCACGCCGGTCCGCGTGGAGTGGCGCAACATCGGCGGGACGGGGCCGACCGCCGGCTACATCAAGGCCCAGTACGAGCGCAGCGACTCCAGCGGCCTGGACGTGCTCTTCGGCGGCGGCGCGCCCACCCACGAGGACCTGGCCGGTCACGGCGTGCTGGCGACGCTGGTCCTGCCGGCCGAGACGCTCGAGCAGATCCCCGAGACCCTCCAGGGCGTCCGCCAGCGGGACGGCGAGCTGCGCTGGGTCGCCGCGTGCGTCAGCAGCTTCGGCATCCTGGTCAACGAGCGGCTGGCCGATCAGCTCGGCGTGGCCGTGCCGCGATCCTGGGACGACCTGGCGGCGCCGGCCATGGTCGACGAGGTCACCGCCGCCGGGCCCAATTCCGGCTCGGCCCTGGCGGCCTATGAGCTGATGCTCCAGAGCGCGCCGGACTGGCCCGCCGGCTGGCGGCGGCTGCTGAGCTTCTGGGCCAACTGCAAGACCTTCACCGACGGCGCCAGCGCCGTGCCCAACCAGATCGCCGACGGCGAAGTGGTGGCCGGCACGTGCATCGACTACTACGCCTTCAAACGCCTCGGCGACGGCGACAGCCCCCTGCGCTACGTGCTGCCGCCCGAGAGCGCCCTGTTCACCCCCGATCCGATCGCCATCCTCAAGGGGGCCCCGCACGAGGAGATGGCGCGGCGGTTCGTCGAGTTCGTCCTCTCGCCCGCCGGCCAGGGGCTCTGGTGCCTGCCGCCCGGCGTCGAGGGCGGACCGGCCGCCCACGCCCTGTATCGCCAGCCCATCCGGCGCGACACCTATGCGACCTACAGCGGGAAGATGCTGGATCAGTTGGTCGACATCTACGCCTTCGGCGCCGCCTTCGAGCTCGACCAGCAGACCCAGTCGCTGCGGATGCCCTACCTGCTGGACCGCCTGATGGACGCCGCGGCGGTCGACAACGCCTCGCTGCTGCGGCAGGCG
Organism: uncultured Planctomycetales bacterium; assembly: GCA_964535025.1. GTDB lineage: Bacteria > Planctomycetota > Phycisphaerae > SM23-33 > FEN-1343 > JAAYZK01. The sequence goes on from CAZHRW010000182.1 coordinate 7,026, forward strand.
TGGCGCAAGCTGGTGGCCGAGGGGATGCCCGCCGGGAAGGTGGCCGTCTTCGCCGCCCTGCCCGAGGACCTGGCGACGGCGGAGGCCATGCTCGCGACCGCCCGCCGGATCGCCGAGCTGGAGCAGGCCGGCGACCACAAGGCCCTGGAGCTGCTCCAGTCGCGCTGGCACGAGTTCTTCCGGGCGAAGTACCAGAGGTTGCTGGAGTAGCTGCCTTGGTGGGCACCGGGCGCATGCGACAGGCGGGTCGGTACGCCTTGGCCGCGATCGTCGCCGGCGTGCTGGCGGTGTTCCTGCTGTGGCCGATCCTGTGCGTCATCAGCAACGGGTTTTTCGACCGCGGCGCGCTGACGACGTGGTGGATCCGGCGGGTGTTCACCGGCGCCGGCACCCGCGAGGGCCTCGTCAACGCCGCCCAGGTGGCCGTCTGGACCACGGCGCTGAGCCTGCTGCTGGGCGTGCCGCTGGCGGTGCTGGCCGACCGGGTGGACTTCCGGGGCAAGACCCTGGCGACGTCGCTGCTGCTGGCGCCGATGATCCTGCCGCCGTTCGTGGGCGCCCTGGGGTTCCGGGCGCTGTTCGGCGCGCATTGGGGCTCGATCAACGTGATCCTCGCCCGCCTGGGATGGGGGCAGGTCGACCTGCTCGGCGGCGGCAACAAGTTCTGGATCGTCGTGGTCCTCGAAGCGCTGCACCTGTACCCGATCATCTACCTCAACGCCGCCAGCGCACTGGCGAACATCGACCCGGCGATGAGCGAGGCGGCCCGCAACCTCGGCGCGTCGCGGTGGCGGGTGCTGTGGCGGATCACGCTGCCGCTGATGCGCCCGGGGCTGTTCGCCGGGGCGACGATCGTGTTCATCTGGAGCTTCTGCGAGCTGGGCACGCCGCTGATGCTCGACGTCCAGGAACTGCTGCCGGTGCAGATCTACGAGGACCTCCGGCGGGTGGACCCGTCGACGAAGACGTTCGCGATGGTATTCGTGATGCTCGCCTCCAGTGTCGGCCTGTACGCCACGGGCAAGCTCCTGTTCGGCCGCGCCGCCGCGGCGCCGGTGGGGCGGGCCAACGTGACCGCCGCCCGCCGCCGGGCCGGGTGGGGCGCCGGTGCGGCGTGCTGGGCGGCGTTCGGGGGCATCACGTTCGCGGCGGTGCTGCCGCACATCGGCGTGGTGCTCAACGCCCTGGCCGCCACGTGGGACGAGTCGATCCTGCCGACCGAGTACACGCTGCGCTACTTCGCGGAGGTTTACCGCGACGAGCGGACCTGGCGGTCGATCCTCAACAGCCTCCGCTACGCGGGGACGGCGACGGTCGCCTGCGCCCTGCTGGCGCTGGCGGTGTCGTACCTGGTGGTCCGCCTGCGGGTCCGCGGCGGCGGGCTGCTGGACGCGGCGAGCATGCTCCCGCTGGCCACCCCGGGACTGGTGATGGCGGCCGGGTACGTGGCGATCTCGGCGCGGGGCATGCCCCTGGAGGCGATCGGCCCGCACGAGAACCCCTTCGTGCTGCTGGTGATCGCCTACACGATCCGGCGACTGCCCTACATGGTCCGCAGCCTCTCGGCGGGGCTGCAGCAGGTGCCCGAGACGCTCGAAGAGGCCGCCCGCAACCTCGGCGCGTCGCGGCTCGGGGCGGTCGTCCGCGTGACGCTGCCGCTGATCGCCGCGAACATCCTGGCGGGGGGGATCCTGGCGTTTTCGTTCAACATGCTCGAGGTGAGCGACTCGCTCGTCCTCGCCCAGCGCACGCGGGATTACCCCATTACCAAGCAGTTGTTCGAACTGGCCGGGGAGCAGCCGAAGCTCGCCTCGGCGCTCGGCGTGTACGGCATGGTGCTGCTGGGCGGGACGATCCTGGCGGCCAATACGCTGCTGGGGCGGCGGATGGGCCAACTGTTCCGCGTGTGAACCGGCCGGCCGCGGCCATACAATGAACTGACCGCCCAGACGGGAGCCCTATGCTTGATGCAGTGATCTTCGACTTCGACGGCGTGGTGGTCGACAGCGAACCGATCCACATGGCCTGTTTCCGCCAGGTCGTCCGCCCCTACGGCGTGACGTTCACCGACGAGGAGTACTACGCCCGCTACCTCGCCTACTGCGACCGCGACGCGTTCATCCGCATGGTGGACGGCCACCACCTCGACCCCGACGCCGTCGACATCGACGCGCTGATCGACCGCAAGACCCGCCTCGTCCAGGAGGCGCTGGCCACCGCGGCGCCCCCGCTGCCCGGCGCCGTCGAGCTGATGGCCGCGATCCGCCAGGCGGGGGCGGCCCTGGCGATCTGCAGTGCCGCCCTGCGCCGCGAGGTCGAACTGCCCCTGCAGCGGGCCGGCGTGCTCGACCTCGTTCAGGTCATCGTCGCCGCCGAGGACGTCCACGTCCACAAGCCCGACCCGGCCGGCTACGACGAGACCCGCCGTCGCCTCGCCGCCGCCGTCGGTCGCCCGCTCGCGGCGGACGACTGCGTGGCGATCGAGGACTCCCCCGGCGGCGTCGCCGCCGCCAAGGCCGCGGGCATGGCCGTCCTGGCCGTCACCAACACCGTCGCCGCCGACCGGCTCACCGAGGCCGACCGCGTCGTCGACTCGCTGGCGGCGGTGACGGTGGCGGATCTGCGGCGGCTGGCGGGCTAGGGAAAACTCCCGGCGAAAGTGGGAAAAGTTTTTTCGCGGGCGAAAAAGGATGCCGTCTTGGATGCCGTCTTGCCGGGGGTTCGGCTGAGGTTTGACAGGGGGTTACGACGCCGCGGCTGCAAGAGACGGTAAGCTAACGTGTTTGTCTATCCCGTCCCCGGTTGTTTCGTTCATTTTATTGACCGGAGGCTTAACAATGTTAAGCGATCCGTTCATTTTGTTGCGCGCCGGACGGTGCAGACTGCGCAGCTTGCCCAGTTTAACGGCATAAAACCCGAATACTCCGAATTCTCCGGGCGCGTTTTGGCGAAAAGTGAAACAACCGGGGACGGTATACGGGCCGTTTTCCCCGGCGGCGCGGCTGTCCGCGGGTGGAGTGAAGAAAGTGAAGGAGGGAATGAATAAAGTTGGTGCTGCCGTGAATAAAGTGAAGCCGGCGATGAATAATGTTGGTCTGAGAGTGAACAATATTCATGTAGGGGCAGCCCTTGTGGCTGCCCTCGTTCCGTCAACCCACAGCGGCCATCTCCCCGTCCCGACCGTGGGCCGACAGCCGAGTCCACCCCGGCAACGGAAGGCTGGAGGGACCCTTCGACTGACGCTCGCTCTGGCCGGGCGGCGACGAACGGTAGAATGGCAGGCCTCCGCCAAGGCTTCGGCGGACAGGCAGGCTGGGGGCTTGAGGAACGGCGAGAACGGCCCGCCTTCGCCGAGGCTACGGCGGGGCGATGGGCTCCAGGCACGGCAGGACAGTGGCGCTCGCCTGCGCTGAAGCTACGGCGGGCTGCGTCGCTGCTGCTGTTTGCCCCGTCGCGGCACGAACGTTGTATTGTCCTGTAGCATACCTTGAGCCGAGGCGCCCACTTCGCATCTCCCATCAACGCCGCACTGGCCGTCGGCCGACGATCAGGTATACTCTGTGTATTTGAGGCGGATGGCACGGGTATCGGTCTGCGATAGGCCGCGACGGGGCTTGAATGGGAGCGTCATGTCATGATGGACACACGAATCGTTGAGAAACTCCAGGATGCACGCCAACGGCTGAGCGTCGCCGGTAAGCTGTACGCGCTCGATCGCATCGAGACGTACATCAGCCGGTTCCGCGCTCGCTTCGGCCCGGAAGCCCTGCGGCGGCTGGACGGCCTGGATCTGCTGCTGACCATGCACGGCGGTATCGATAACGATGCGTTGAACTATTGGCTCGAGTTCAAGGACGACGACGAGCTCCCCGACATCTTCGGCAGGATCTTCGGGGGGTCCGCCCTGAAGTTCGGACTCTATCTGCAGAAGAAGACGGGCCTTTGGAAGACCGGAGCCGCCAGGAAGCAGGAAGATCTGACCGAAGACCAGGCGATCGAAATCGCCCGCAGACAACGCGACCAGCTCTGCCGTATCGCACAACGTCTGGAGGAGCTTTCCGTCGACGGCGACAAGCGGCAGTACGAAGCGATGCAGCAGACTATCGATGCCGACGCGCCGGACGTGGCGGACATGGCGTGGGTCCACAAGTACTTCAGTATGCTGTACAGCGACCGAGTGGACTGGTTCCACACGCGGCCCTGGCAGGATTACTACCTGATCAAGCTGCTCCTGACGCCGCCGGCGATGGCCGGGCGCTTCGTCCCGGCGGGCGACTTCCTGGAAGTCTCGCGCGAGACGAACATCCCCATGATCCATCTGGGCCCCGTTCTGATGGAAGCCTTCGGCTACCCGATCCGCTATTGGCGGATCGGGACGTACGACATGAAGGGTGGCTATGACGCCTGGCCGTCGATGCGGACCAAGGGCCGCGTCTCCGTGGGGTGGAGCGCTATCGGCGATCTGTCGGCACTGGCGGGAGAGGACTGCCGCGACAGGCTGAAGGAACTCCTGATTGAGAACGAGCGGCCTGACTACGCCCCCACAGCTGTCGGAAAGGCGGCCAGCGAGCTTCAAAACTTCCTCACCACAATCGAAGAAGGCCACATCGTTGTGGCGATGGCGGGCGCCAAGATGCGGGGCGTTGGCCGCGTCTCGGGGGGGTACGGGTATGACCCCGACGAGCCGTTCCCCCACTACCGACCGGTCGAATGGCTCTCGTTCGAAGAAGGGAACCTGCCGGAGACGGAGGGACTTCTTTCCACCGTTCGCGAACTCCGCAAGCACCCCGCTAACCTGATCGACATCGAACGCCGTATTCTCGACGGCGACCTCACATCCTCGACCCCTGCGCGCCACGTACCCGAAGTCGTCGCCCCGCCGCCCCTGACCGGCATCCCCGCACGCATCGACGCCATCCTTGAGCGTAAGGGCCAAGTTATCCTCTACGGCCCGCCCGGCACCGGCAAGACGTACTGGGCCATGCGCACGCTGCGCGAGTTGGCCGCACGCCATCATTTCCGCAGGACGTACGAGGCGCTGACCGACCAGGAGCGGGCCCGCATCGACGGTGGCGAGTCGATCGACAGCCCTTACGTCCGCGTCTGCTGTTTCCACCCGGCGTACGGCTACGAGGACTTTATCGAAGGCTACCGCCCACACGCCACCAACGGCAGCATGACCTTCGAGCGGCAGGACGGCGTCTTTCGCAAGCTCTGCCGCGATGCCGCCGCCGACACGACCGGTCGGTACTACCTGCTGATCGACGAGATCAACCGCGGCGACATCCCGCGGATCTTCGGCGAACTGCTGATGGTCCTCGAGAAGGACAAGCGGAACACACCCATTCTCCTGCCGCTCAGCAGGGAGCCCTTCGTCGTGCCGTCCAACGTCTACATCGTCGGCACGATGAACACGGCGGACCGCTCGATTGCTCTGTTGGACACCGCATTGCGCCGCCGTTTCGGCTTCATCGAGTTGATGCCGGACAGCGCCGTGCTGGGCCAGGCCGAGGTCCGGGGAATCCCCCTGGGCCTTTGGCTCGACGCCCTCAACGGGAGGATCCGCAGCCATGCCGGCCGCGACGCCAGGAACCTCCAGATCGGCCACGCGTTCTTCCTCGACAGCACCGGTCCGATCACCAGCTTCACCCGCTTCGTCCGCGTGCTCCGCGAGGACATCCTGCCGCTCGTCCAGGAGTACTGCTACGAGGACTTCGAGGCCCTCGAGCGAATCTTCTCCCGTACGCTGGTCGATGCGCGACAGCAGCGGATCCGCGAGGAGCTGTTCGAGACGGCAGGCCACGACGAGTTGATCAGCCTACTGGTGAGCATGGACGAGACGCTTGCCGGCGCGGCCGTAACAGTCGAGGCAGCCGCCGAGCCGCCCGCCGAGGACGAGTTGGGTGACGAGGAATCCGCCGATGAGGCCGAGACGGCATGAGCGGCGCGCTGCACATTGACCTGCGGGAGTGGCAGTCCGTCGGCCCCGAGGAGGATCCGCGCCTGATGGGTGCGGCGCTCGACGACGATCAGGCCCGTTCGACCGCCGAAAAGCTGGCCAACGATTCCCGCCTGCAGGTGATCGAACTGGCCCGGGGCCTGCGGATCACGACGCGGTCCTTCGTGGGCAGCGTCACGCTGGGGTCGTTGCGGATCTCCATCCGCCCGAAGCTCGCGCCCGCCCTGTTGCTCAACCTGTTCCGCTACGCCTACAGTCTCAGGCACCTGAAGTTGTTCCAGGCCTCGGCGTTCGAGCGTAGCGAGATGCTCTTTCAGGATCTGCTCATCCACCAGTTGCTGCTGGAGGTGGAGGAGATCCTCTCCCGCGGCCCCGCCCGCAGGTACATCCGCACAGCCGGGCCCCTCGCATCGCCCCGCGGACAAGTGGACATCGCACGGTATGTGCGGAATGCGGACGTCGCCACGAGCACGCTGCCGTGCGTCCACTACCCGCGGTTGCTGGACAACCCGTTCAACCAATTGCTGCTGGCCGGCCTGCACTTGGCCGTCCGCGTGACGACGGACCCGGCCCTGCGCGGGCGGGCCCACCGCCTGGCAGGGCTACTGGACGGCGTTTCGACGATCCGACTGGACTTCGAGGCCCTCGCGGATGTGCGCCGTCAGATGAGCCGCCTGGTGACGTCCTACCGGCCCTGTGTGGATCTGATCGAGATCCTGTACCGCTCGGGGGGGATCGAACTGGAGGACCCGGCTCGCCCGCTCGAGCTGAAGGGCTTCCTGTTCGATATGAACCACTTCTTCCAGGCCCTGCTGGCGCGATTCCTCCGGGAGTTTCTTCGCGGCGCCGCTGTGAGAGAAGAACACCGGCTTGGGGGCATGGTCACCTACCGCCGCGGGTTCAACCCGCAGGGACGTCGGGCGTTCTGCCCGCGGCCCGACTACGCCATTGTGAGCTCCGGGAGGGTCATCGGCATCCTGGACGCCAAGTACAGGGAGCTGTGGGAGCACCCCCTTCCCCGCGACATGCTCTACCAGTTGGCGATCTACGCCCTCAGCGACGCCGCCGGCGGGCGCGCAACCATTCTCTACCCGACCACGCACGACGAGGCGTCCGAACAGATCATCGACATCGAAGGCGCCTCCCGCGCCGCCGACCTCGCCTCCATCGTTGTGCGACCGGTGCTTCTGCCCAAGCTCGACGACCTCATCCGCCGGCGCCGCGACCCCGCCGGATACAGGGAAAGCCGGGCCTATGCGGCGGAACTGGCGTTCGGCGCTGTGCGACGTCCGCCAATCGCAGAACGAAGCGTCATTACGCTGTGACAGGACAGGACGTTGGTCAACGCCACCTCGCCGAGATGGCCGCCAGTGCCCCTCACGCTGCCTGTCCCGGGTTTCACGGGTTTCAGGATCTGCTGCAGGATCCCACATGGCGTACCCACCGGCATCGACTACGTCGCGATCCACATCACTCTCCGCCGCCCAGGTCGTATCGAACCGCGCCTGGTCAAACGCGACCGACACCGATATTCGTTCCTCAAAAGCCCACGTGACATTGCGAGATTAAGGGCTTATTTAGTAGAATTGCGTGCGCGTCCCTGGAACTGCCTGACTCCCCGGCAGCTTCATTTGTTGCCGGTGGATTCCATGGCAGCCAGGAACATCCGGGGTGTCTTACCCGTGATGCGCCGCACGCAGGTGGCGAAGTACTGGCTGGAGGAGAAGCCCAGGGCGTGCGCGACGCGCGTGACCGGCTGGCCGTCTTCGGCGATGCGGCGGATCCCTTCGAGGACGCGACGGCGAAGATAGTGCCGCGCCGGCGTCGTGCCCGTCTCCTTGCGGAACCGCGCACTGAAGTGCGGCAGACTCCAGCCGACGGCGTGGGCGATATCCTTCAGATCGAGGGGTCCGCTCAGGTTCGCCTGCATCAGCGCCAGGGCCGTGGCGACACGATTGCCGCGATGCGCTTCGCGCTCGCCTCGTCGCCCGGCGGCGAGGATGTCGAGCAGCAGTGTGATCAAGCCCGATCGAACCGCCGCGGCGTTGAGCCTATCGGCCGGGAGACTCATCGTTTCGTAGACCCGCCGGAACGAATCGGCCAGTTGCGGCGTGGCGCGGAACGTCCGAGGCAGCTGCCACAGGGTGTCGAGCAGGGCCTGCGACTCCCGCTCGGGCAGCGCCAGGAAA
>CAZHRW010000183.1:0-3565 GCA_964535025.1 uncultured Planctomycetales bacterium
GGCGGTATGCGTCGGCAAGCGAATAGCGCAGGGCGGCGGAGACTAGCTTCCGGGCAATGCCAGGCGGTGGCTGAAGATCGCCGAGACCGAGGTGTCCGAAGATGGTGCGATCGACGCCCATCGACACCTGGCCCATCGTCAAGAAGACCGTCGTCGGCCGGTCCACCTGGGGCAAAATCGCCTTCCAGTGTTTCCACGGAGAGCCGTAGGTATCGACGTCGATCACGTCGTGGGGGCGGCCGGGCAGGGCCAGCACGCGAACCGAGTCGATTGTGAGCCGGCCCTTCTTGGGTTTCAGGTCGAGGCCCCAGTAGCTGGACAGCGTAAACTCGCGGCGGAGGGTCTGCCACAAGAGGCCATCGCCTTGGCAGCAATCAAGGACGTGGGGCGGCTGCGCGTGGTACTTGCGGAGGAAGTAGCGGCGGAGGTCGAGCTTCGCGCGCGGGTCCGCGTTATCCGTCTTCTTTTGCGTCGCCAACGGTGGTCTCCATGATGATGTCGGGAATAGCGGCCAGGTCCTCGACCACGCCGGCGATCTCGGAGAAGCGGGCCGTCGGGATGCCGATCAGGACCCAGGTGAGTGCGGGGGGCCGATCAATGGCGAGCTGTTTGAGTTCGGTCTCCGGCGCGAGCACTTCGTCGACCAGGGCGTCGGAGATCTGGTCCACGCCGAGCTTTTCATAGAGGTCGTCGTCCGGCTGCACCGTGGCGGTAAGCAGCTCATCAAGAAGGTCCTGGTCGTAGCCGGCCAGCTCGGCGGTGCGGTTGTCGGCGAGCATCAGGCGGTGGGCGGTCCGCTCGTCGCAGTCGATCCAGGCGCAGGCCAGGTGTGTCCAGCCCAGCCGGCGGGCGGCCTCCAGCGTGCCGTGGCCGGCGATCAACAGGCCGGTGCGGCGGTTGCCCACGACGTTCTTGACCTGGCCGAACTCGCGGAGGCTGGCGGCGATGGCGGCGACGTTGGAGTCGTCGTGCGTCGTGGGGTTGGCCGGGTCCGGGGCCAGGGCGCCCAAGGGGACCGCGTTGGAGCGGATCGGCTCGGCGATGTACTCCAGCGCCGGCTCAGGGGAGGTCGAGGTCGTCGGAATCGAACTCGCCGGCGGCGTCTTCTTCGTCGAACGCTTCCGGGCCGGGGGCTTCGTCGTCGAGGGGGAGGTCTTCTTCTTGGGCATCGGGGTCGGTCTCGAAAAGGGGGGTGATGGACTCGGGCGGCGGCTTGATCCACTCGTAGGTCTTGAAGCGCCGGCCGCAGTGGCAGCAGCGGCGGTAGCGTTTGGTCTGGCGGTCGGAGATCCGCTCGGTGTGCTGCACGGGCACCAGGCGCGAATCGCAGTTGGGGCAGCAGACACCTACCTGCTCGGTCATCGCTTCCTCCGTTGCACGTCCGAGAGTCGCACCCGGGGTTTGGGGCGGGGCTCGAGGCCGGGTAGGCGCGAGCCCTCGATCGAGGCGGCGACGAAGGCCATGCCCAGCGTGTCGAGAAAATCGTTGTCGGGCTCGTCGGGGGTGGGCTGCCACTCGTCGACGGCCCGGCCGTGGGCCTCGACGCGGACGGGCCGCTCCGCGCAGAGGTGGTCGAAGAGCAGCTTGTGCTCGGCCCGGCCGTTGCGGCCGGGGAACGTCAGGCCGCCGGGGGCGGCGATGGGTATGCCCTCGCGGATGGCCATGGGGACGCGGACACGGCCGGAAAAAAAGGATTTCCACCAGTTGGTGTCCCAGCCGGCGTAAGGGAAGCGGATGCCGGTCAGAGGGACGGTGATGAGCCAGTTCAGGCCGGGCCGCTCGCCGCGGCGCTTCTTGCGGTTGGGGTTGGGGATGCCCGAGAGCGACTTGGCGCCGACGAAGCGGCCGAAGGCGGGCAGGACGATCCCGCCGCCGCCGGGCCCGGCCGCGCAGAACTGCATCACGATCTCGGTCGATTCCTTCCAGTTGGCGTCGATCAGGGCGCGGGTGATGGGCAGAGCGGTGCCGTCCTGGCGGCGCCAGCGGCCGGGGGCGAGCAGCTCGGCAAAGAGGTCTTCCAGGCCCTTAAAAAGCTGCTGCTCGAGCGAGGTGGCCGGGTAGCGGCGGGCCAGGGTCCGCTTGGCGTTGCGGCGGGTGAAGTAGCGATTGACCTGCTGGGGCCAGGTGCCGTAATCGACCAGATGGCCGGTGAAGTCATCGGCGAACGCGCAGACGGTCCAGTAGAGCAGCCGTTTCTGCACGTCGACCGCGGCGACCAGGCGGTGGGCGAAGTCGGGGACCGTGCCCCGGGGCAGGCCGAGGCACTTTGACGCGAGCAGGTCGGGGGTCAGCCGGTCCTCGCCCTCGCCCGGGTCGCGCGGGTCGTTCTGCATCTCGGCATAAAAGGTGTCCGGGTCGCGCAGGAAGTGGTCCATCGCGTACTGGAGCGCCGAGAGGTGGTGCGGCAGCTTGCGGTGTTCCCACGAGACGGCGGCCCCCAAGTCCATGAATTCGCGGCGATCGCGGTAGAAGTCGGTGGCCGCGGCGGGGTCCCGGCCGCTTTCTAGCTCGCGGTCGAGCAGCTCGCCGTACTCGCGCCACAGGTCGAGGTTCTTGGGCATGCGCTTCACCAGAGGCGTGCGCTGGCCGCGCCACCGCGGGTGCTTCTGGTGGTCGAGCAGGTTGGCCATCACGTCGCCGGGGCAGATCACCGTGCCCAGCAGGATGCCGGCGATGGGGCGGTCGGGGCCGGCCAGGTTCAGGAGCGCGCCGCTTAAGATCGCTTCGCGCTTTTGACATTCGACTGGCGAGCGGGCGGAGTCGTCGGTTTGGATGTCGTCGGCCAGAAAGAATCCGGGTCGGAGGACGCGGCCATCGGGCGTCGTGAACTTCGCGCCGCGGACGGCGCCCAAGAGGCCGGACACGTCGACCACGGTGCCGGAGCTGGGCGAGCCGGGCACGGTGGGCATGACGATGCGGTCGGTTTTCCAGACCAGCCGCGTGGGGCGGCCCCGAAGAAGCTGGCCGGTTGCCCGCTGGGAGACGTTCTCCATGGCGGCGATGGGGTAGACCGCTTCGGGGAAATCCGCCAGAAGGAGCGGGTTGGTCGAAAGCTCGGTCTTCACGTCGGCCAGGGCGGCGCGGGCGGCCTCTTCCTGGGCGCCGATCACGTAGAGGTACTGCTGGGCGCCAGAGAGGATCACGTAGATGATCGCGGCTTTGAGCATGGACGATTTGCCGTGCGCTCTCGGTAACGCTAGTGCAAACAACCCGCCGGACCATACGGCGTGTTGGATGGTGGCCAGGGCGCTGAGGTGGTCGTCGGAGAAGGGGAGCGTGAAGGTCTCGGGAAAATAGGTCTGGCAGAAGTCGGGCAGCCGGCGGATACAGCGCAGACGGCGGCCGGGGTCGGCGATGGGGGGCAGCGAGCCGAGCTCCCGGCCGCGGAGGGATTGCTCGCGGGCGCGGGTCGCCATGCGGCGGCGGTGGGCGTCGTAGGCGTCGTCATTCGGCGGCGGGGTCGGCGGGGGTTTGCTCGGGGTTTTCCTGGAGGGCTTGCGGGGCGGCTTGCCCGGGGGCGTGGCCGCGGAGCTGTAGGATTTCGAGGGCTGCGCGCTGGGCGAGG
>CAZHRW010000184.1:0-51737 GCA_964535025.1 uncultured Planctomycetales bacterium
TACCTGCTGTGCGGGGCCATGGCGGGCGTGTCGTACGTCCTGATCGGCCTGCTGGTCGGCGGCGAGCAGTGGGTGCCGCTGGTGGGCGCCTCGGGCGGCGTGTTCGGGATCGTCCTGGCGGCGGCGGTGTACTTCCCGCACTTCCGGATCATCTTCATGTTCTTCCCCGTGCCGATCCGCCTGGCGGCGATCATCCTCTTCTCGATCATGCTGCTGACGGTGCTCCAGGGCCTCGGCGCCGGGCAGTTCCGCACCGATACGTTCTGGTCCCACGCGGCCCACCTCGGCGGGGCGGTGACCGCGGCGGTCTGGGTCCTCCACGAGCGCCATCGCGGCCCCCCTCGCGCCCGGGCCGGCGGCGGGGGGCCCTCGTTCGGCGAGCGGATCCGCCAGGGCCAGTGGGAGCGCAAGATGCGCCGCCGCCGGAAAATCCAGCAGGAGATCGACGGCATTCTTGAAAAGATCCATGCCCATGGGATAGCCTCTCTGTCGCCCCGCGAGAAACGCCTGCTCAAGCAGGCCACCGAGATGCAGCGGGAAGAGGAAGAACGGATCAAACGGCTGTAGATCGCCCGCAGAGGCTTTACGCGGAACGAACCGCAAGGCTTGGCTCAGGACGAAAACTCGAAATCCGGAGCACGAAATACGAAACAACTTTCAAACGGATAAACACAGCAAACGGCGAAACGGCCGAGCCTGTTTGCCGGGTGCTTTGGGGTTTGGCCGTTTCGAGTTTGTTTCGGGTTTCGGATTTCGAGCTTCGGATTTTCCCAGGATACCCCGCCCATGACAACGGACGTAGCGTTTCAACAGTGCATGAACGTCGACTGCCGCGCGACCTTTGGGGTCGATGAGGTCCACTTCGCCTGCCCCCGGTGCGGCGCGCTGCTCGATATCCAGTACGACTGGGATCGCGTCGGCGTTCCGTCGGCCCTGAGCGACTTCGGCCGCCGGTGGGCGACGCGGGACCGGCCGCTGGACCTCTCGGGGGTCTGGCGGTTCCGCGAGCTGCTGGACTTCTGCCCCGACGCCGACAAGGTCACCCGCGGCGAGGGGCAGACCCTGCTCCAGCCGACCGACGGGGTCGCCGACTACGTCGGCGCCCGGCGGGGCCGCCTGTATCTCCAGTACGAAGGCTGCAACCCCTCGGGGTCGTTCAAGGACAACGGCATGACCGCCGCGTTCAGCCACGCCGCGAGGGTCGGCGCCACGCGGGTGGCGTGCGCGTCGACGGGCAACACCTCGGCCTCGCTGGCGATGTACGCCGCCGCCGCCGGCATGGAGGCGATCGTCTTTGTCGGCTCCGGGCGGATCGCCTTCGGCAAGCTCGCCCAGGCGCTGGACTACGGCGCCCGCACCTTCCAGGTCGCCGGCGACTTCGACGACTGCATGGCCCGCGTCAAGGAGGCCACCGACGCGCTGGGGCTCTACCTGGTCAACTCGGTGAACCCCTTCCGCCTGGAAGGCCAGAAGACCATCATGTACCGCGTCCTGGAAGGCCTCGGCTGGGAGGTGCCCGACTGGATCCTCGTGCCCGGCGGGAACCTGGGCAACAGCTCCAGCTTCGGCAAGGCCTTCGCCGAGCTGAAGATGCTCGGCCTGATCGACCGCGTGCCGCGACTGGCGATCATCAACGCCGACGGCGCCGATACGCTCGAGCGGATCGTCAACGACAAGCACCTGCGCTTCGACGGCGGGGCCTTCGACGCGGCGGTCATCGACGCCGACTACGACTGGCAGGACCGGACTCACCGCCGTCCCCACACCATCGCCAGCGCCATCGAGATCGCCCGCCCGGTCAACCTCACCAAGTGCCTGCGGGCGCTGGAGACCTGCAACGGCGTCGTCCGCAGCCTGCCCGACAGCGCCATCATGAACGCCAAGGCCCAGGTCGGCCGCTGGGGCCTGGGCTGCGAGCCGGCCAGCGCCGCCTCCGTCGCCGGGGCGAAGCTGCTGATCGAGCAGGGCGTCATCGGCCCCGACGAGCGGATCGTCTGCATCCTCACCGGCCATCCCCTCAAGGACCCCGACGCCACCGTCGGCTACCACACCGGCGCCTACCCCGAAGGCAAGGCGGTCGAGGGCCCGCGGCACTTCGCCAACGTCCCGATCCCCGTGGCGAACGATCTCGACGCGATCGTCAAGGCGATCGAGACGGCGAATATCGAATAATGAACAAGGAATGTCGAATGTCGAAGTGAACGGCCAAGGGCACTGCGTCAGCCTACTTTGATGTTCATTATTCCTTGTTCGATATTCGATATTCGTCGTTCCGATGCTATCCTTCCCTCGGACGCTCGACACGAAAGGAACTACCCCATGACCGACACACCGATCCGCCTGGCCGTCAACGGCGCCGCGGGGCGTATGGGCCAGCGACTTCTGGCGTTGGCCCGCGAGGATGAGGCCTTCACGCTCGCCTGCGCGATGGAGGTCGAGGGCCACCCGATCATCGGCTCGACCGTCGCGGGGATCAAGTACACCGACCGGCTCTCGCGGGAGGTGGACGTCGTGATCGACTTCTCCCTGCCGGGCGGGACCCAGCGGGTGCTGGCCTCGGCGATCAACACGTCGGTGCCGATCGTCATCGGCACCACGGGGCTGTCCAAGGACGTCCTCCACACCATCGAGGAAGCCGCCCGGAGCATCGCGGTCGTCCAGGCGCCCAACTTCTCGGTGGGCGTCAACGTGCTGCTGCGGCTGCTGGCCGAGGCGGCGGCCACGCTGGGCGCCGGCTACGACATCGAGATCGTCGAGGCCCATCACCGCTTCAAGAAGGATGCCCCCTCCGGCACGGCCCTGGCGATGGCCGACGCGGTCTGCGGCGCCCTGGGCGTCGACCGCGAGGCGGTGCTCCGTCACGGCCGCCGGGGCGCGGCCGAGCGGGCCGCCGGCGAGATCGGCATGCACGCCCTGCGGCTGGGCGACACCGTCGGCGAGCACGCCGTCCAGTTCGGCACACTCGGCGAAACCGTCACACTCAGCCATTCGGCCCACTCCCGCGACACCTTCGCCCTCGGCGCCCTCCGCGCCGCCAAGTGGGTCCTGGGCAAGCCGGCGGGGAAATACGACATGAGCGACGTGCTGTTCTAGACGGCGAATAGCGAATATCGAACAAGGAATAACAGGTTCTCCTCCCGTTTTCGTGGTTGCTTTGTCGCCGCAAACAGAACGGCCAAGAGCGCCACAAAGGCCACAAAGAACGCAAAGGAAAGAACGCCAACGGCTTGTGCCACAGAGGGCACGAAGAACACAGAGAAAGAAGCTTCACCACTACTTGGGCGTTTTCTCCGAGCCCTCTGTGAACTCTTGTGGCCTGGCTGTGTCGTTGCTGTTCTTTCCGTTCTGTCTTTGTGTTCTTTGTGGCTATCCCTGTCGTAGCCACGGAAACGGGAGCAGATCCGAATAACAAATATCGAAGTGAACGGCCACGTCAACTGACGCGCCCCGGGGGCGAGAAGCTTACTTCGAAATTCAAGATTCCTTGTTCAGTATTCGATATTCGCCGTGTTTTGACATCCCGCGCCTCCGCGCATAGAATTCAGGGCTAAGATACTCAAACAGAAAGGTTAACCCCCGCCGGGGGGTGTGTGTGCCATGAATGTATTGGTAGCCATTCCAGTGTACAACGAGGTCGACCACGTCGCCGAGGTGCTGCGGGAGGTCCGCCGCTACGCCGAGAACATTCTGGTGATCGATGATGGGTCGACCGACGGGACGGGCGAGGCGCTGGCGGGGTTCGAGGGCATCCGCGTCATCCGCCACCAGGTCAACCTCGGCTACGGCCGGGCGCTGATCAACGCGTTCCGCTGCGCGATGTGCTGCCGGATGGATTGGATCATCACACTCGACTGCGACGGCCAGCACGAGCCGGCGGTGATCCCCCGCTTCATCGAGGCCGCGGCCGACGATAACTGCGACATCGTCAGCGGCTCGCGCTACCTGCCCGACGCGCCCGTCGACGGGTCGCCGCCGCCGTCGCGACGGCGGATCAACGCCGAGATCACCGCCCTGGTCAACGAGACGCTCGGGCTGCGGCTGACCGACGCGTTCTGTGGCTTCAAGGCTTACCGCGTCAGCGCCCTGGAGCGTCTGAACCTCACCGAGCACGGCTACGCGATGCCGATGCAGTTGTGGGTCCGCGCCGCCCGGGCGGGGCTGCGGATCCGCGAGATCCCCGTCCGGCTGATCTACAACAACCCCGACCGGACCTTCGGCGGCCCGCTCGACGACGCGGGCTATCGCAAGCGGCACTACCTGCGTGTGTTCTACAACGCCCTGGCCGACGACGACACCAGCGGCTGGGTGCTCTGCGCCTGTCCGGGTCCGTCGCGGGTGGCGTGCCGATGCTAGAGGCGCCGGCGACGCCGAGCGGCGACGGGCAGGTCGTCCTGCTGCCCGGCGGCGATCGGCTCCGGCCTTACCTGGCCGAGTCGGCCGCGGCGGTCGCGGAGATGACCTTCGACGTCGGCGGGATCGATGCCGGCGAGCTCCGCCGCCGGGCGCGGCGGGAGGGGGCCGACCTGCTGGCCGGCGACCAGCCCGGCCCGTGGATCGTCACGGGCCACCAGAGCGAGATGCACCACGCGGGGGTATGGTTCAAGGTCGCCGCCATCGACGCCTGGGCCCGCGCGGCGGGGGGGACGGCCCTGCACGTGGTGACCGATCTCGACGCGGCCAAGCACGTGATGGTGAAGGTCCCGCAGGTGGTCGAGGACCGCCGGATCACCATTCACCGCGTGCCGGTGGCCCATCCCGTCGGCGACCAGTGCCCCGCGCAGCTTCCGCCGCCGCCGCGGGAGACGGTCCGCCGCCTCGCCCGCCTGGCCGCACCGTCCGACGAAGCCGGACCCACGGATACCTGGCTGATGGCCGTCGGCCGGCGCGACGACGGCGGCACGCTGGCCGAGTGGATCGCCGACGGCGCCGCGGCCGTCAATCGCTCGCTGGGGCTGGACATCCGCGACGTGTTCATCTCGACGCTCGTCCGCGGGCGGGCGTGGGGGCGTTTCGCGGTGCACATCCTGCTGAACGCCGGGCGGATGTTCGAGGCCCACCGCGCCGTCCTGGCGGCCCACCGCCGCCGGCATGGGATCACCAACCCCGCCCAGCCGGTGCCGGACCTGCGAACCGCCGACGGGGCCGTGGAGGTGCCCCTGTGGGCCTTCCGCGGCGCCGGCGGCCGCGAGCCGCTCTATGTCAAGGCCAGCGGAACCATCGTTGAGCTCCACACGCCCGCCGGGCGGCTCATCCGGCTGCCGGCCGAGCCGGACGAGGCGACCGAGGCGATCGTCGCCTTCAGCGACGGCGGCGGCTGGATCGCGCCGCGGGCGCTGACGCTGACGATGTTCCTGCGGTCGTTCGTGGCGGACATCTTCATCCACGGCACGGGCGGGGCGCGGTATGATGTGCTCGGCGACGCGTTGACCGAGGCGTGGTACGGCTGGCGGCCGCCGCCGTTCGGCGTCGCGACGGCCACGCTGCGGCTGGACCTGCCGCGATTCGACGTGACGGCCGCCGACCTGGCCGCGGCGCGGTGGCGGGCGCACCACCTGTACCACAACCCGTGGCTCGGCCGCGGGCCGGACGATCCGCCGCCGGCGGCCGAGCGGCTCCAGGCGACCCGGACCGCGGCGGTCCGGCGGGCGGCGGCGCTGGGGCCGCTGACGCCGGAGCGGGCCGAGGCGTTCCAGACGATCCACCGGGTCAACGAGCAGCTTCGCGCGCTGCTCGCGGAGGCCCAGCGGCGGGCGGCGCGCCGCGTAGCGCGGCTGGAGGCGCAGCTCGAGCACAACCGCCTCGCCGACGACCGGGAATACTTCTTCGCGCTGATGCCCGCCGCGAAGCTCGCCGGCCTGATCGCCCAGGCGCGGCGGTGGGCGGCGGCGGGGCTGGGCCAGAACAGGTGACGGCAGTGATGAGTTCGCCGGCCAGGTGTCATCGGTTGTCCAACAGTGCCCGGATCGCCGAGCTGTTCGACCGCGGCGTGCGGGTGGGCGATAAGTCCCTCGTCGTGGTGGGGCTGCCCAACGACCTGGATGTGACGCGCATGACCGTCGCGGTCGGCAAGCGGCGGACCCGCACGGCGGTCGCGCGCAACCGCCTCAAGCGGCTCTGTCGCGAGGCGTTCCGACGCGAGCTGCCGGCGCTGCCGGCGGGGCTCGATGTGGTGCTCCTGCCGAAGATCGGGCCCGACCACACCGTCGACTCGCTCGCCGACAGTCTCGCCCCGCTCATCCGGCGGCTGGCGCAGAAGTTGGGAGGAAGCGATCGTGGCTGAGGGCGTCCCCCTGGTTCGCTTCCGTCGTCGGCCGGTCAGCTGGCTGCTGATCGGCGGGGTGCGGGTCTATCAGCTCACGCTGTCGCGCTGGCTGGGCGGCCACTGCCGGTTCGTCCCCACCTGCAGCGATTACTTCATCGAAGCCGTCGCCCGCAAAGGGGCCCTGCGCGGCACGGCGGCGGGCGTCTGGCGGATCCTGCGGTGCCACCCGTTCGGCAAGGGCGGGTATGATCCGGTAAAGTGACGGCGAATATCGCATGCCCGGGCCGGCCGCCTACATCTCCCTGTCGACCGCCTCGGCGACCTTGCGGGCGCGTTTCATCATGGCGCAGAAGGCGTGGGGGTTGATCTGCTGGGCGGCGTCGGTGTAGGCGTGCTCGGGGTCGCGGTGGACCTCGACCAGCAGCCCGTCGGCGCCGGCGGCGATCGCGGCCAGGCACATCGGCGGGACCATGTGCGCGTGCCCGGTCCCGTGCGAGGGATCGACGATCACCGGCAGGTGCGTCCGCTCCCGCAGGGCCGGGACGACCGCCAGCGGCAGCGTGTTGCGGACGTAGCACTCGAACGTCCGAATGCCCCGCTCGCAGAGGATGACGTTGGGGTTGCCGGCGTTGATGATGTACTCGGCGGCCAGGAGGAACTCCTCCATCGTCGACGAGGGCCCGCGCTTGAGCATGACGGGCTTGTCGACCTTGCCGACGGCCTCCAGCAGCGGGTAGTGCTGCATGTTGCGGGCGCCGATCTGCAGGACGTCGGCGACGGCGGCGACCTGGTCGACCGTCTCGCTGCGGAGGACCTCGGTGACGATCGCCAGGCCGGTCTCGGCGCGGGCCTCGGCGAGGATCTCCAGGCCCTTCTCGCGGAGGCCCTGGAAGTCGTAGGGGCTGGTCCTGGGCTTCCACGCCCCGCCCCGCAGGCCGATCGCGCCGGCCTCGGCGACGGCGCGGGCCGTCTGGAGCAGTTGCTCGCGGCTCTCGACGGCGCAGGGGCCGGCGATGACGCCGATCCTCTGGCCGCCGAGCGTCGCGCCCGACGGGCCGAAGGCGATCTCGGTCTTCTCCTGGCGGACCTCGCGGGAGGCCATCTTGTACGGCGCGAGGATCGGGACGATCTTCTCGACCATGGGGGCGTTCTCGATCGCGCCCTTGTCGACGGACCGCTTGTCGCCGATGCACGCGATGACGGTCCGGTCGGTCCCGTAGATCGGGTGGTCGGTGAGCCCGTACTCCCGCACGAGGTCGATGACGTGCTGGATCTGCGCGTCGGTGGCGTGGGGTTTCATGACGACGATCATTGTGGCTCTATCCTTTCCATGCCGCCCATGTGGGGGCGCAGCACCTGGGGGACGGTGACCGACCCGTCGGCGTTCTGGTACAGCTCGAGGATGGGGATCAGGATCCGCGGCGAGGCGATGACGGTGTTGTTCAGCGTGTGGCAGAATCGGACCTTGCCGTCGGCGTCGCGGTACCGCAGGGACAGGCGGCGGGCCTGGAACTCGTAGAACCGGCTGGCCGAGTGCGTCTCGCCGTAGCTGCCGCGGCTGGGCATCCAGGTCTCGATGTCGAACTTCTGCACCTGCCCCTGGCCCAGGTCGCCCGTGCAGACGTTCACCACGCGGTAGGGCAGGTTCAAGGCCGCCAGGACGTCCTCGCTGTTGGCGAGGATCTCCCGGTGAAAGGCGATCGAGGCGTCGACGTCGTTGCGGCAGACGATAACCTGCTCGACCTTGTCGAACAGGTGGATGCGGTACAGCCCGTACGTGTCCTTGCCGGCGGCGCCGGCCTCGCGACGGAAGCACGTGCTCAACGCGCAGTACTTCTTGGGCAGCTCGGCCGCCTCGAGGATCTCGTCGCTGTGCAGGGCCGTCACCGGCACCTCGGCGGTGCCCACCAGCGACAGCTCGTCCCGCTCGGCCAGGTAGGCCTGGTCGCGCCCGACGGGAAAGTACCCCGTGCCGTACATGACCTCCTCGCGCACCAGGACCGGCACCGTCAGGGGCGTGTAGCCCTTGGCGACCATCATGTCCAGCGCCAGCCGCAGCACCGCCTGGTGCAGCAGGGTGCCGGCGCCCTTGAGGACGTAATTCCGCGAGCCGGCCAGCTTGACCCCGCGGGGCACGTCGATGATGTCGAGCTTCTCGCCGAGCTGGAGGTGGTCCAGCGGCTCGAAGTCGAACGCGGGGACCTCGCCGACGCGGCGGAGCTCGACGTTCTCGGTGTCGTCGGCCCCGAGCGGCACGTCGGGCGCCGGCGGCTGGGGCACCAGCAGCAGCAGCTCCTGCAGGCGGGGTTCGAGCGCGTCGAGGACCTCCGAGGCGGCCTTGCCCTCGGCCTTCAGGTCGGTCATCTCGGCGATCCTGGCGTCCTTGGCGGCGCCGCGGAGCCTGGGGATGGCCTTGCCGGCGGCGTTCTGGGCGGTGCGGACGTCCTGGAGCTTCCGCCGGGCGTCGAGCACCTGCCGGTCGATCTCGAGGATCGCCGCGATGTCCACGGAGATCCGCTTGTCGGCGGCGGCCTTGACGTACGCGTCGGGGTCGGCTCGCAAGTCCTTGATGTCGATCATCGTCGTGGTCCTCTGGGGTCCAACGGGCAATGAAAAAAGCCCCAAGGCCGTCCGCGGTCTTGAGGCTCAGGTTCGGGTTGTCATCGCGAGGATGCTACCCGGCGCCTCCCGGCCGCGGCCGGCGCGAGCTGCTAAACCAATAAAACGATCGCGCAGCGGCACCGCGGGCCGGACGGGAAACGTCGAGATGCGCCAGGGCGGTCACCATCATCTGTTCCATTCTTATCGACTGATGGGGGATAGGTCAATAGAGATTCTTCCGGCGCCTTTGGCGTGGCGTGTCCGCCGCGGGGGCCGTACAATGACGTCGGCAGTTAACGGGACGCGATCCATGAACTTGAGCGTACGACAGTCCGGCGGCCTGCGCGGGACGATCGACATCCCGCCCAACAAGAGCCATTCCTTCCGCGCGCTGATCATGGCGGCCCTGGCCGAGGGGACCAGCCATATCCGGCGCCCGCTGGTCTCGGCCGACTGGATGCGGGGGACCGAGGCGATGGAGATGTTCGGCGCGTCGGTCATGCCCGAAAAGGGCGACGCCTGGATCATCGAGGGCACCGGCGGCGACCTGCGGACCCCCGACGACATCATCGACTGCGGCAACAGCGGGATCATCTTCCGCTTCTTCACCGGCCTGGCCGGCGCCTGCCGCGGCTACACGGTCCTCACCGGCGACCACTCCATCCGCCACCTCCGGCCGATCGGCACGCTGCTGGAGGCGCTCGAACAGCTCGGGGCCTTCGCCCGCAGCACCAAGGGCGACGGGCACGGCCCGGTGGTCGTCCGCGGCCCGCTGCGGGGGGGCGTCGCGTCGCTCGACGGCGCCGACAGCCAGCCGGTCAGCGCCCTGCTGATCGCCGCCAGCCTCGCCGACGCGCCGACCGAATTGAACGTGACCGACCCCGGCGAGAAACCCTGGGTCGACGTGACGCTCGACTGGCTGCGGCGGTGCGGCGTGGATTTCTCCCACGAGGACTACACCCGCTACCGCGTCCGCGGCCACCAGCGGTGGGGGGGCTTCCAGGCGACCATCCCACGCGACTGGTCGGCGGCGATGTACCCGATCGTCGCCGCGCTGATCACCCCCGGCAGCGAGGTCCACCTGCCCGGGATGGACTTCAACGACGCCCAGGGCGACCGCCTCGTCGTCAACGTCCTGCGGGAGATGGGCGCCGAGATCGAGATCACCGACGACGGCGTCACGGCCCGCTCGTCGCAGCTGACCGGCCGCGTCATCGACTGCAACGACTTCATCGACCAGTTCATGCTCCTGGCGGTCGTCGGCTGCTACGCCGCCGGCGAAACCGTCCTGACCCACGCCGAGATCTGCCGTCACAAGGAGTGCGACCGCATCAGCGCCATGGAGACGGCCCTCGCCGCCATGGGCGCCGACGTCCAGCAGCGGCCGGACGGCCTGGTCGTCCGCCGCAGCGACCTCACCGGCGCCGTGCTCGACAGCCACGACGACCATCGCATGGTCATGACACTGGCCACCGCCGCGCTCGGCGCCGCCGGCGAAACCGTCATCCGCAACGTCGACTGCGTCAAGAAGACCTTCCCCCATTTCGTCCAGGAGATGGAACGCCTTGGGGCCCTGATGATTACGAACTGATCCGCTGCCGCCTGACGAACGCCTCGTAGTCGGCGGGTGTGTCGATGCCGGCGCCGTCGTAGTCGACGGTGGCGACGGCGATGGCCCAGCCGTGCTGGAGGGCGCGGAGCTGCTCGAGGTTCTCGGCCCGCTCGGCGGCGGTCCGCTCCAGGGCGGCGTAGCGCCGCAGGAACCCCGCGCGGTAGGCATAGAGGCCCAGGTGCTGGAGATACGCCACCGGCTCGGCGCCGTCGCGGTCGTAGGGGATGACCGACCGGGAGAAGTACAGCGCCCGCCCGCGCCGATCGACGACCACCTTGACGCGGTTGGGATCGGCCGCCCGCTCGGCGTCGATCCGCGTCGCCAGCGTCGCCATGGGCGTGCCGGCCCGGCCCAGCAGGTCGACCAGCGCGTCGATGCACGCCGGGGGGATCTCCGGCTCGTCGCCCTGGACGTTGACGACGACGTCGTCCTCGGCCAGTCCCATCATCGCCGCGGCCTCGGCGAGGCGGTCGGTGCCGGTGGGGTGGTCGCCGCGGGTCAGGATGCACTCGGCGCCGAAGCTCGCGCAGGCGTCGACGATCCGCGGATCATCGGTGGCCACGACCACGCGGTCGAGCCGCTCGGCGCGGCGGGCCTGTTCGACGGTATGCTGGATGAGGAACTTGCCCGTCTCGCGCAGCAGCGGTTTGCCGGGCAGGCGGGTGCTGCCCAGGCGGGCGGGGATGATCGCGACGGTGGTCGCGGCCGCGTTGTCGCCGTCGGTCCGTCGCATGGCGGTCCCTCAGCCCCGCAGCGCGTCGATCACCACCGCCAGGCCCCGATCCAGCTCGTCGTCGGTGATCACCATCGGCGGGGCGAGCCGCACGACGTTGCCCTGGGCGACGTTGATCATCACCCCGGCGTCGAGGCACGCGGCGAAGACGGCCTTGGCCTCGTCGGCCGTGGCGTCCAGCTCGATGCCGAGCATCAGGCCCTTGCCGCGGATCTCCTTGACCCGGCCGACGGCCGCGGCGCGAAGGGTCTGGACGATGTGATCGCCCTTGCGCTTGGCCTCGGCGACGAGGTTCTCCTCCTCGATCGCCTCGAACACCGCCGCCCCGGCGGCCGCGCAGACGGGGTTGCCGCCCAGCGTGCATCCGTGCGTGCCGGGGGTGAAGACGTCGCCGTAGGCCTCGCGGCCGACGCACGCGGCGACGGGCACGCCGCCGCCGATGGTCTTGGCGAGGGTCATCACGTCCGGGACGATCCCGTAGTGCTGGTGGGCGAACCACGCCCCGGTCCGCGCCGGCGCGGTCCAGACCTCGTCGCAGATCAGCACCAGCGCGCGCCGGTCGCACAGGGCCCGCAGGCCCTGCATGAACTCGGCGGTCGGCACGTTCACCCCGCCCTCGCCCTGGATCGGCTCGACGATGATGCCGGCGGTCTGGTCGTCGATCGCGGCTTCAACGGCGGCCAGGTCGCCGAAGGGCACGCAGGTGTTGCCCGGCAGCATCGGCTCGAAGCTTTCCTGGTAGGCGCGGGTCGCCGTCACCGACAGACTGCCGAGGGTCCGCCCGTGGAAGCACTTCTCGAAGCTGATGATCTTGTAACGGCCCTTGCCGCTGGCGCGCCGGGCGAGCTTGATCGCGGCCTCGTTCGCCTCGGCGCCGCTGTGGCAGTAGAAGATCTTGCCCGGGAAGCTGTGGCGGATGATCGCCTCGGCCAGGCGGACCTGGGATTCCCAGGTGTAGAGGTTGCCCACCGCCATCATCTCGCCGGCGGCCTTTTGAATGGCGGCGACGACCTTCGGGTGGCAGTGGCCCAGCCCGCCGGCGCCGAAGCCGGCGAACAGGTCGAGGTACGCCTTGCCCGTGGCATCCCACACCGTCGCCCCGGCCGCCTTGGCCGTCACGAGGGGGATCCGCCCGTAGTTGGCCATCAGGTACGTGTTTGTCGCCTTCAGAATACTGTCGTTGGTCATCATCTTCTCCAAAGAGGCCGCCGGCGTCCCGCCGCTGCGCTGCAGTGGGGTTGTAAGAGGGTTTATCGGGTTCGTCAAGTGGATTAGAATGATTGGGCGCGTTGATCGCAGGGGCACGGCTGCCCGCGGGGAGACCGTCTATGCACCGCACAGTGATGATGATCATGGCCCTGGGCGTTCTGGCTGTCCCGCTCGCCGGGACGGCCGCCGCCCAGAGGATGCGCGTTCGGATCTCGCCGCGCGAGGACGGCGGAGAGACGATCGGCCTGGATGAGCCGGATGCGCCGACGGCCCGGCCGCGACCGCCGGACGCCGACGCCCAGCAGACCGTCGCCCGGGCCGCGGCGATGGTGACCGCCGAGATCACCGCCCGCGGCCGCCTGTCGCCCGAGGTCGCCCGGCGGGCCATGGCACTGCTCAACGGTCCGGGCCTTGCCCCCCAGCGGCTGAACGGCCCGTCGCAGGTGCTGTTCTACCGCACCGTCGCCTATGCCGCGGCCCTCGCCGACGATGCGACACTCGCCTCGCGGGCGGCCGAGCAGTGGGTGCGGCTGGCCCCGGCCGACGCGGCGGCACTGCGCGCGGCGGCGATGGCGGCGATGCTCAATCGCGACCGTCGCGACGCCGTCGAGGCGATCGGACGGCTGGCGTCGCCGCCCCATGCCTCCTGGGCGGCGTGGGCGCGATACATGTCGCCCCTGGTGGCGCTGGCGGGCGAGCGGCCGCAACTGACGCTGACGACCCTGGACGGCCAAGCGCTGCGGACGGCCGACCTCCGCGGCACCGTGGTCGTCCTGTATGTCTGGACGGCCGCGTCCGGCGGCGAGGACGCCGTCGAGGCGGCCCTGGCCGCCCAGCGACGCCTGGCCGCCCCCTACGAGGACGATCGCGTGACGGTGGTGGGGATCAACCTCGACGGGAAGGCCGATCGCGACACCCGGCGCGTCGTGGCGGCCCTGCGCGAGCGGGCGGGGGATGTGCCCCAGGTCGTCCGCGGCAGCCCGTCGGACGACGCACTCATGCGGGCGGCCGACGAGCTCGGCATCACCGCGGTGCCCACCGGCGTGGTGCTGGCGACCGACGGGTCGGTGCTCTTCGCCGGCGACCCCCGCACGTGGGAGATCCACACCGCCATCGACTGCGCCCTGGCGAACGATCCCCGCACCGTCGGGCCGCAAACGCCCCACGCGACCGAAACCGCCGAAACGCCCGAAACTCCCGCGGCGGCCCCGGCCGAGCCGAGCGAGGCGACCGAGCGGGAGGCGCGGGCGTTGCGGGATGAGGGGATCAAGCTGATCCGCCTGGGCCTGAACACCGGCAGCGCCGCCCACCGGCGCCAGGGGCGCGACCTGCTCGAACAGGTCATCCGCGAGTATCCCGACACCCGCGCCGCCGAGCAGGCCCGCCACGACCTGATCGTCTGGCAGCGCTGAGGCGCTTGTCCGCCGGCCGGGGGGCCGATACACTGGCCGCGACGTGCGAGGCGCCGTCCGCCCGGGCGGCGCGACTTTCGTTCAACAGCAAGGATTTCCATGGCAAACGAATCGAACGACTTGATGGAGAAAATCGTCTCGCTGTGCAAGCGGCGAGGGTTCATCTTCCAATCGTCGGAGATCTACGGCGGCCTGAACGGCTGCTGGGACTACGGCCCCCTCGGCGTGGAGCTCAAGCGGAACGTCAAGAACGCCTGGTGGGACACCATCGTCCGCCGGCGTGACGACATGGTGGGGCTGGACAGCTCGATCCTCATGAACCCACGGATCTGGCAGGCCTCCGGGCACGTGAGCAACTTCAACGACCCGATGGCCGACTGCAAGAGCTGCAAGAGCCGCTTCCGCGCCGACCAGGTCTTCTGCGCCAGGGCCCGCGACGGCGACAACGTCCTGCTGACCGCGGCCGTCGAGGCCGACCAGCCGGACGATGTGCCCGAGCTGGCCGCCGCCAAGGCCAACAGCAAGACCCGCCGCCGCCTCGCCCAGCACGCCGACCGGATCGACTGGGAGATCTTCCGCGCCGACCAGGCCGCCGAAGGCCAGGTGGCGATCTGTCCCAAGTGCGGCGGCGCGCTGACCGAGGCGCGGAAGTTCAACATGATGTTCAAGACCTACGTCGGGGCCATGGAAGACAGCTCGTCGCTGGCCTACCTGCGGCCGGAGACGGCCCAGGGGATCTTCGCGAACTTCCGCAACGTCGTCGACACCAGCCGCGTCAAGCTGCCCTTTGGCATCGCCCAGATCGGCAAGGCGTTCCGCAACGAGATCAACCCGCGGAACTTCACCTTCCGCTCGCGGGAGTTCGAGCAGATGGAGATCGAGTTCTTCTGCCGGCCCGACGAGGCGGACCGGTGGTACGAATACTGGCGGGACGCCCGCTACCAGTGGTACGTCGACCTGGGCCTGACCAGCGAAAAGCTGCGGCTCCGCGAGCACGATCCGTCCGAGCTGGCCCACTACGCCAAGGCCTGCGCCGACATCGAGTACGCCTTCCCCTTCGGCATCGCCGAACTGGAGGGCTGCGCCAACCGGACCGACTTCGACCTGCGCAGCCACAGCGAGGCGTCCGGCAAGGACCTCAGCTACTACGACGACGAGACGAAGGAGCGGTTCATCCCCTACGTCATCGAGCCGTCCGCCGGGGCCGACCGCGCGACGCTGGCGTTCCTGTGCGAGGCCTACACCGAGGACGAGGCGCCCGACGAGAACGGCGAGATGCAGAAACGGGTGGTGATGAAATTCCACCCGCGGCTGGCGCCGATCAAGGCGGCGGTCTTCCCGCTGGTCCGCAAGGAAGGCATGCCCGAGCGGGCGCGGGAGATCCACGACGCCCTCAAGCGGGCGCAGCTGGCGGTGTTCTACGACGAGAAGGGCGCCGTCGGGCGGCGGTACCGCCGCCAGGACGAAGTGGGCACGCCGTACTGCGTTACCGTCGACGGTCAGACCCTCGTCGACGGGACCGTCACGATTCGCGACCGCGACAGCCTCGACCAGGTCCGCGTGCCGTCGGGGGAGGTGGTCGCCACGATCACCGAACGCCTGGCCGACGGGTAAGAAAGGATGGGTACGCCATGATGCGAACGATCATTGCCCTGGCGCTGCTCGCCGCGCTGCCGGCCGGCTGCGCGACGGTGGACCGGGCGTGGGACCGGACGAAAGAGGCCGTGACGCTGGATCCCTATGACGAGGCCGGCCCGGCGGTGGTTTGGGTCGAGGGCGAGCGCTACGTCGCCGGCCCCGCCAACCGGCAGGTCGGCGTCGGCGCCAAGCCGCCCGCCTCCGGCCGCGAGGCGCTGTTCGGGCCGGCCCTGGCCGAAACCGACGGCTTCGCCGAATGGACCGTGCCCGTCGGGACCGAGTACGACGATGCCCGGCTGCTGATTCGCTACGCGCGATATCACTTCCGCGAGATGGAGGCGGCCCAGGTCGCCGTCCGTGTCGCCGCGCGGGGGCGGGACATCCTGCGAACCGTTCGGCTGGGCGACACCGGCGGGTGGGGGACCGCCGACGCCGGCGAGTGGGCCCTGGCCGTCGTCGAGCTCGGCCCGCTGCCGGCCGGAACCTGCACCGTACGATTCACGTCGCAAACCGAGCAGTTCGGCGACGTGAATGTCGACGGGTTCTTCATCGTCGAGGCCGGCACCGTCATCACCGGCGAGGAACTCAGCGCCGGCGACCGGATCCACATCAGCCCCGACGGCTACGCCGGCCTCAGCATCCCGGCGACGGTGCTGCGCCAGGGCGCGCTGGGGTATCTCCCGTTCCCCGTCCGGTCGTTCACGCCGGCCGCGCGGACCCTCCGCGCCAGGCTGCTCGGCGCCGACGGCCGTCCCGCGGCGGTCCTGGCGGATATCCGGGACCTCCGGGTCGACAACGAGGCGCGGGAAGTCCTCGTCGACGCCTCCGCCGCCGGCGTGCTACCGGACGGGACGTACGTCATGATGGCCGAATGGGACAACGCGCCGGTCCTGTCGATCGAATTGCAGTTCGTCGGCCAGTTGGCGGCGACCTTCGACGCGCGCCTGGCCGCCATCGCCGCCGACGGACAACGGCTGGCCGGCGAGGACGAGACCGATGCGACGGCCTACGCCGCCGACTACGCCGACGCGGTGGATTTCCTCACCGACGCGTGGGCGCGGGTCGACGCCGGGGCCGCCGAGGAGGCGACCATCGCGTCAATCCGCCGGGTTCTGGCGCAGTACGAATCGGTCGGCGCAATGCTCGCGGCGGGCGCCGATCCCTACGCCGGCCGCACCGGCGACCTGCGCCGGGCGTTCTGGTCGGACGCGACGGGGCTGCTGGAGCCCTACCGGCTGTTCGTCCCGGACGACTACCGCCCCGACGGGTCGACGCCGCTGCTGGTCGCCCTCAACCACCACGTCAACGCCTTTCTCGACCAGGCCGACGGGGTCGTCAAGGAGATCGCCAACGAGCGCGGCTGGATGATCCTCGCGCCCGGCGCCGTCGGGACCGCCGAGGCGACGGCCGTCTACGACGGCCCGGGCCGCCGCGACCTCAACCAGGTGCTGGACCTGGTGCTGGCCGCCTACCCCGGCATCGAGCGCGACCGCGTGTTCTGCACGGGCCCGTCGCGGGGCGGGTTCGGCACCTACCACTGGGCCAGCCACGATCCTGAGCGGTTCGCCGCCATCGCCTGCGTTTCCGGCGTGGGCAACTGGCGGCGCGACGATGGCCGGCGGTTGCCCGTCGAGCCGTTCGCGCCGATGCCGACGTTGATCCTCCACGGCGGGATCGACAACCTGGTGCCCCCGCGGATCGCCCGCGATTTCGCCGCGGCCCTCGACGCGCGGGGGATCCCGCACGAACTGCACGTGTTCGACTCCCACGGACACTCCTACGAGAGCTACGCCGAGCAGTACCTCACGCTGACGCTCGACTACTTCGACCGCGTCGCCCCGCCGCCCGCACCGGCGACGGCGCCAGCGACGGCACCGGCCGGCCCGGCGGAAGAGGCCCCGAACGGAAACGGCCGCTGAGGCGGCGCGGAGGCGTGCCGTATGGAAAACCCGCGCAGGGACGGCGCGGGTTTTTCATGCGCCGGTGTCCGGCGCTGGGCGGCAGGTTGTGTCGCAGGCGCCATTGGCGCATGGCTTTGCGAAAGTCGGACCCTCGATCGGCCGATCTACCTTGCGGCGCGTGGGTTTCTGTGGTGCTTTCCCCCGGCGCACGGAGTGTCCGATGGCCATCGAAGTCAAGTGTAAGTGCGGCAGTGAATACCGCTTAGACGACAGCCGCGCCGGCGAGACGTTCTCCTGCCGCGTCTGCGGCGCCTCGATCACGCTCCAGGCGGGTGTCGGACGGGCCAGTCCGACCGACGCCGACGGGGCGCCCCAACCGGAAGCGGTGGCGACAGCCTCGACCGTCGCGTCGCCCACCCCGCCCGGCCCGCCGGCACGACCGTCGCCGCCCGACGGGAGGCAGCTCGGCGAGTTCGGCGACAGCCTCGATGTGCCGACCGCCGAGGGGGCCGAAACGCCGTCCTCGCCGCCGCCGACCGCGCCGCGCAAGCCGGTCGAGCCGCTGCTGTCGGCCCGGATGCCGGGCAACGCCTCGCCGTCTCCGGTGCCTCATCCCCCGGCGATGCCGACGGGGCGTCCGACGCGACCGCCGCTGTCGTGGTGGCTGGCGCGGGCGATTCTGTGGGGGCTGTGCGCGGGGTTCTTCTTCCTGCCGTGGTTCTTCGTGGCCGATTCGTCGACCGCCGACCAGACCGTTCGCAACAACCACGCAGGGCTGGAGTTGTTCAAGTCGACCTGGCAGGGCATGGGCAGCGCCGGCGCCGACAGCGGCTCGACCCATCTGCCGTACCCCATCGATTTCTTCGATGTTTCCGACGACAGCGGGAGAATCGCCATCGGCGCGGCCATGATGAAGTTCAGTCCCTGCGTCTTTGGCCTGGGGCTGCTGCTGGTCATTGCGATCATCCCGATCGCCACGAGCAAGGACGGGGCCGGCGCGATGTGGCCGTTCCTGACGTGCCTGCTGGGCCTGGGCGGGTTCATCGTCGGCTGGCACCTGGTCGCCGGCGCCGAACAGGCGGCGCCGCAGTTGGAAATCGCCTCGCAGGTGGGGATCACCGTCGGCGTCTCCGGCTGGGCCTACGCCATGGCCGTGGTGCTGGTGCCGATCATCCTCATCGCCCGCGGCCGCCCCGACTACCGGCTCGTCCAGGCCGCCCAGTGGAGCAAGCAACAGTCATCGACGGGGCCGTTCTAGTCGCGGCCCCGCCTTTGGAGGGAGGGCCCCGCTCATCATTGGGCGGGGCTTTTTTAATGGAAAACCGGCGGCCAGTCGCCGGCTACAGCGCCCCCAGCGCGGCGTCGATCGCCTTCAGCCGTTCCTGCATCTCGGCCAGCCGCCGGCGCTCGCCGTCGACGACGGCGGCGGGGGCCTTGGCGAGGAACTTGTCGTTGTTGAGCTTGCCATCGGCCGAGGCGATGCCCCGCGCGACGGTGGCGCGTTCCTTTTCGAGGCGGGCGCGCTCGGCCTCGACGTCGACGACGTCGGCGACATAGGCCGTCACGCCGGCGGCGACGACCGTCGCGGCGCGGGCGTCGGGCTTGGCGGCGCCGGCGCGGACCGTCAGCGAACCGACGTTCGCCTGCGAACGGATCAACTCGGCGTTGGCCTCGATCCGCTCGGCGTCGGCGCCGTCGGCGTCGACCGTCACGTCCAGCTTCCGCGACGGCGGGACGTTGTGCGTCGTGCGGATCTGGCGGATCCCGCGGATCACCTCCCGCAGGGCGTCGAAAAGCTTCTCGGCGTCGGGGCGGATCAGCTCGGCCTGGGCCCGCGGCCACGCGGCCCGCACCAGCAGCGGCTCGCCGATCTGGTCGGCCAGGCCCCGGCGGGGCGCCACCGCGTTGAGATGCTGCCAGACGGCCTCGGTGATGTACGGGAGGATCGGGTGCAGCAGGCGCAGCAGCCCGTCAAGGACATAGGCGACGATCGCCTTGGGAGCTTCGGCGCCGGCGGCAATCCGGCCCTTGGCGATCTCCAGGTACCAGTCGCAGAAGTCGTCCCAGGTGAACCGGTACAGCACGGCGGCCACCTCGTTGAAGCGGTAGGCCTCCAGGGCGCCCGTCGCG
This sequence comes from uncultured Planctomycetales bacterium, assembly GCA_964535025.1. Lineage (GTDB taxonomy): Bacteria > Planctomycetota > Phycisphaerae > SM23-33 > FEN-1343 > JAAYZK01. Next base: position 19,499 of record CAZHRW010000184.1, read on the forward strand.
TCGCGGATCGTCGTGTGCAGACGGCTGAGGATCCACGTGTCGGCCAGGTGTACGGCCGGATGCACCGCCTGCCAGCTCGGCGCCCCGGCGACGTTCATCACCGCGAACCGCGAGGCGTTCCACAGCTTGTTGCAGAAGTTCCGCCCGAGATCGAACTTCGGCGAGGTGTTCATCTCCCGCCCGTCGGGCAGCTTGACGTGCTCGACCGGCATGCGGACGTCCTGCGTCTCGGTCGTCATCGACGCCAGCGTGTACCGCAGCGCGTCGGCGCCGTGGCTGTCAATGATGTCCAGCGGGTCGATCCCGTTGCCGAGGCTTTTGGACATCTTGCGCCCCTCGCCGTCCTGGACCATCGCGTGGATGTACACGTCGGCGAAGGGGATCGCCCCGCGGAAATACTGGCCGAACATCACCATCCGGCTGACCCACAGCGTGATGATCTCCCGGGCCGTGCACAGCAGGTCGGTGGGGTAGAACCGCTTGAGCAGGTCCGTCTCCTCCGGCCAGCCCATCGTCGAGATGGGCCACAGGCCCGAGGAGAACCACGTGTCCAGCACGTCGGGGTCCTGCTCGAACCCCGCGTCGATCAGTTGGGCCTCGACGTCGGCGCTGTCGGCCGGCGGGCAGACGTACAGTCGCCGCAGGGCAGGGTCCTCGCCGTGCTCGGCGAGCATCGTCGCGGCGCCTTCGACCGGGCAGGTCGCCTCCTCGGCGGCGGGGACCTCCTTCGACCAGATGGGAATCCGGTGGCCCCACCAGAGCTGGCGGCTGATGGGCCAGTCGCGCAGGTTCTCCAGCCACGTGCGGTAGTTGGCGGCGTAGCGTTCGGGCGTGAAGGTGAGCTTCCCGTCCAGCAGGGGCTTGAGGGCGATCCCCGCCAGCGAGTTGGCCGGCACGTTCGTGCCGTCCAGCAGGTCGGTGCCGAACGTCTCGGCCAGCCGGTCGATCGGCCGGGTGACGGCGATGTACCATTGGTCGGACAAATAGGGCTCGATGGGCACGTGCGAGCGGTAGCTGTGGCCGACCTCGTGGTCGTAGTCGCGGACGTCCTCGAGCAGTCCCTGGGCTCGGAACCACTCGACGATGGCCTCGCGGGCCTCGAAGCGGTCCATGCCGAGAAACTGCTCGGCGTCGCTGCCGGCGGCGTCGTCCCAGCCGTGACGGTCGCTGATCGTCGCGTCGGGGGCCATGACATTGACCACCGGCAGCCCGTGCCGCTGGCCGATGGCCCAGTCGTTGGGATCGTGGGCGGGGGTCACCTTGAGAAACCCCGTCGCGAAGCGGGCCTTGGCGTCGTCGCTGTCGGGATCGGGCAGAACGACGTACTCGTCGGCGATGATGGGAATGAGCCGTCCGACCAGCGGCAGGCGGACCTGCCGGCCGACCAGCGCTTTGGCCCGCGGGTCGCGCGGGTTGATGGCCACGGCGGTGTCGCCGAGCATGGTTTCGGGGCGGGTCGTGGCGACGGTCACGTGTTCGACGGTTTGACCGTCGAGGGTGACCGGGTCGGCCAGCGGGTAGCGCATGTACCAGAAGAATCCCTTGACGGTCTCGTGCTCGACCTCGTCGTCGGCCAGGACGGTCTGCGTGGCGGGGTCCCAGTTCACCAGCCGCTTGCCGCGATAGATCAGCCCGTCGGCGAAGAGCTGATGGAAGGCGGTCCGCACCGCGCGGGCGCAGACGGCGTCCATGGTGAATCGGGTGCGGTCCCAGTCGCACGAGCAGCCCATGGCCTGGAGCTGGCCGAGGATGCGGGCCTCGTAGTCGTCCTTCCACGCCTGGATCCGTTCGACGAACGCCTCGCGGGTGAAATCGCCGCGTCGTTTGCCCTCCTCGGCGAGGATGCGTTTCTCGACGACGGTCTGCGTGGCGATCCCGGCGTGGTCGGTGCCGGGCATCCAGAGGGTGTTGAACCCCGCCATGCGCTTCCAGCGGACGAGGATGTCCTGCAGCGTGTTGTTCAGCGCGTGGCCGACGTGGAGGACGGCGGTGACGTTGGGCGGGGGGATCACGATGGCGTAGGTCGGCCCGCCGGCGGCGGGGTCGGCGTGAAAGCTGCCGGCCTTGCGCCACAGGGCGTAGATGTCCGTCTCGGTCTGCTTGGGGTCGTAAACCGTCGCCAAATCCCTGGCCATCGTCACTCACCTGCCTGTCGGGCCGGCGGCACGGCGCCGGCGGTGTCGTCCATGTCCTTGAACAGCTTGTACTCGACCGCGTCGGTCAAGGCCAGCCACGAGGCCTCGATGATGTTGCTGCTGACGCCCACCGTGCCGAAGTGGCCGTCCTCGTCGTGGAACCGGATCGCCACGCGGACCTTGGCGGCCGTCTCGGCGACGGCGTTGACGACGCGGACCTTGTAATCGTCCAGGTGGATCCGGTCGACGGCGGGGTAGTGGGGCCGCAGCGCCTTGCGCAGGGCGCCGTCGAGGGCGTTGACCGGCCCGTCGCCGGCGGCGACGGTGTACTCGTCGCGGCCGTCGATGAACAGGCGGACGACGCCCTCGGTCGTGGCGGGCTGTTCGTCGTAGCGGAGGATGTTGCACCGGAAGTGATCCAGCGTCCAGAACGGCCCGCCATACCACGGGGGGCCGAGCGTCTTGCGGATGAGCACGTCGAGCGTGCCGTCGGCGGCCTCGAACTCGTAGCCCTCGGCCTCCAGCTCGACCACCCGCTGGAGGATGCGGCGCTGGGCGTCCTTGTCGTCGGCCAGGGCGAACCGCTTGTGGGCCGCCGCCACGATGTTGCTGGCGCCGGCCAGCTCCGAAACGAGGATCCGCCGCTGGTTGCCCACCTGCGCCGGGTCGATGTGCTCGTAGGTCCGCGTGTTCCGCTGGACCGCGTGGACGTGCATCCCGCCCTTGTGCGCGAAGGCCGAGAGCCCCACGTAGGGCTGGTGCTCCAGGGGAGCCAGGTTGGCCATCTCGTAGACGAAACGGCTGACGTCGGTGAGCTGGGCCAGCGCCCCGTCGACCAGGCAGGGCCGGTTCATCTTCAGCGCGAGATTGGGGATCACGCTGGTCAGGTCGGCGTTGCCGGTCCGTTCGCCGATGCCGTTGATCGTGCCGTGCACCTGGACGGCCCCCTCGCGGACCGCGGCCAGGGCGCCGGCGACGGCCAGGCCGCTGTCGTTGTGCGTGTGGATCCCCACCGCCGCGTCGGGCAGCGTGCGGGCGAGGGCCTTGACGACCTTGGCGACGGTCTCGGGCAGCGTGCCGCCGTTCGTATCGCACAGGACGACGCGGCTGGCCCCGGCGTCCAGGGCCGCCCGAAGGGTATCGACGGCGTAGCGACGGTTGGCCTTGTAGCCGTCGAAGAAGTGTTCGGCGTCGAAGATCACCTCGCGTCCGGCGGCGACGCAGAACGCCACGCTGTCGGCGATCATGCGGAGATTCTCCGGACGGCTCACGCGGAGGACGTCGGTGACGTGCATGTCCCAGCTCTTGCCGACGAGGGTGCATACGGGGGCGCGGGCATCCAGCAGGGCGCGCAGCCCGACGTCGTTTTCGGCGGCGATGCCGCGGCGGCGGGTCATCCCGAACGCCGCGACCTTCGCGCGGGTGAGCTTCCGCGAGCGGATGTGCTGGAAGAACGCCGCGTCCTTGGGGTTGGACAGCGGGTAGCCGCCCTCGATGTAATCGACCCCGAGGGCGTCCAGGGCTTCGGCGATCCGCAGCTTGTCCTCCAGCGACAGGCTCACGCCCTCGGCCTGCATGCCGTCCCGCAGGGTGGTGTCGTAGATCTCGACTCGGTTCTCGGTTGTCATGATTCGGTATCCGTCACTATGAAAAAAGCCCTCAAGCGTCGAACGCCTCAGGGCGGGTAGCGCGGAAGCAAGAAGACCGGCGGAGCCCTAAGGCACGAACGGGACGACGACGGATACGATAATACCCGCGGCGCGGAGGCCGACCGCCCGGCCGTGACGGCCGTTGGGGCGGGTGTCAGCGAGTGTCAGCGTCCGCGCCATCGTACTCCCGGTTCATGCCTCAGACAGCATACGTATCGGCATTATAGGCCGCAACCCCCGGATGTCAATGGGCGTTTGCATCGGCGGCGCCGTTGCCTATAATCGCGAGTCTATCATGACAGAATCACTATGCGACCAATGCCCCGGGATGTGCTGCCGCTACATCGCCCTGCCGATCGATAAGCCGGACGACCGCGAGAGCTTCGAGGAGATCCGCTGGTTCCTCATGCACGAGGGCGTGACGGTGTTCGTCACCGACGGCCAGTGGTACGTCTCGGTGGCGACGCGCTGCAAGCACCTGGACGAACAGGGGATGTGCGACGCGTACGCCACCCGGCCGGCGATCTGCCGCAACTACAGCAGCGACAACTGCGACTATCACGGCGGGGAGTACGAATACCAGTTGTTCTTCACCCACGCCGGCCAACTGGCCGACTACGCCGCCGAACAGCTCGGCGACGCGTGGACGGCCCCGGCGACCTGACCGCGAGACCGCGCCCATGGAGTTCAGCAGCGTCAAAGGGTTCCGGGATTTCTATCCCGAGGACATGATCATCCGCAATCGTATCATCGACGCCTGGCGCGAGGTGTCCCTGCGCAACGGGTTCGTCGAGTACGAAGGGCCCATGCTGGAGTACCTCGACCTCTACCGGGTCAAGAGCGGCGACGAGATCGTCGGCCAGTTGTTCAGCCTGACCGACCGCGGGGGTCGCGAGCTGGCGATCCGTCCGGAGCAGACGCCGACGCTGGCGCGGATGGTCAACGCCCGCATCCGGTCGCTGCCGCGACCGATCAAGTGGTTCTCCATCCCCTGGTTGTGCCGTGCGGAAAACCCCCAGCGCGGGCGGGGTCGGGAGTTCTTCCAGTGGAACGTCGACGTCATCGGCTCGGACGCCGCGCTGGCCGACGCCGAATGCATCTTCACCCTGGCCGACCTGCTGGCCGAGCTGGACCTGTCACCGTCGGAGGCGCGGATCTTCCTGTCCAGCCGGTCGCTGATCACCGCGGCCCTGTCGGCGGTGGGGGTCGGGCCGTCTCGCCACGAGGCGTTGCTGCCGATTCTCGACAAGCGCGACAAGGTCCCGCCCGAGGCGTTCGCCGAACTGTGCGCCAAGGAAGGCCTCACGGCCGAGCAGGTCGGCGCGATCAGCGCCTTCCAGGACGCCGAGACGCTCGACGAGGCCGCGGCACGGCTGGACGGCAGCGACACGGTCGCCGCCGAGTGCGCGAAGCTGGCCGAGGTGATGGCGATCCTCGAGCGGATGGGGGCGGGCGACTACTGCCGCCTGGACCTGCACGTGGTCCGCGGGCTGGCCTACTACACCGGCGTGGTCTACGAGGCCTTCGACGCCGACCGCTCGATGCGGGCCCTGGCCGGCGGGGGGCGCTACGACAACCTCCTGGAGATGCTCGGCGGCCCGGCCGTCGGCGCGACGGGGTTCGGCATGGGCGACATGGTGCTGAGGGTCCTGCTGGCCGAGCGGGGCAAGCTGCCCGACACCGCCCCCGCCTGCGATTGCTACGTCGTCGATGCCGGGGCCGACCTGTTCGACGCGGCGGTCTCCGTGGCGGCGGAGCTTCGCCGCGCGGGGCTGCGGACGAACCTGTCGTACAAGCGGCAGAACCTCTCCAAGCAGCTCAAGGCGGCCTCGCGAAGCGGGGCGGCCGTGGCGGTCATCGTGGGCGCCGAGCTGGCCGCGTCGGGCGAGGTGACGGTGAAGGACCTGGCCACCGGCGACCAGCGCCGCGTCAAACGGGCGCTCCTGGCCGCCGCATTGAAACGGTAGGGCGGATGTCGCACCGGCGGGACCACTACGAGCGGGCGTTCGAGGACTACCTGCGGGGCAAGGGATGGCCTTACGTCGCCGTCGACGAGGCCCGCCGCAAGGCGTTCGCCTCCGTGGCGCTGAAGAACTTCGACTACGTCGTCTACTCGACCGTCGGGCCGAACCTGCTGGTGGACGTCAAGGGCCGCAAGTTCCCCAACACCGCCGGCGGGCGGCGGCGGGGGCGGGCGTTCGAGAACTGGGTCACCCGCGACGACCTGGAGGGCCTGCGGCAGTGGGAATCGATCTTCGGCGACGGGTTCCGGGCGGTGCTGGTGTTCGCCTACTGGCTGGGCGGCCCGCCGTCGACGGCCCCGCTGGAGGAGGTGCACGTGTTCGGCGGGCGCCATTACGTCTTTGCGGCCATCGGGTTGGATCGCTACGTCGCCGCCGCCCGCCCACGCAGCGCCCGGTGGGGCACGCTGACGGTCCCCACCGAGCCGTTCCGCCGATCGATCCGGGACGTCGCGACGTTGTTGTGAGCGAAGGACGAGCAAACCTTGAACCGCGCCCGGCGGCGCGTATAATCAGAGGTATGAACATGACTTGGAAATGGTGTGCGTGGGTGTTGACGATCGCGGCCTCTTGCGGTGCGGCCCTGGCGGCCGGCGACGGGTTCGAGGGCGGACCCGTGACCGATCCGAAGGGCGGCTGGATCAAGTGGGTGGTCGTGGCCGTCTTCCTGGTCGGCGTCGGCGCCATCGCGTTCAAGAACCCCAAACGAACGCACCTGGGCTGACACCACCGCCGCGGGGATGGACCGCCCATGGGGGCATCCTCCCCCAGGAGAGCAAAACATGAAGAAACTGATCATCACGGCGCTGGTCGGGGTGAACCTGGCGCTGACGGCGATCCTGGCGTTCCACGTCACCGCCGAGCCCGCCCTGGCGCAGACGCAGCGGGGGCGGAGCAACTACACCCTGGCGTCGGTTCGTCGCTCGGACAACCGCGACGTGCTGTTCGTCCTGGACAACAACACCGGGATGCTGTTCGGCGTGTGGGCCGATACGTCCCGCCGGGATGCGGAGTTTACCTACCTGGGCCCGCGCGACGTGGCAAGGGATTTCGCCTACGGGGCCGGCGCTGAACGGACGCAGGGAGGTGAACAATGAAAGACAGGCACACGATCACGATCGCCGTGCTGGCCGTCACCGCGGCGCTGCTGCTGGCCGCGGTCGTGCTGACCGGACGGCCCCAACCGGCCGCGGCCGCCCAGGCCCAGAGCCTGGGCAGCCGGTACACGATGATCGCCGCCCAGGTCTCCTCCCAGCAGGACGTCCTCTACGTGATGGACCACGACAGCGAACAGGTGATCGCCTACATCCCGGAGCGAAACCTCCGCAGCAGGGACATCCTCGTCGTCGGCAGCCGCCCGATCGACCTGGCGGCCCTGGTGGAGGCGGCCCAGCAACAGCTCCGAACGCCCCGGCGGTGAGAACGGCAGGCAGAACGGCAGGCTGTAGGCTGTAGACTGTAGGAACGGCAACAGCGACGGCAACGGCGACGGCAACGGCGACGGCGACGGCAATGACAGCGGCATTGGGAGTGTGGTGCGACAAGCCTGCCGTCCGGCGAGCGCGATGATGGAGCATGCCAGCGGCCATGCGGCGCGTGGGGGGCGCGAGGAGGCGATGGGGTGGGTCCGGGCGGACCTGGACGACCTGCTCGCCCGCGCGTGGCGGGTGCGACAGGCGACGTTCGGCCGCGACGTGGCCTTCTGTTCCATCGCCGCCGGCAAGATCGGCGCATGCAGCGAAGACTGCAAGTGGTGCGCCCAGTCGGCCCGCTGGGCGACCGCCGTCGACCGCACGCCCCGGCGCAGCGAACCCGAAACACTCGTCGCCGCCGCCGGCCTTGCCGGCGCGCGGGGCGTCGGGCGGCTGGGGATCGTTAATTCGGGACGGGCGCCGGCCGAGGCCGACCTGGCCGTCGTCGAGGCGGCGGCGGGGCGGCTGAAGGGGGCTGGCGTCGAACTGTGCGCCTCGCTCGGCGCGGTCGACGTCGCGACGGCCCGCCGGCTCAAGGCCGCGGGCGTCCGGCGGTACCACCACAACCTCGAAACCTCCCGCCGTTTCTACGGGACGATGGTCACCACCCACACCTGGGACGATCGCCTCGCGGCGCTGGCCGCCGCCCGGGCCGCGGGGCTGCGCCTCTGCAGCGGCGGGCTGTTCGGCCTCGGCGAAACCTGGGCCGACCGGATCGACCTGGCGATCACCCTCCGCGACACCGTCCGCCCCGATTCGGTCCCGCTGAACTTCCTCCAACCGATCCCCGGCACGCCCCTGGCCGGCGCGCCCCGCCTGACGGCCGCCGAGTGCCTGCGGATCATCGCCGTCTTCCGCCTGCTGATGCCCGAGATGGACCTCCGCGTCGCCGGCGGCCGCGAGGCGAATCTGGGCGCCCTGCAGGATCGCATCTTCCACGCCGGGGCCACCGGCGTGATGGTCGGCGACTACCTCACCACGCGCGGCCGCGCGTTCGAGGCCGATCTGCAAATGGTGACCGATCTTGGCCTGCGGCTGGTGGGGGGGGTCGACGGCGGCTCCCGCCGGCCATGAGCGCGGCGCGGATCACGGGACTGTCGCTCATTTCCCCCGCCGGCCGGACGGCCGAGGCGAACGTCCGCGCCTGGCGCGACGGCCGCGCCGCCGGCGCCGACGCCGGGCTCGCCACGCCGATGGACCGCGTCCCGCTGGCGCGACTGCCCGACAGCGACGACCTCCGCGCCGCCGAGGCGCGGTGGGGCGACCGCGCTGCGGCGCTGGCGGTCCTGGCCGCCGAGGACGCCCTGGCGTCGGCGGGGCTGGACGACGCGTGGATGCGGCGGGGCGGCTCGTGCGTGGTCGTCGGCACCAGCAAGGGCGGCGTCCTGACGGCCCTGGCGGCGGCCGATGCGGTGCGGCGCGGGGACCGCCCCGCGGCGGCGAGGCTGTGGCCGTGGGGAACCCCCGGCGGGGCGGCCACGGCGCTGCTGGGGCGCTACCGCCCCGGCGGGACCGTCCACACGGTCGCCGCGGCCTGCGCGACGGGCCTGGCGGCCTTGGCCCGGGCCGCGGCGCTGCTGGCCGAGGGGGCTGCCGACACCGTCCTGGTCGTGGCGACCGACGCGTCGATCCATCCGCTGTTCATCGGCGCGTTCTGGACGATGGGGGCCCTGGCGCGGTGGGAGCGGACCCCCGCCGACGCCTGCCGTCCGTTCTCGGCCGATCGCGAGGGATTCGTGCTCTCCGAAGGCGCCGCCGCCGTCGTCCTGCAGCGGGCCGGCGCGTGCGCCGCCACGGCGACCGACCCGGTTGTCACCATCGCCGGCGCCGCCGTCGGCAGCCAGGGCGGCCACCTCGTCCGCCCGAGCGCCTCGCCGGCGGCGCTGGCCGAGGTGATCCGCCTGGCCTGCGATCGGGGCCGCTGGGCGGACGGCCGGGTCGACCTGATCCACGCGCACGGCACGGGGACGCCGGCGGGCGACCGCGCCGAGACCGCCGCCATCCGACGCGCCCTGCCGGCGGCGGCCGACCGGGCCGTCGTCGTCTCGACCAAGCCGGTCACCGGCCACCTGCTCGGCGCCGCCGGTCTCGCCCAGGCCGTCCTGACCGTCCGGGCCATGCAGACCGGCCTGATCCCGCGGGCGATCAACTACCGACGGCCCGACCCCGCCTGCGACCTCGACTACAACACCGACGGCCCCCGCCGGATCGCCGTCACCCGCGCCCTGTGCACCGCCAGCGGCTTCGGCGGCGCCTGCGCGGCGGTGGCGCTGGGCGTGGACTGATGTTCGCCGTGCCGTGCCTGGCGTTTGTCCACAGTTCGTCCACATGTTGAAACCCGAGTTGTCCACATCGGCGGTTGTGGTGCGTAATCCCTTGTAAACACGGCGTTCCCGCCGCGGCTCGGTTCGCGGAGCCCCCTGACATATCTTCCCATAAGATGCATTATCGGACGTTATGGAAAGTGCCGGTTTTTCCGCTCCTTGGGGCTGACATGGCGTACAATCGTGCGTATCGTTTAACGGGTGTGGTTTTTTGGGCCGCAGGCGCACGGGCATCACGGGTCGCGGCGCGAGGTGATCATGGATATCCTGATGGAGTTGTCGAAGGTCCTCATCACGGAGACCGGGGATCTGCAACTGATCGAGCTGGCCGAGCGGGACGGGACGCGGCGTTTTCCCATCCGGATCGGGATCACCGAGGCGTTGGCGATCGATCGTCGGCTCAAGGGCGTCCGTTTCGCGCGTCCGCTGACGCACGATCTGCTGGCGATGGCGATCGAGGCGCTGGGCGGCCGTCTGGACCGGATCGTCGTCAACGACCTCCGCGACGTCATGATCGGCGGTGAACCCCGCTCGACGTTCTTCGCCCAGCTTCACATCCGGCGCGACGACGAGTTGATCACCATCGACGCACGGCCCTCCGACGCCATCGCGCTCGGCGTCGCCAGCGAAACGCCCATCTTCGTCGCCGAGCACGTCCTCGACGCCGTCACCCACGCCGGGGGCGACGACGAGGCGTAGGGACGGCGACTATTCGCCGCTATCGCCCCTCGACCCCAAAGGCCCCCAGCGGCACCCAGGTTCCGTCGCGATCGTAGTACACCGCGGCCAGTTGGCCCGGGGCCGCCAACCAGACGGCGACCGCGGGGGTGCCGAGGCGGTCGAGGCTGTGACGGACGGCGTCGGGGATGACCGACGGGGGCGCCGTGTCGGCGGGACGACCGTGGATGCACGCCACCGCGAACCGGGCGTCCTGGAGCATCCGGCCGCTGGGCTGCCAGGGGCCGTCCGCCGGCGAGGCGGGGGCGTACAAATGGGTCGTCGCGGCCCCGTCGTCGAGGAAGACCAAGCCCCCCCACGAGGCCCCCTGCCGCCGGCACCGGCGGGCCAGGGCCGCGGCGAGGTCGCCGCGCTCCAGCATGCCGCTGAGCAGGTGCAGCCGCACCAGCGCCGCCGTCGAAAGCGCCGACAGCGGCGTCGCGGCCACGGCGTCGCCGATCGGCGCGGCCGCCCGGCGGGTCTGGACGCGAAGTTGCGCATCCAGCCGCGACAGCAGCGGCTCGCGACGGCCGCGGCGCAGGGTCTCGTCGGTCAGCCCCGCCAGCAGGTGCATGTCGCGGATGGTGAAGGTGTACTCGCCCGCGGCCGTCCAGGCCTCCGCGACGGCCAGCGCGGCGTCGAGGCGGTCGCGGCGGGCGACGTAGGCTTCCACGACGGCCAGCAGTTCGTCGGCGGCCGGCAGGTAGTCGATCCGCCCCAGCGTATACTGCATCGCCTCGACAGCGACGGTTTGCGAAGGCAGCGCCGCGATGCGGCGGGCGAGCACGTCGTGGTCCAGGCGTGCCGCCAGCACCGCCAGGGCCGAGCGGCGGGCGGTGAAGTCCGGGTCGTTGAGCCCCGCCAGCAGGGCGTCCGACCACGGCCGCGCCGACAGCGTCTCGACGGTCCGCCGGAACCGCGTCTCCGTCGCCTCCTCGGACCCGTCGGCCCGCGCCCACAGGCACACCACGTCGGCCAGCCACGGGCGATGGGGATGCCGCGTCAACCAGTCCAGCAGTGCCTGCTGGAAGAGCCCGCCCTCGGCGGCGCGCAGGGCCTCCTGCACGTACGGCTCGGCGCGGGGGTCATCCTGGGAGATCAGGACCGCCAGCACCGCCCGGCGGACCGGCGCCGGCGCGCGCCCGGCGGCCAGGACGGTCGCCAGCTCCTCGAGGACCCACGGGTCCGGCCCGACCTCGTCGAGCACCACCGCCAGGCTGGCGATCCGCGCCGCCGCGTCCAGGCGTTCATCCTGGACCCGCCGGAGATTGTACAGGGCGATCTTCTCACGGCCCCACCGCTCGCGGGCGACCGGACCGGACCGCGCCAGCGCCGCCGGCGTCGTCGGCGGTTGCGCGGCGATCTCGCAGCCGCCCAGGGCCCCCAGCACCCCCACCGCCAACGCCGCGACCGCCCCACCGCGGCGATGGCCGACGGGTACCTCGACGGATCCGCGTTTCATCACGGCCTCGCCCTTTCAGATCGGATCGGCGATCTCCTTCGTCCCACGGGCCGAATTGTACCGACACGGCCGGCGGGCGGCAAAGGGCGTTTGCGGCCGTGCCGTCACCTGCCCCGCCGCCGGCGGATCAGCGCCGCCGGCAGCACCAGCAGCAGGGCCGTCGCCGGTTCGCCGACGGCTTGCGGGGCGGTCTGGCCGAAGTGAGTCTTGACAATGGCGAAGTCATCGAGGTCGACGCTCCGGTCGCTGTTAAAATCGCCGCCGCCCCAGCCGACGGGCGAGAGGCCGAAATGCACCTTGAGGGCCGCGAAATCGTCCAGGTCGGTCGCCCCGTCGCAGGTGGCGTCGCCGGCCAGGCGGCTGATGACCTCCAGCGTGCCGTCGACGTAGAGACGGTCGTCGTTCCACGTCAGCGGCCAGGGCAGCTCCGGCAGATCCAGCGTCGCGAAGGCGCCGGTCAGGGCGGACCACTCCATCAGGTCGAACAGCTCGGCGCCCTGCGGCGGGTCGGTCAGGACGACCGCCAGCGTGCCGTCCAGGGCGAGCGTGCCGGCGGCGGCGAGGACGTCGTAATCGTCGCCGCCCAGTTCGGCCTCGAGGCGGGCGGCGGGGCCAAGCGTGACGTCGCCGCCGAAGGCCATCACGCCGGGGCTCATCCCGGGCCGCAGATCGCCTTCGAGGAACACGTCCCCGGTGCCGGTGGTGCCGTTGCCGCCGTAGGCGCCGAAGAAGACCGCCGTGGAGCCGGCGGCGACGCGGATCATCCCGGCGTTGGTCACGTCGTCGTAGAACGCCGCGCCGGCGTTGCCGGAGATGACGATGGACCCGTCGGCGGCGTTGTCGACGTCGCCGGTAATGTGCGTGTTGCCGAGGCTCACGGCGATCGGGGCGTGGTTGGTCAGGCCGGCGCCGAACCGCAGCGTTGCCTCGCCGGCGGCGATGAGGGCGGCGTCGGAGGCCTGGTGGGTCAGGCCGGCGGTGAACTCGAGCTCGCCGCCGACCACCTCGATAACGCCGCTGTTGGTGCAGCCGGCGCCGGTGAGGATCAGCCGTTCGCCATGGCCGACGCGGAGTTGGGCGTCGGAGGCGTTGAGGAGCTTCGCGTCGATCCGCCCGCCGCCGGCGACGAGGCCCCGGTTGTCCAGCGTCGCGGCGGTCAGGCGCGCGGTCGAGCCGGCCAGGAGCAACTCGCTGTCGTTGCGGATGTGGGCGGTTTCGAGGGTGCCGCCTTCGATGCGCAGGCGCGCGGCGGGTTGGATGTGCAGTGTTCCGAACGGCGGGGAGGTCGTCCGGTGGGTCGCCGTCGCGCCGTCGATCAGTTCGAGCGTCCCAACCCTGAGGCCGTATCCCCAGTCGAGGATGTCGAAGTCGAAGTCGAACCCCATCGCCAGCGTACCCTCCATACCCAGCCATACCTCTCCGGCCTCGAGCGTGCCGCCGGTCCATTCGAGCCGTCCGGTGCCCGTCCACGGGTCGACCCCCAGTGTGCCGCCGACGGTGAGCGTGCCGCCGGCGAGCTGATACAGGCCGTCGCCCTTGTAGCCGACGGTCAGATCGCCGCCGACATTGCACGTCCCACCGGTCTGGGTGAATTGACCGTTGCCTCGATAGCCCACCTGCAGTTCACCGGCCGACAGCGCGCCGCCGCTCAATTCGCAGGTGCCCTCGCCGCCCGGCCAGTTTCCAAGGTTCAGCGTTCCCGCGATGGTGCAGGATCCCCCGGTCTGCACGAAGGCGCCGGTCCCTTCCTCGCTGATCATGCCCAAGCCGCCGGACAGCGTGCCGGGCCCGCTGAGGGTGTACCGGCCGGTGCCGCCGGGTTGCTGGCCAAGGAGCAAGGCGCCGGCGACGGTGTGGGTTCCGCCGGTCTGGGTGAACGTCCCGTTGCCGAACTGGCCGACAAGGACGACATCGGTTTCCAGCGTCCCCGTGCCGCTCAAGTTGTATTCGCCGCGGCCGGTCGCCTCCCGCCCGATAAAAAGGTATTCGTCGACGGTGTGCGTTCCGCCGGTCTGGGTGAACGTGCCGGTGCCGGACCAGCCGACCAGGGTCCGGCCGGTGGACAGGTCTCCCGCGTTGCCGAGGGTGTACGTTCCCTCGCCGTCCGCCTGCCACCCGAGCGACAGGATCGGCGAGACGGTGTGGGTCCCGCCGGTCTGGGTGAACGTGCCGGCGCCGGACCAGCCGACATGGGTCTGGCTGGTGGACAGTTGTGCGTCGGTGCTCAAGGCGTAGGTGCCCTCGGCGGTTGCCTCCCGTCCGATGAACAGGTTGCTGACGGTGTGGACCCCGGCGGTCTGGGTGAAGGTGGCCGGGGCGTCATAGCCGACGGTCAGGTGTCCGCCGATGGTCATCGGCGCGTCGGTGGTCGTCGTACTGCCGCCCTGGCCGCCGGCGTGGCCCAGCTCGATGTTGCCGCCGAAGGACCCGGTTTCGAACAGATCCTCGGCTGTGTTCAGGCGCAGCGTGGCGCCGGACTGGCTGGCGATGGTTGCATGGTCGCCCAACCGGAGTTCGTCGGCGATGGCCACGCCGCCGTACAGGCAGGCCGTGCCGAGCGCGGTGGTCCCCAGCACGATCGTCCCGTCGCGCACATCCAGGGTGCCGCCGTTCAGCGTGTAGCCGCCCTCGGCGGTGTCGCCGATGGTCAGCGTCGTGGCGATCGTGTGGGTGCCCCCGTCCTGGGTGAAGGTGCCGGGTGCCTCGAACCCCACGACGGTGGACCCGGTCGAGAGCGTGCCGTCGCCGAGTTCGACGGCGGCGCCAGCGTCGGCGCCGACGGCGAGGGTTTCGTTGACAGTGCACGTTCCGCCGGTCTGCGTGAACTGCCCGGCGCCGGCGGCGCCGACTCGCATCGTGCCGGCGGTGAGCGTGCCGTCGCTCAGGTCGTACTCGCCACGACCGCCCGTATGCCTCCCGACCCAGAGTGTGTCGGTGACGGTGTGGGTCCCCCCGCTTTGGGTGAACGTCCCGGTGCCGAACGCCCCCACGCCGGTGGATAGCGTCGACAGTTGCCCGGTGTCGCTCAGGCTGTAGGTTCCGTCACCGGTGGCCTCCCAGCCGAGGACGAGCCCGCCGGCGACGGTGTGGGTTCCGCCGGTCTGGCTGAACGTGCCGGTGCCGCCCTGGCCCAGGTAGGTGACTGGCGTCGACAGTTGCCCGGTGTCGCTCAGGTTGTACGTGCCCTGGCTGCCGGCGCGCTTGCCAAGGGCCAGGGTGTTGGTGGTGTGGGTTCCGCCGGTCTGTGTAAACGTCCCGATGCCTGCCCGACCCACATAGGTGGTCTGGGAGGACAGAACGCCCGCATCGCTCAACGTGTACGTGCCGTGCCCGGTCGCCTGCGAGGCGAGGGTCAGTATGCCGTCGACGGTGTGGGTTCCGCCGCTCTGGGTGAACGTGCCCTGATACAGGATGTCGGTCCACAAGACGATCAGGTCGCCGCCGCTCAACTCGTAGGTCCCGTCACCGGTGGCCTCCCGGCCGAGGGAGAGCACGCTGGTGACGGTGTGGGTGCCGCCGCTTTGGATGAACGTACCGGCGCCGGAGTTGCCGACCCAGGTACAATGGGCGGACAGCGCCCCCGTGCCGCTCAACGTGTAGGTGCCCTGCCCGGTGTCCTGGCGTCCGAGGATCAGTTCATTGGCGACCGAGTGGGTGCCGGCGGTCTGGCTGAAGGTGCCCATGCCGTAATAGCCGATATTGCTCCACTGCGCCGCCAGGTCGCCGCCGCTGAGCTCGTAGGTCCCCTCGGCGCCGGCGTTGAAGCCGACCCGCAGGCTGGTGATGCCCCGGTTGGTCCCGCCGGTCTGCACGAAGGTTCCGATGCCGCCCTCCCCGATCGACTCGGTGACGGCCTCGAGGAGGCCCGTCCCGCTGAGGCTCACCAGGCCCGATTCGCCGGCGGCGCTGCCCAGCAGCAGAGCGTACGCCTCGGCCGTGACCGCGCCGTCGTCGATCTCGGCGGTCCCGCCGTTGGTGATGATGGCGGTGTCGGCCGCGCCGGGCACGCCGGCGTCCCAATTGAGCACATCGAACCAGTCGCCCGCCCCGCCCTGCCAGGCGGTTTCCTGGCCCGCCGCCGTCGCCGCCAGGGCGACCACGACGATCGCGGCCGTCCGGCGGAGGGTTCCGCGTGTGGGTCTCCGGTGCATCCCTGTTCTCCTTCCCGCGCCGCCCTCGGCGCGCGGCCACGGGTTTGATGTGCCGGTCGCCGGGCCGCGCGGTGACCGGAATAGGGATCGGATTGTAAGCCTATTCGGGACATAGGGCAAGGAAAAATCGTGACGGCGGCGGGCCGGGTGCCGGCGTTGGCGGTTGCCGTTGCTGTTGCCAAAGTCTGGAGCCTATGGCCCCAAGCCTGCTGTTCGAGTACACTGCGGCGACCATGAATGCGAACCTTCAAGACCAGATCGAGTTGCTCAGCCGCGGGACGGCGGGGATTTATAACGTCGAGGCCCTCGCCGAGCGGCTCAAGGCGTCGGCGGCGTCGGGGCAGCCGCTGCGGATCAAGCTGGGGCTGGACCCGACCAGCCCGGACATCCACCTCGGCCACACGGTCGTGCTGACCAAGATGCGGCAGTTCCAGGACCTCGGGCACAAGGCGGTCCTGATCATCGGCGACTACACCGCGCGGATCGGCGACCCGACCGGCCAGAACGCCACGCGGCCGATGCTGTCGCCCGAGCAGATCGAGGCCAACGCCGCGACGTACATCGCCCAGGCGAGCAAGGTGCTCGACACCAGTGACGCCAAGCTCGAGGTCCGCTCCAACAGCGAGTGGCTCGAACAGCTTTCGTTCGCGGATGTGATCAAGCTGGCCGCCCAGGTGACCGTGGCGCGGATGCTGGAGCGCGATACGTTCGAGCTGCGCTACAAGGCGGGCGAGCCGATCGGCGTCCACGAGTTTCTCTATCCGCTCATGCAGGGCTACGACAGCGTGTGCATCGAGGCGGACGTGGAGCTGGGCGGGACCGATCAGACTTATAACAATTTGATGGGCCGACAGTTACAGGAAAATGCCGGCCAGACGCCCCAGGTGGTGATGGTCATGCCGATCCTGGTGGGCCTCGACGGGGTCGAGAAGATGTCCAAGAGCAAGGGCAACTACATCGGCGTCACCGAGCCGCCCAACGAGATGTTCGGCAAGGTCATGAGCATCCCTGACGGGCTGATGGGCGGGTACTTTACGCTGCTGACCGACGTGCCCGTCGACGAGATCGAACGGCTGACCCATCCGGACCTTACGCACCCCCGCCAGGCGAAGGCCGAGCTGGCCCGGCGGATCGTCACCCGCTTCCACAGCGCCGCCGACGCCGACGCGGCCGCGGGGGAGTTCGACCGGGTCTTCGCCCGCCGCCAGGTGCCCACCGACATGCCCGAGATCGCCGTAAAGACCGATCGCATCGGGATTATCGATCTGGTCCGCACCGCCGGCTTCGCCAAGACCAACAGCGAGGCCCGCCGCCTGATCGGCCAAAGCGCCGTCAGTGTCGACGACGAGAAAATCACCGACATCGACGCGACCATCACCGTCGAAGACGGCGCCGTCCTCCGCGTCGGCCGGCGCCGCTTCGGGCGACTCAAGCGAACCTGAGATCGACGGCCTTCGGACGACGGCGAAAGCGGCACGCGAAAAGGCCCGGCTCCTCGCGGGAACCGGGCCTTTGGGGACCGTCTTGATCGGCGCGACTCGCTTGCGGATCAGAACCCGTAGACCACCGCCATGTCGCGGAGGCTCTTGGTGGGGATCTTCCCGGCGTTGCCGGCCTGGCCGAAGGCGATCATCCGCTCCTTGCAGACCTCCTTCATCGCCGCCCGGGCGGGCTTGAGGTAGTCGCGCGGGTCGAACTTCTCGGGCGACTCGGCGAAAACCTTGCGAATCGCACCGGTGATCGCCAGGCGGTTGTCGGTGTCGACGTTGACCTTCCGCACGCCGTGCTTGATACCCCGCTGAATCTCCTCAACCGGCACGCCGTAGGTCTGTTTGATCTGCCCGCCGTGCTGGTTGATGATGTCCTGCAACTTCTGCGGCACGCTGGACGAGCCGTGCATGACCAGGTGGGTGTTGGGGAGCATCCTGTGGATCTCCTCGATGCGGCTCATGACCAGCACCTCGCCGGTGGGCTTCTTGGTGAACTTGTAGGCCCCGTGGCTGGTGCCGATGGCGACGGCCAGGGCGTCCAGGCCGGTGGCTTCGACGAAGCGGGCGGCCTCGTCGGGGTCGGTGACGTGCTTGAGGGCCTCTTCGCTGGTCATGCCGGCGCCGTGGCCGTCCTCGATGCCGCCCAGGCAGCCGATTTCGCCTTCGACGGTCACGCCCATCGCGTGGGCGACGTCGACGACCTGCCTGGTGACCTTGACGTTATAGTCGAAGGTGCTGGGCGTCTTGCCGTCCGGTTCCAGCGAGCCGTCCATCATGACCGAGGTGAAGCCCATCGCGATCGCGCTGAAGCACGTCGAGGGGGCGTTGCCGTGGTCGAGGTGCATGGCGATCGGCAGCTCGGGATACAGCTCGGCCGCGGCGATCATCAGGTGGCGGAGGAAATTGTCGTCGGAGTAGGCCCTCGCGCCGCGGGAGGCCTGGACGATGACGGGGCTTTCCGTCTCGCGGGCGGCTTCCATGATCGCCTGGATCTGCTCCATATTGTTTACGTTCAACGCCGCGATGCCGTATTCGTTCTCGGCGGCGTGGTCCAGCATGACGCGCATTGGTACCAAAGGCATAGTGTTATTCCTTTCCAGGTAAAAGGATCGTATCGCCGCCCGCTGCGGGCGGCCCGGCATTCTATGGAGAAAGCCCCGGCGATGCAACGGGCGAGACCCGGAAAACGACCGGGGAGGTCGGCGCCGATCGCCTCACGAGCGTTCGGGCGGCACGCCGATGTCGGCGACGGTGACGCGGCCGGTGTAGGCGGCGGCGGCCGGGGCGTCGAAGCCGGTCTTGGCGGCGGCGAAGGTGACGGTCCGCTCAGCCCGGATCGCCGGGCCGTCCACCTCGCCGGTGTCGGCATTGAGGCCGGTGGGGATGTCGATCGCCAGGATCGGCCGTCCCGTCGCGTTGGCCGCCTCGACGGCCGTGGCGAGGTCCCCCCGCAGCGCGCCGGTGATCCCCGTGCCCCCCATCGCGTCGACCAGCAGGTCGTAGTCGCCCCACTGCGCTGTCAGCGCCGCGGCCGCGCGGCCCGTCGCCGGGCGGCACGTGACACCCAGGCGGGTGAGGGCGTCGAGATTCACGCGGGCCTCCCCGCGGATTTTCTCCGGCGGCGCCAGGAGATAGACGTCCGCGCCGATCCCCCGCACCAGCAGGTGGCGGGCGAGGGTGAACCCGTCGCCGCCGTTATTGCCCGCCCCCGCCAGCACCGCCACGCGACCGCCGCCGAACTGGTCGAGCATCGCGCAGGCGACGTCGGCGGCCTGGCGGCCGGCGTTCTCCATCAGGACCGCCCCGGGCAGACCGATCTGGTCGATCGCCCACCGATCCACCCGCCGGATCTGCTCACGCGACATGGCGGCAGGGTTGTTCATGGTCCCATCTCCGGCGGTCTCACCCGCCCAGCGCGTCGTCCAACGCCGCCTTGAGATCCTTCTTCGTCTGCACGCCGACCATCCGCTTGACCAGCCTGCCGTCGGCGAAGACCATCAGCGTCGGGATGGCGCTGATGCCCAATTGCATCGCCACGTTTCGGCTCTCGTCGGTATCGACCTTGCCCACCTTGGCGCGGCCGGCGTATTCGTCGGCGAGCTCCTCGACGGCCGGTGCGACCATCTTGCACGGCATGCACCACTCGGCCCAGAAATCCACCAGCACCGGCTGGTCCGACTGGATCACCTCGGACTCGAAGTTCTCATCGGTAAGCCTCAGCACATTATTGGAAGACGCCATCTGCCTGCTCTCCTTCAGCGCGATACATGGAAATCATCGTACGCCCTATCAGGATCTTAGGACCGGTCGTCCCCAATGTCAATCGCCGTCCCGTCAGCCTTCGGCGACCGGCGAGCCCGCCTTGACGACCGCGACGTCGGCGTCGCCCTCCCCCGTCGCCAGCGCCGCCGGCCGCGCGATGCTGCTCTGGGCCTTCTGCCGCTTGGCGCGGAGCTGCTGTTCGCGGGCCATCACCGTCTTGATGTGGTCGTAGCGCACCACCAACCGCCGCCGCTCCATCGCCATGCGCCCCAGCACGGCCACGGCGCCCAGGGCGCCGAGGGCGACAATGACGACCAGCACTACGAGGGGGTCGGTGTTCACGGTACCTGTATCGGCACGGGCGGCGTAGGGAATTTACTTACGCACCGATCTTCCCGGCATGTCGCGATCGTCAGGTGCTTCGCAGGTAGCGCGTGCGGTCCATGATGAACCGCAGGGGCTCGCCGGCGAGGTGGCGGCGGAGGTTGTCCAGGCAGACCTCGTGCTTGCAGCCCAGTCGCCCGCCGTCGGCGCGGATGGGCCGCCCGTTGCTGATGCAGTGGCCGGTGAGAATCAGGTTCGGCCACCGCCGGGCCGGGTGGTCCGCCGCGAGGCCGTCGGGGTCCAGGACGTCCAGGCCCGCCCACAGGCGGCCCGACGCGAGTTCGGCGAACAGGGCGTCCTGGTCGAGGATCGCCCCGCGGGCGGTGTTGACGATGACCCCGTCGTCGGGCAGCATCGCCAGCAGCTCGGCGGTGACCGTTCCGCGGGTCTCGTCGGACAGCCCCGCGTGCAGCGCGACCGCCTCGGAGGTCTCGAACAGCTCGCTCAGGCTCCCGACGCGGGCGCACCCCTCCGGCAGCGCCTCCACGTAGGGGTCGAAAACGCGGATCACCGGTTCGAACGGGCGGACCATCTCGATGAACTTCGCGCCGATCACCCCGCAGCCGTACACGCCCAGGTTCAATCCCCGCAGCGTGTGCGAGCGAAACCCCTTGTCCACGCGGTAGCCACCTTCGTCGATCACCCGCTGGCGCTCGGGCAGTTTCTTCAGGCACGCCAGCAGCAGCGTCATGGCCCCCTCGGCGACGGGTCCGGCCGGGCAGTCGCCCCAGTTGGTCACGGGGATCGGCGACTCGATGATCTCCAGCGGCACGCCCGGACGGCACGAGCCGGTGACGTTGCAGACGTACCGCAGCCGTCCCGGGTCGTCGGCGACCTCGGGCGGGATGGGCATCGAGCTCCACCCCGTCAGCAGGATGTCGCACCCGCGGATCCGCTCGACCAGCTCGGCCCGGCTCATCAACTCGCCGTCGGTGACGATCTCGAAGTCGCCGATCTCGCGCAGCGCACGGCAGAAAACGTCGGGCCACAGGTCCCACCGCGGCTGGCGGCGGGCGATGTGAAGCATGCGAATCACGCCAGGAGCTCCTCCAGAAACGCCTTGTCGGCCAGGGCGTTGGTCCACAGCAGATCGATCGTCTCGTCGGGCGCGAGCGTCCCGGCGGTGAACTCCAGCGTGCAGGTGCCGTCGTAGCCGGCTCGCTTGAGTGTCTCGATGACCTCGGCGGCGACGTCCGGCTTGTCGCGGAAGGCGATGACGGTCCGCTCGTCGCGCATCTGCAGATGGGCGTGGCGGACGGCGGGGCCGAACGTGTCGAGCCAGGCGTCCAGCGTGTCGGCGGCGTTGAAGGCATGGACGATGACCCCCACGCCGGGCACGCCCGCCTCGTCGAAGAACGCCTTGGCCGCCGCGGGGGTCTCGATGATCGTCCCCGGGTGACATTCGCAAAGCAACGTCACGTCGTCGTCGAACAGCGGCCGCCACTGCCGCAGGGCTTCGAGGTAGTCGCCCCGCTTGTCGGGGTCGGTGCCGACATTGAACTTCACGCCGGCGGCGCCGAAGCGGCGGGTCAGCAGCGCCGCCTGCTCCCGCGCCGTCGCCCCCGACTCGTCGAACGCGGCATACGAGTTGAAGATCGCCACCGGGCAGGGTGACGCCGTCAGGGCCCGGCGCTCGGCGTCATCGACCTTCGTGGCGTGCCACTGCCACAGCTCCATCCCGTCGAAGCCCGCTTCGGCGAAACGGTCCGCCCAGTCGCTGACGCGGTAGGTGGGCGTCTTGTCCTTCGTCCAGCGGTTCTTCTCCAGCAGGATCGTGCCGATATAGATCTTGCCGCAGGCGCTCATGGTTGTCTCCCGACCCCCCTTGCATTAGCGTCCACACAGGGGAGAATAACCGACGTGGCGCATTCGTCAACCAGATTGAAAAAAACCGGATAGGCAAGCGCATGGCAGCACGCGGCGACATCCTCGTGGTCGGGTCGATCAACATGGACCTGGTCGTTCGCAGCGATCACATCCCCGCGCCGGGCGAGACGGTGCTCGGCGGCGACCTGATCACCTCGCCCGGCGGCAAGGGCGCCAACCAGGCCGTCGCCGCCGCCCGCCTGGGCGGGCGCTGCCGGATGATCGGCCGCGTCGGCGGCGACGCCTTCGGCGAGGCGCTGCTGGCGAACCTCGCCGCCGAAGGCGTCGACACCGCCGGCGTGCGGACCCTGGCGGAGGCGCCCTCCGGCGTGGCCCTGATCGCCGTCGCGGCCGACGGCGAGAACGCCATCGTCGTCGCCCCCGGCGCCAACGGCCGCCTGGCCGCCGGCGACCTCGACGCCCACGACGACGCCTTCGCCGCCGCGGCCGTCGTGGTGCTGCAGCTCGAGCTGCCGCTCGACACGGTCGTCGCCGCCGCCGAGCGGGCGCGGTCTCACGGCTGCACGGTCATCCTCGACCCCGCCCCGGCCCCGGCGGCCCTGCCGGCGGCGCTGTACGCCGTCGACGTGATCAGCCCGAACGTCTCGGAGGCCGCGATGCTGCTGGGGCGCGCCGGCGCCGACGGCGAGCACGTCGCCGCCGCCCTCGTCGAGCGCGGCGCGGCCGCGGCGGTGTTGAAACTGGGCGCCGCGGGCTCGCTCGTCTGGCAGCACGGCCGCGCCGAACGGATCGGCCCGTTCGCCGTCACCCCCGTCGACACGACCGCCGCCGGCGATGCCTTCACCGCCGCCCTGGCCGTCGCCCTCGCCCGCGGCGACGCCCTGGCCGACGCCGCCCGCTTCGCCAACGCCGCCGGCGCTCTCGCCTGCACGCGCGTCGGAGCACAAAACGCAGCGCCGCGGTTGGAAGAGGTGGCGTCGCTCATGCGACAAGCGGACGCCTGACGCTTCACGCACGAATGGGTGGCGTCGTCGTCCCCGCGACCAGGCGTCCGCCATCGACCATGCCGTCGGCACGAGGTTCGAGGACCCCAACCAGGCGCCGCCGCCACAACGCCGCGTCGGGATGCGACGCCGCCAGGTTCCGCTGTTCGAAGGGGTCCGTCTCGAGATCGAAGAAATACTCCTGACCCGACTGGGAATGCCAGGCGAACTTCTGCTTGCCATCCGTCACGGCCTGCCAGGCGGGGGCATGTTCGACGTGAACGAACGACCGCCACGGCCGCTGCGGGTCGTCGAGCAGGGATCGGAAGCTTCGACCGTCCACCGACGGCGGGATCGGCACGCCGGCCACGTCCAGGCAGAAGGGCATGACGTCGCCGAGTGTGATCGGCTTGTCGCACACCCCCCCGGCGGAGTGTTCCGCCAACGTGGGCGGGCGCACGATGAAGGGAATCGCCGCCGACGCTTCGAACGGGGCGCTCTTGCGGTAGTGATGGTGGTCGCCGAGCATCTCGCCGTGATCGGAGGCGAAGACGATCCAGGTATTGGCCATCATCCCGCTGCGGCCGAGGTAGCGCAGCAGGCGCCCGATCTGGTAATCGATATGGCTGATCTGGGCGAAATAGCCCCGGCGCGCCTCCGCCAGCCGGCGCGCCTCGATCACCCCGCGGGCGGCGCCCACGCGGGCCTCCCGCTCGCAGAACCCCTCCGCCCAGTCGCCGACGGGAATCTCCGGCAGATCGCAGTCTTCGTAGCGCCGGTAATAGTCGATCGGCGGGTCGATCGGCGGGTGTGGGCGCTGAAAGCTGATCTGCATGAAGAACGGCCGCAGGGGGTCGCGCAGCTTCAGCATGTCCAATGCCGCGCTCATCGTCCAGGTGTTGGGATGCTGGTAATCCGGATAGGTCCACGGACGGCAAAGCATCCCGTTGGGATCGATGTCCCGCGACAGGTCGGTGTACGCGCCGCCGGTCTCGCGAAGCAGCCACAGGTGGTAGTCACTCGCTTCGTCTCCGTGTATCTGGGTTTCGTAGAGCCTCAATTGCTCGAAGCCCAAACCGGCCCGCTGGGGGTAGAAGTGCGTTTTGCCCGCGACCATCGTCTGATAGCCGCTGTTGCGCAGTTGGCCCGGCAGCGTGATGTCGTAGGTCCACGGTACGCAGTCGCGATAGCCCAATCGCCCGTGGTTCCAGGGATCCATGCCGGTCATCACCGAGGCCCGTGCCGCAATGCAGGTTGGGACCGGGGTGTAGGCGTTGATGAACGTGACGCCCTCGGCGGCGAGTTCATCGAGGAAGGGTGTGGCAACCACGGGGTGGCCCAAGCTGCCCAGGCAGTCCCACCGCCACTGGTCGGGGAAGATGAAGATGATGTTCGGTCGGCCGGTTT
Source organism: uncultured Planctomycetales bacterium (assembly GCA_964535025.1). Lineage (GTDB taxonomy): Bacteria > Planctomycetota > Phycisphaerae > SM23-33 > FEN-1343 > JAAYZK01. Next base: position 43,783 of record CAZHRW010000184.1, read on the forward strand.
GTCCTTCCATTGTGCGATCGGTCCTTCTTCCAGGCGAAACGAATCCTGCGGCGCCGCGGTCGAGGCGTCCCTGGTCGTGCCCCCCGCGGTCATCCTCTCCCTCATAACCGACCAGGCGCGCGCCGTCAACAGCGAGCGGATCCGTCGAACTCCCCGGTCGTATCTGAACGCCGCCGGAGGCCTGCCAGGCCCTTGACCGCCGCCGCGGCCGCCGCTAGAGTGCCGCTACATTCTCATCGTAAGGAGACACGTCCATGGCAAGCACCTATCGTTTCTCGTTCGGGCCCTGGAACATCCACCCCGGCGCCGATCCGTTCGGACCGGCCGTGCGGGACGAGCTGCCCTTCGCCCGCAAGGTGGCGCTGTGTCGCGAACTCGGTTTCGATGCCATGCAGTTCCACGACGACGACGCCGTGGCCCATCCCGAGGAGAAGTCCGCCGACCAGATCCGCCAGGAGACCGCCCGCATCCGCTCGATGCTGGACGGCGAGGGCCTCGCCGCCGAGTTCGTCGCCCCGCGACTGTGGGAGCACCCCAACGGGATCGACGGCGGCTACACCGCCAACGACCCGGCGGTGCGGGCGTGGGCGATCGAGCGGAGCAAGAAGGCCATCGACATCGCCCGCGGCCTGGGCACGAAGATGATGGTCCTGTGGCTGGCGCGGGAAGGGACCTACCTCCGCGAGTCCAAGAACGCCGTCGACGCCTACCGCCACGTGCTCGACGCCATCAACGCGATGCTCGAGTACGACAAGGACATCGAGATCGCCATCGAACCCAAGCCCAACGAGCCGACCGACCACGCCTACGTGCCGACCATCGGCCACGCCCTGGCCGTGGCGTCGCAGACGGCCGACCCCGCCCGTGTCGGCGGGCTGATCGAAACCGCCCACGCGATCCTCGCCGGGCTTGACCCGTCCGACGAGATGGGCTTCGCCCTGTCGATGGGCAAGCTGTGGAGCGTGCACCTGAACGACCAGAACGGCCTGAAGTTCGACGAGGACCGCGCGTTCGCCGTGATCAACCTGCGGTCGGCCTTCAACCAGGTGCGGGTGCTCGAACGGGCCGGCTACGCCGACACCGGCCGCTACGTCGGCCTCGACGTCAAGGCCATCCGCACGCAGACCGCCGAGGTCAACTGCCGCCACCTGTCCAACAGCCGCACGCTGTTTCTGGCCCTGGTCGAGAAGGTCCGAAGCTTCGATGCCGGGCTCGAGGCGAAACTGATCGCCGAGCGCGACTACGAGGCGCTCGACCTGGCCGTGATGGAGCACTTGATGGGACTGCCGGGATGAAGACGGACCTCGGCATCGTCGTCGCCGGGCACATCTGCCTGGATATCATCCCGGCGCTACCGGCCGACGGGCGGACGCCGCGGGAGATGATCGTGCCGGGCCGCCTGGTGAAGGTCGGGCCGGCCACGGTTGCCACGGGCGGGGCCGTGGCCAACGCGGGGCTGGCCCTGCACCGGCTGGGCCTGCCGGTGCGCCTGATGGGCAAGCTGGGCGACGACCTGCTGGGCCGGTCGGTCCTGAGCATCCTCACCGACGCCGGCGCGGCGCTGGCCGCCGACATGATCGTCGCGCCCGGCGGCGGCAGCTCGTATACGATCGTCATCAGCCCGCCGGGCACGGATCGGACGTTCCTGCACCATTCCGGGGTGAACGACACCTTTGCCGCGTCGGACGTCCCGTTCGACCGCCTGCCGTCGGCGGGGTTGTTCCATTTCGGCTATCCGCCGCTGATGCGCCGCATGTACGCCGACGGCGGCGACGAACTGGCCCGCCTGCTCGCCGGCGTTCGCGCGCGGCACCTGGCCCTGTCCCTGGATTTGTCGATGCCGGACCTCGACGGCGACGCCGGCCGTGCCGACTGGCCGGCCATCCTGGCCAAGGCGCTGCCGGCGGTGGACCTGTTCGCGCCGAGCTTCGACGAGACCCTCTGGATGCTCGATCGCGACCGCTTCGATCACCTGGCGGCGACGGCGGGCGGCGACAACCTCGCCGCGGCGGCCGACCCGTCGGTCTTTCGACGGCTGGCCGATACGCTGATCGGCATGGGGGCCGCGATCGTGGCGTTGAAGCTGGGCGACCGCGGCCTCTACCTGCGGACCTCCGACGACGCCGGACGGCTCGACGCGATCGGCGGCCGGTTGCCGTGCGACTGGGATCGCTGGCGGGGCCGCCAGCTGCTGGCCCCGTGTTTCGCCGTCGACGTCGCCGGCACGACCGGCTCGGGCGACGCGACGGTCGCCGGCCTCCTGGCGGCCCTGGTCGCCGGGCAGGACCCCCCCGCCGCGGTCCGCTCGGCCGTCGGGGTCGGCGCCGCCAGCGTCGAATGCGCCGACGCCACCAGCGGCATTCCCGCCTGGCACGCCGTCCAACAGCGCATCGCCGCCGGTTGGCCCCAACGGCTCGGCCCGACCCCCGACGGCTGGCGGTGGGACGGCGATGAGCGGCTGTGGACGGGGGGATGAGACTTGGATTGCCGTTTGGGACCTAACGTTCACACTGACGGCCGACAGCACCCTGCGGGGCGCGGCTCACCCTTGGCAACTCCCAACGCCCAACGTTCAACGCCGACCTCGAACCGCACCTACGTCGGTTTCGGTTTCGGCGCGATCCAGGTGGGCCTGTTTCTTTACGAGGCCCAGCGGACCGGCCGGTTCGGCCGTCTGGCCGTGGCGGAGGTGCTCGCCGAGCGGGTCGCGGCGGTGCGGCGGGCCGGCGGGTGCGTGGGGTTGAACATCGCCCACGCCGACTACGTGGAGCGGGCCCGCGTGGGCCCCGTCGAGGTCCTCGACACGGCCTGCGTCGGCGACGTCGAACGGCTGGAGGCGCTGCTGGCCGAGGCGACGGACATCGCCACCGCCGTGCCCGGCGTGGCGTGCTACGGCCAGGGCGGCGAGGCGTCGCTGACGGCCCTGCTGGCGCGCGGGCTGGCCCGCAAGGCGGCGTGCGACGGGCCGGGGGCCATCGTCTATGCCGCGGAGAACCACAATCGCGCCGCCGAGATCCTCCGGGACGGCGTCCTGGCCGCCGTCGAGCCGCAGCGGCGAGACGCCGTCCGACGCCGGGTGCGGTTTGTCAACACGGTCATCGGCAAGATGAGCGGGCTCGTCACCGACGCGGCCCACATCCGCGAGCAGGGCCTGGTCACGATGACCGGCGAGGCGGACGAGGCTCTGCTGGTCGAGGCGTTCAACCGCATCCTGATCTCCCGCCCGGACGGCGACGACGGCGCCGCGGGCGCGGCGTGCGTGTTTCCGTCGTTCGAGGCCAAGGCCGACCTGCTGCCGTTCGAGGAGGCCAAGCTGTACGGCCACAACGCCGCCCACGCCCTGGCGGCGTACGTCGGCGGGCTGTTGGGCGTGGAGCGGATCTGCGACCTGCCCGGGGTGGGCGGGGTGATGGCGTTCCTTCGCGACGCCTTCCTGGCCGAGTCGGGCGCGGCCCTCCTTTGCCGCCACCGCGGGGTCGACCCCCTGTTCACCGCCCGCGGCTACCGCCTTTATGCCGACGACCTGCTGGCCCGCATGGTCAACCCCCTGCTGGGCGACACCGTCGCCCGGGTCGGCCGTGCGCCCGAGCGGAAGCTCGGCTGGGACGACCGGCTGATCGGCACGATCCGCCTGGCGCTGGCCCACCGCGTCCGCCCCCGGCGCTTCGCCTTCGGCGCCGCCGCCGCCGCGGCATGGCTCGACCGGGCGCTGCTGGCCGACGGCGCCACGGCCGCGCCGGTCCTGTCGCGGCTGTGGTCGGGCGCCGACGCCGCCGAGCAGGCGGCGGTGGAGGCCCAGGTCGATCAGGGTCTGCAGCGCCTGCGGGCGTGGCTGCGCGACCGGCGACCGCCGCTGGATGCGTATTTTCGCTAGCCGGCCGCCGCGGCCGCGCACGAGCCCTTGCAAATCTCCCGCCCCTTGTGGACAATGCCTCCGCAGCGCCCCGCGACCCGCCACGGAAACGCGATGAGAACCCCAGAGGCTACCAGGAGACAGGCGTGACGTTGATCATTCCGAAAGGGTACCGCCAACCGATGGACGTCCGCCGGACCGAGGCGTGCATCAAGCTCATCAAGGACCATTTCACCGAGGCCCTGGCCGGACGGCTCAACCTCCACCGCATCACCGCCCCGCTGTTCGTGCCGAGCGCCTCGGGGGTGCAGGACAACCTCAGCGGCGTCGAGCGGCCGGTGCGGTTCCGCGTGTCGGCCGACGGGGACGCCGAGTACGAGATCGTCCAGTCGTTGGCCAAGTGGAAGCGGCTGGCGCTGTACAAGTACGACTTCGCCGTTGGCGAGGGCATCTACACGGACATGAACGCCCTGCGCCCCGACGAGCGGGAGCTGGACAACCTCCACTCGGTCTACGTCGACCAGTGGGACTGGGAGCGGGTCATCCGGCCGAGCGACCGGACGGTGGCCTACCTCAAGGCCGTCGTGCGGGACATCTACCGGGCCCTCAAGGACACCGAGGCCGAGGTGGCCCGCCGGGAGCCGCACCTGCGCCCGTCGCTGCCCGAGGAGATCCACTTCGTCCACAGCGAGGAGCTCGCCCGCCGCTGGCCCGACCTGACCGGCGCCCAGCGCGAGGCCGCGGCCTGCCGCGAGCTGGGGGCGGTGTTCGTCATCGGCATCGGCGGCGACCTGGGCAACGGCGAGCGCCACGACGCCCGGGCCCCCGACTACGACGACTGGATCACCCCCAGCGGCCCCGACACCCGCGGGCTCAACGGCGACATCGTCGTGTGGAACCCGCTGCTGGAGATCCCCTTCGAGCTGTCGAGCATGGGCATCCGCGTCAACGCCGACACCCTCCGCCGCCAGCTCGACGTCTGCGGCTGCCCGGAGCGGGCCGAACTGCCCTGGCACACGCTGCTGCTGGACGGACGGCTGCCCCAGACCGTCGGCGGCGGGATCGGCCAAAGCCGCCTGTGCATGCTCCTCATGCAGCGCGCCCACATCGGCGAGGTCCAGGTCGGCCTCTGGCCCGACGCCACCCTCGACGCCTGCCGGGCGGCGGGCATTCAACTGCTCTAGCGGCCGGTCAGCCGATCCGTCCCCCGATCGGCCGGACCTCCAGCGCCGCGGCCGTGCGCGCCGCGGGGGCCGACCGCCGGCGCCGGCCGGTGGCGCACCGCGCCACATCTCGACGCTGCCGGATATCCGTGAGCGTCCGCCTATGGAATCCCGAACGACTCCAGCACCGGCGCGAGGACGGCGGTGACCGCCCCGGCGTTGTTGCTTCGCCCGTGGCCGCGTGCGATGGCGCTGACGGAGCGTGAACTGCAGCCGTGGTGGCGGCCGTGCGGGTAAACCGCACGCGCCAGCGCAAAGTACGTCCGCGCCAGGTCAACCGCCGTGCGCGCCAGGTCGGCGTCGTCGGCGATCTCCGCCGCCAGTGCCAGCAGCGCCGTGCCTCGCCGTCGCGGCCGTCCGTCCTCGAACCAGGCGGGCATGTCCTGCCGTTTGCCGATGCCGGATGGCTTGCGCGGCCGGTCGACCCGAGGCTCGATGCACAGCGTTCGCACGGGCTCCCGGGGCAGCGCGCCGGCGACGTCCAGCACCCGCGCATCGTAGGTCGTATCGCCGAACCGCCGGCGGTACCGCCGCAGGGCGTCGACGGCGGCGTCGGCGTCCGGGTCCCCGATCTGCGTGGCGACGATGTCCACCAGCCGCGCGGCGGCCTTGCGGAAACGCGCCTCGCCGGTCGCCTCGGCCAGCATCCCCAGGGCCTCGATGCCGTCGGAGGCCAGGAAATTCTCCGCCCGCGCGACCGGGTCGGTTCCCACGGAGGCTTGCCCGACGTGGCCGTCGAACGTCGCGTCCGCGGCCTGCCCCTGCCATGCCCCGGGGGGGTTGTAAAGCTTCAGCGGCGGCAGCCCGCCGGCGAGGATCGCGTCCGCCCAGACGCCGGCGTGCCGTACGGCGACGTCGAGGTAGCGCCGCTCGCCGGTGATGGCGTGGGCGAGCATCGCGATGGACACGAACCGAAGGTGTTCCGGCCGGTTGTGCGGCGAAGGCGGGTCGTTCACGCGCTCGGTCCCCAGCCAGAAGCCGCGGAACAGGCCGCTGTCCCAGTCGAACCAGGCGGGGAGGCCTTCGACCCAGTTGCCGATGTGTTCGGCCGCGTCCAGGATCTGCCGGCGGGTCTCCGCGTCGTCGCCGTCAAGGCGATAGAGGGCCCCGAGGAAGAGTTCGAAGTGTTCGGTGCCGTGATGGGCTTCCTGCCGGGTCCAATAGCCATGCCGCCACAGTCCCACCTGGCGGCAATGGCCGGCGACGGCATCGCGCAGGGCCTTCATCCAGGCCGTCGCTTCGGTGTCGCCGGTGGCCCGGATGTAGGGCAGCCACCCGAGCGTGAACGTGCCCTGGTCGTGGTTGTTCTGTCGCTGGGCCTCCGCCGGCGTCAGCGACGCGTAGTCCCGCATGCAGTCGCGTATCCAATCGCCGAGATCGGCGAGGAATCGTCCGCACGCCGTCTCCAGGGTTCCGCTCGGCTCGACGTCGCGATAGATGCGTTCACTCATGCCCGGATCTCGCTGACGGATCGTGTGCTGATCTCAACGGGGTTGCTCATCATCACCCTGCGCCCCGCAGTCTAGCAGCGGCGGCGTGCCGCCGCAACAAGGGCGAGTACGCGAGCCTCGACGACCTGGCCCAGGCGGTGGGCGTCGATCGAACGTACGTGGGGCGTATGCTCCGTCTGACGAGCCTCGCCCCGGACATCATTGAGGCCATCCTGCGTGGCCGCGAGCCGGAGGGCATGAGCCTGGACGTCCGCCCTGAGCGAGCGTAGCGAGTCGAAGGGAAGCTGCGGAAAGAGCTGCCGGTTGCCTGGGGCGAGCAACGCAAACCGTGGTGAGCCGTTCTCTCCTGGTCTACTGTCGCCTGCTCTCCTGCTCTCCTGCTCTCGTGCCGCTCCGCGGCACGCGGGGATCTGCCGGTGCGGTGGAGCGAGCAGAGGAAGATGTGGGGGTGAGGGATATCGGTGCGGCTGAAATCGCGACGGGAAGTGAACGAAAGAACCTGTGCAAACGGACTGGCGACCGATACCATGTAATCGTCTCCTGGATGAAGTGTGTGGCTTCTTGACAAAACCATCCTACCCCATTCCAGGAGGCCGTAACACCGTCACGAATCCACGTGGCGGCAGAAGTCTCGTGGACAAGAGTGGGTACTTACGCACGATGCCGACAAGAATTGTAGCCTTTCAAGAAGAAAGCCACTTTCAGTGAGAAACCTAGAGCAAATGACACGCTCAGACATTACGACATTGCTTCTTGGCATTTTCCTTGCCGTTGTTGTCACCCGTACATCTCTGAATATCTGGCCATTGGAACAACCGACACGGGACGATGTTCCCCGACTTCCCCACCCTCTCTTTGAAAAACGCTATCCAATTACATTTGACGAATACTTGAGATTGTATTGTGAGACGTTCCTCACAATAGGGGAAATTGGTTGTGGAGACTATATGTTCTGTATGCTAGTAGATGGCAAAGAGGGCGTAGAAGTAATAATAGTAGCGGCAAACAAAGACGACACAGGGCAAACCCCGTTTGATATAGACAAGCTAAACCCTACCTTCAAACGGAGGATAGCCGCCTTCAAAGGACAAGCTGAACGTTGGAGAATGATGGGCTATGATATACCAGAAGACCGCATCCACATTACGAATGACGCCTTGACGGAGTACATCCGTATTCGAGAGGATGGAAACAACTAGCTCTCGCGCCCTCTTCTTGGGGTCGAGGGTGAAGCGCAATAACTGGCTGAGCGTAGTGGATGCAAGTGCCGTACCGTGAGGCAGTAGCGACCCGAACCGACCACGAGCCGTGGCGGTGCGGTCCACTTGCGACTTGTGAAGGGGTGCTGTTGGGCGTTCTCTCTCCTGCCTGCCCTGAGCTTGCCACAGGGGTCACCTGCTCTCGTGCCGCGTCGCGGCACGCGGGACG
>CAZHRW010000185.1:0-5425 GCA_964535025.1 uncultured Planctomycetales bacterium
GGACCCTCGGCCTGTCCCATGTCATCGTCAACGGCAACACCGCCTTCGAGCGCGGCGGCGGGATCGACAACGCCGGCACCGCGTCGCTCACCCATGTGGCGATCACCGCCAACGCGATTTCCTTCTCTTACAGACACACCCGAGGCGGCGGCATTCACAACACCGGCCTCCTGACCGGCGTGGACGTTCTGATCAGCGACAATAGCGGCGCCTCGTCGGGGGGCGGCTTGTACAACGTCGGCGACGCAGCCCTGGCCAATGCGGCGATTCTTGGCAATACGCTCCACTATAGATACGGGTACTGGGGCGGCGGGGTCTACAGCGCGACGGGATCGCTGACCCTGACCAACGCAACCGTTGCCGGTAATGTCGCGTCAGGCTGGTCGACCTGGAGCATCGGTGGGATCCTCATCCCCTCGGGGACCGCTACGCTCAACAACACCATCGTCGCGATGAATGTCAGCGAGTATTCCTGGGGCGAGCAATGGCCGTCCGATCTCGACACGCCCTTGGACGGCAGCCACAACCTCATCGGCGCCGACCCCGGCTTCGTCGATCCGGCCGGCGGGGATTACCGCCTCCCCCCCACCAGCATCGCCATTAACCGCGGCGACGACGCCTTGGCCGTCGATCCCGACGGGGCGCCGCTGGCGACCGACCTCGACGGATTGCCCCGCACCGCCGACGGCACCGTCGACCTGGGGGCTTACGAGTACCAGGGCGCCCCGGACCCGGCTCGGGAAGCCCCGGCGACGCTCGTGACAACGCTGGAGGACCTCCTCGACCCAACCGACGCCGAGACGTCGCTGCGCGAGGCCCTCCTGCACGCCATGATCGGCGACGTCGCCACGACGGTGACATTCGATTCGGTGCTGGCCGGCGGAACGTTCCCCCTTGACGGAAAAGAACTGTTCATCCACGGGTCCGTCAGCGTCGAAGGGCCCGATACGCCAATCACGCTGGACGGGCAAGGTCGCTGCCGCGTCATCCACATCGCCAGTGACGTTGACGTGTCGCTCTCGGGGCTTGTGATCACACGGGGCAAGACAAGGGGTTTCGGCGCCGGGATCTTCAACGAGGGGGGCACCCTCGCCTTGACCCACGCGACCGTCAGCGCGAGCACGGCCACTAACGATCAGCAGGGGCTTGGCGCGGGGATCTACAACGCAGGCACCCTGACACTGACCCACGTGACCGTCAGCGGGAACACCGCCTCCCTCCACGGCGGCGGGATCTACAGCGTCGGGACCCTCCGGGCGACCGACGTGGACATCCACGGCAATGCGGCCACCCAGTACGCCACCTCCGGCGGCGGGGGCGTCTACGTCGAATCCGGCGTCGCCGCACTGATGAACGTCCGGGTGACCGACAACAACGCCCAAGGGTCCGACGGGGGAATCTACAATGCCTCGGACGCCGACATGACCGTGGTCAACGCGATCGTCGCCGGCAACACGGGCAACGCCCTGTCCAACGCCGGCGCCATGACGCTGACCCACCTGACTGTGTGCGGGAACGAGAAAGGCATCACCAATGATGGTGCGTTGACCGTCAACAACAGCATCCTCGCACTCAACACCGCAGGCGACACCTTCGGGACCTTCACCGAGAGCCGCAACATCATCGCCATGGACCCCGGTTTCATCGACGCCACGGCCGGCGACTACCACCTGGCGGACACGAGCATCGCGATCAACCGCGGGGACAACGCCCTGTCCGTCGACGACGCCGGCGTTCCGCTGGCCGTCGATGCGGAGGGCTTCGCCCGCACGACCGGCGGCATCGTGGACGTAGGCGCCTATGAATACCAAGGCGCGCCCAACCCCGAGCGCGAGGGGCTTTCCCTCAACGTCACGACGGACCAGGACGTCACGGATCCTGTGGACGGCCTCATCTCGCTGCGCGAAGCCATCGCGTATGCGGCGTTGATCGACGGCGCTTCACCGGTGACCTTCGCCCCCCCACTGACGGGCGCAACCTTCGTCTTGGGCGGGCAGGAACTCGTGCTCCATGGCCTGCTGATGTTCGACGTGCCCTCCGCCGGCGTGACGATCGACGCCGGGGGGCTCAGCCGCGTGATGTCCGTGCTGGGCAGTGGCGAGGTCTCGCTGTCGAACGTGACGATCACGGGCGGCGACGCCGGGAGTCATCAAGGCGGTGGTATCGACAGCCAGGGGTCGCTGACGCTGACCCACGCAACGGTTCGCGGCAATGCCGCCCCTGTGTCCGGCAGCAGAAGCGGAGGGATCTACAGCAGGCTGGGAACACTGATCCTTCAAGACGTTACGGTCAGTGAAAACACCCGTGCCGGCATCTGTATCGCTTCCGGCACGGCTGCGATGACGCGCGTGACCGTCACCGGGAACACAGGCGCGGGGGTCAGCAATGGGGGTGTGCTCACGCTGCGGAACTCGCTGGTCAGCGAGAACGCAGGCGGCGGCGTCGGGTCGTCGGGTACGCTGGTGATGCAGAACGTAAGAGTCGAAGGCAACACCGCCGATTCGGGAGGCGGCGTCCACAACAGGGGAACGGCCACGCTCACGAATGTGCTCATTGCGAACAACGCCGCCCGGGAGTACGACGGCGGCGGGATCGACAACTACTGCGTGTCCGATGCGTTTCCAGGCGTCTTGATCTTGACGAATGTCACCATCAGTGGCAATACCGCTCAGCGCTGGGGCGGTGGGCTCTACAGCGTCACCACTACGGTGACGGAAGTCACGGTGGGCGCCTCAGTGACGCTCAACAACAGCATTGTGGCCGCGAACAGCATTGTCGACGGTAACGACCCGGACGTGTGCGGTCTTTTCACGGCACATCGCAGTCTCGTCGGGGTCGACCCCGGTTTCGTCGATCCGGCGGCGGGCGATTATCGCCTGTCCGCCACGAGTATTGCGATCAACCGCGGCAACAATGCCTTGGCGGTCGATGCCGAGGGCTCGCCGCTGACGTCGGATCTTGACGGCTTGGCCCGCGTAGCCGACGATGTGGTCGATCTGGGGGCCTATGAGTATCCCGGCGCCCCCGACCCGATGCGCGAAACGCCCTCGGTGATCGTGACGAGTCCGCTGGACGTTGTGAATCCCACCGATGGGAAGATCTCCCTGCGAGAGGCCTTGACCTGCGCCATGGTGGGCGACATGGGAACCACCGTGACGTTTGCCCCGTCATTGCGGGGCGGACACATCGTCCTCGACGGTCAGGAACTCCTTGTCCGCGGGGCGCTGGTGATCGAAGGCCCGGATGAAGGCGTGACGGTCGACGCCAACGCCGGCAGCCGCATACTTCATGTCAAGCCCGGCGCGGAGGTCTCGATGTCGAACGTGACGATTACCGGCGGGCAGATGGACGACGGCGCCGGCATTCGCAACGAGGGCACGCTCGCGCTGATCCATGTCGAGGTGGTCGCAAACACCGCGCCGTGGGGCCATGGGGGAGGCATTCACAACGCTCAAGACGCAACGCTAACCCTGACCGAGGTGGTGGTGCGCCACAACACCACAGAAGACGGTGACGGCGGAGGAGTCTTCAACGGCGGTCGCCTGACGGGGCAGAATGTCTTGATCACGGGCAACGCCACCACGGATACAAACAGTGACGGTGTCCCCGATGGCCGGGGCGGGGGAATCTACAGCCGGACGATTGCGCAGTTGGTGTTGGCGAACGCGGAGATTACAGCAAACACGGCAGCCTGGGGCGGCGGCGTGTACGGCAACGCAACCTTGACGAACGTCACCGTCTGCGAGAACGAGGCCGTCCTCGGCGGCGGCCTGTACCTGGTGTCCAGCGACCACGTCGCCGAGAGCATTCTGAACAACAGCATCGTGGCGCTGAACACGGCGTCTGATCGGGAGTCCGATGTGGGTGGGACGTTCGTCGCCAATAACACATTGATCGGCATCGACCCGGGATTCGAGGACGCTTCCGTTGGCGACTTCCACCTTGCTGGGGACAGCATCGCCATCGATTACGGCAGCGGTGCCCTGGCCGTTGACGCCGAGGGCGCCCCCTTGGCCACCGACCGCGACGGTCTGCTCCGGATGCGCAACGGCGCTGTCGACCTTGGCGCCTACGAGTACCAGGACGCGCTCGATCCGAATCGTGAAGCACCCTCGCTGCGCGTGACGACACTGATCGATACGGTGGATGCGAATGACAACCGGATCTCCTTGCATGAAGCCCTGGCGTACGCAGCCATCACGGATGCAGGGGCGACCGTCACCTTCGATCCGACGCTGGCGGGAGGACGAGTACATCTCAGCGGCACGGTGCTGCTGCACGGGGGCATCTCGATTATCGGGCCAGATCGCGGCGTGACGCTCGATGCCGACGGGCTCGGACGCGTGGTGGAGGTCCTCCAGGAGCCGGGATGGGCTACGGTGTCTCTGTCCCACCTGACGCTGACAGGTGGATGGACAGGCGCATGGGGCGCCGGAATTTACAATGCAGGCACCCTCACGCTCAGTGATGTGACGGTCGGCGAGAACGCCGCCGCAGTGTACGGCGGTGGCATCGCCAATCTTTACCGCCTGACACTGACTGACGTCCTGGTCAGCGGCAATGTGGCCCCAAGCGGCGGCGGGATCTGCAACTGGGACGATGGGACCATGCAAGGCGCGAACGTCGACATCCATGGAAACGTCGCTTCCACGGGCCGTGGAGGCGGCCTCTACAACAGCGGCCGCGCGACGCTTGTGAACACGGCCATCGTGGCCAATGCGGCCGCGGGTGAAGACCCGGAGTCTGTCTCCTGGGCCTTTGGCGGCGGCATCTACACGTGTGATCAGCTGACGCTGACGAACGCGACGGTCAGCGGGAACTGGGCGGCCTATGAAGGCGGCGGTGTCTACGACAGACACATCGTTGGGCTGAACAACAGCATCCTGGCGTTGAATGACGCGCCTCACGCTCATCCCAACAGCCTATTCACCTACACCGGCACCGACAACCTCGTCGGTATCGACCCCGGCTTTCTTCGCAACCCCTCCCCCGGCCCCGACGGTACGTGGGGGACGGCCGACGACGACTGGGGTGACGTGAGATTGCTGCCAACCAGTAACGCCATCGACGCCGGCGACGACGCCCTGCTGCCGGCCGACGCGTACGACCTCGACGGGGACGGCGACACCGCCGAGCCCTTACCGTTGGATCTGGCGGGTAATCGGCGCGTCATTGGCGCGTCCGTCGACATCGGCGCCTACGAGTACCAGGGCACGCCCGGCGACGCCGATTACAGCGGCCTCGTGGACCTCGACGATTTCGCCCTGCTCAAGCAGCACTTCGGCACCGCCGCCGACGCGACGTGGGCCATGGGCGATTTCGACGGCAACGGCGCGGTGGACCTCGACGACTTCGCCCTGCTCAAGCTGAACTTCGGCACGAGTGCGGCGGCCGCCCCCATTGACCTGCCGGCCGCGGCGACGGC
>CAZHRW010000186.1:0-13823 GCA_964535025.1 uncultured Planctomycetales bacterium
CGACGCTGTCGCCGCGGGTCGCGCGGGCGCGGCGGCGCAGGCGGCGGACCGGCCGCGGATGGGCGGGCGGGGCGGCGGTGGCGTCGGCGGTGACGGTGACGGCGGCACCGGCGGCGAAGGACCGCTTGAGCGCGGCGAAGTCGTCGAGGTCGACGTCGCCGTCGCCGTCGGCGTCGCCGGTGGCGGGCGTGGCGCCGGGGCGGCCGAAGTGGGCCTTGAGGATGGCGAAGTCGTCGAGGTCGACGTCCCCGTCGGCGTCGAAGTCGGCCGAGGGGCCGCCCGGCGCGGCGCCGGGGGTGCCGAGGTACGCGCCGGCGCGCCAGGCGGCCGGGTCGTTGGGGTCGCCGGCGGGGTCGACCCGCTCGAGCGTCCAGCCGGCCCCGTCGGCGGCGGCGGGCCAGCCGTTGCCGTCATCGTAGGTGAAGCGGCGGAACTCGGTGCCGTTGCCGTGGCGGAGGACGAGGGTTTCGCCGGCGTTGTCGAGCTTGCCGAGGTACTCGCCGGCGACGGGCAGGCCGGTCCCGTAGCGGGCCTCGAAGGCGTCGCGGTCCCTGACCACCAGCACGTAGCCGCCGGCGTCCAGCGTGGTGATCGCGGCGTCGTCGAAGTCGAACGTGACGCCGACGGCCAGCGAGACGGTGCCCAGGTCCAGCGGGGCCGCCGAGGTGTTGTGCAGCTCGATGAATTCGAAGTCGTTGGGATCGTCGAACCCGGCGAGCCGCTCGGCGTCGGTGGGCGCCGGCGGGTGGTAGTTGATCTCGCTGACGACCACCGGCGGCCCGTCGGCGGTCTCGTAGATCGCCTCGCTCAGCGGGCTCCACGCCCCGGCGTCGTAGACGCGGGCCTTGACGACGGTGTCGGCGGTCAGCAGCACCGGCGCGCTGCCGCTGTAGACCGACGCGTCGGGGTGGACCGCCCCGCCCGGCAGCCGCGGGTCGCTGCCGTCGGTGGTGTAGAGGATCGTCGCGGCCGCGGGGGTCATGGTCAGAATGCTGCCGGGGGTGACCACGCCGCCGTGGCGGGGCAGGCCGTTGACGAACAGCAGCGGCCCGTTCATGTCGCCGTAGGCCCCGACGTCCTTGTACTGCTGGAGGACGATGGAGGTGCGGTTGGGGAAGTAGGTGGTCAGCAGGCGGTTCCGCTCGTTGACCCATTCCTCGTCGCGGTCGTAGAGCCGCCGGTCGTCGAAGGCGTCGCGGCCGGCGTAGAAGACGTCGCGGCGGTAGTCGCCCCAGCGGGCGGACTCGCCGAGGATGGGCAGATAGACCTGGTCGCTGATGGCGTTCCAGCGGTCGATGACGCTGTCGGGGGTGAGCAGCCCGCCGTTGAACAGGTGCTTGTGGATGCGGTCGGCGAAGAGGACCTGGAACTCGGCGTTGTCCATCAGTTGCAGCCAGAGGCGTGTGAGGACGTTCTCGTCGGGGTCGTAGGAGGACGAGGGTTCGTACTGGCCGAACTTGGCCGGGTCGATGCGGTTGTCGTGGAGGCGGATGAAGATGATCTCGGTGTCCCAGATCGAGAAGGTCCACTGGCCGCCGTCGCGGTTTCGGATCGCGTGCCAGTTGTGGTGGTCCCAGTCGAAGTTGCCGGCGTACTGGTTGATGATCATGTAGTCGGCGAAGGCCTCGACGTCGAGCATCCCGGTCATCTGCCCGTAGCGTGCGGGGTCGTCGAGGCCCTGATCGGCCAGGTCGAGCATGGCATGCCAGGCGTCGGTGTCGCCGTCGATGGCCTCGCCGGAGTTGATGACGTCGTAGTCGTCCTTGTCGCCGCCGAGGTAGTCGGCGGCGAAGGGGGCCGAGGGTCGTTCGCCGGGGTTATACAGTCCCCAGTAGATGCCGTTGATGTAGAGGTGGGCGTAGTGGTTGTGGGCGGCGTAGCCGCCGGCGGCCCGTTGGGTGGCCTTGGCCCACTGGTCGCGGACGTACTGGGCGTAGAGGCGGTTTTCGCTGTAGACGGGCCAGCCGTTGTGGTGGGGCCAGGAGAGGTTGGACCCGGCCCGCAGGATGAGGGTGTCGAAGCTGTCGGTGGCGTCCTCGCCGAACAGGGGATACTCCAGCTTGCCGCCGCCGTACTGCTCGCGGAAGATCACCCGGAAGGAGTGCTTGGGCGTGGTTCGCTGGCTGCGGCTGGCCCCGCCGCGCATGCGGAGGCCGCAGTCGATCTGGAACAGCCCGTTGCCCTCGGCGTCGAAGTACTCGAACGAGCAGGGCCGCTCGTAGTCCATCCCGTCGCGGGTGGCCTTGATGTAGATGCCGGTGTCGGGATCGAAGAGGTTTTCGATATCGGTGACGATGGAGATCGAGGGGATCGCCGTCATCGCCGCGATCATCTCGTCGGCGTAGGCGGGGTCGTTGACGATCTCCGGGTCCATGCCGTAATCGGCCGGACGTGTGCAGGTGTCCCCGTTCCACTCGGCGGGATAGCCGTCGGGCCAATCCGGTTGGGTGAGCACGTCGGCGAGGAAGACGTACGTTTGCGTATCGACATTGGTCGGCTGCCAGCCGGGCTTGAACGCGGCGGCCCGCAGGACGGTCTGGCCGGCGATGTGGACGGGGCCGGCGTAGACGGTCCCGTGCGTGGCGGTGGGCGTCGAGCCGTCGGTGGTATAGCGGATCTCGGCGCCGTCGGTGTCGGTGGTGATGGCCACGTCGATCGGCTCGGCGTAGAACCCGCGGTCGACGCTGAAGGTCGTATCGTCCACGAAGCCCAGGACCCCGCCGACGTTCTCGGCGCCGGGGGTGGGCGTGGCGAAGTACGCCGCCTCGTCGCCGACCACCAGCCCGTAGGAGATATCGTCGTCCTGGGCGGGGAAACTCGGCGCGTAGGCGTGCTCGACGGTCACGCCGTCCGGGCGGATCAGGCCGAGGTATTCGCCGTCCGCCGAGAGCTTGAAGTCGGTGTGCAGCTCGCCGGCCGGGTCGCGGCGGTCCTTGTCGGAGGCGAAGATCACGCGGTAGCCGCCGGGAGCGAGGGTGATCGCCGGCAGCTCCCACAGGCCCCCCAGGTCCGCGTCGTCGGTGAGGAACCACCCGTCGAGGTCGACCGGCTCGCTGCCGGCGTTGTACAGTTCGAGCCAGTCGGGGTAATCGCCGTCGGCGTCGGCGAGCGTCTGGTCGTTGGCGGCCATGAACTCGGTGATCAGCACCCCGCCGGCCAGCAGCAGCCGCGGCTCAAGGGTCTCCATCGCGACGGCGGCGCAGGATGCACGGCGGCGCATATCCATCCTCCCAAACCACAGGTGTCCACGACGCGGCCTCCATCTTAGCACGTTCCTGGCGATCCGGGGGGAGGAATCCCCGTCACGTGGCCACCTCCGGCAGGATGTTCGCCACCGTGACCTGCCGTCCGGCTTCGATGGCCCACTCGATCTCGTCGGCCGGGGCAATGACGACCGGGCCGGTGTGGATGCCGCTGCGGACGCCGGAGCACCAGACCTTCACGGCGATCGTGTTGACCTCGCCCGCCTTGACCAGAGCGGCCGCGATCGGGTAGCGCCGCGAGCGGTCGCCGGCGGGGTCATCGTCGGCGCCGGTGCGGCCGATCTCGGTGCCGTTGAAATAGGTGACGTCCCAGTCGGACATCCCGCCGGCGTAGAAGACCAGGTCCCGCCCGGCCCACGCGGCGGGGATCACCGGCTTGCGGGCCAGCCAGAGCACGCCGACGTACGGCCCGAGGCGAAACTCCGCGTTCATCGGCACGCGCAGCATGTCCCACGCGTCGTAATGATGGAAGTCGCGCGCGTACCCGCGACTGCGTTCCTTGAACAGCGGCTTGAACCGCCACGAGCAGTCCAGCGTCAACAGGCGGCGCACCGGCATCGCCAGGCGCAGGCCGGCCGCGGCGTCGGCGATCGTCAGCTCCGCCCCGCCGAAGTGTACCGGCGGCCGGTCGAAGCCGACCCGCACCGCCGCGTCGACGGTCCGGCCGGGCTGGACGGTGAGGTCCAGGCGCGACGGCGTCACCGTCAGCCCCGGACACGCGCACGCCAACGATGCCGTCCGCGGCGCGCCGGCGGCGTTCGCCAGCCGCAGACCGATCCGATACGAGCCGATCTGCTCGTCGGCGGGGAAGACGACGATCTCGGCCGCATCGGCCGCCAGCGTCAGGCCGGCGGCGGCGGTCGTCTCGGCGCGGAAGGGCGCCGGTTCGGGCACGTCCGCGGGCGTGTCGACCTCGATCGGCGACGGGTCCCCCACCGCCGCGTCGAGGGGCAGCACGTTATCCGACAGCGGACGGCCGTCGACCGAGACGGCCCCCTCGGGCGACAGCGTCAGCGTGACCGTCCGCCCGCGCAGGGGCATCCCGTGCAGCGTGATCGTCCGGCCTTCCAGGAACGCCGGGACGGACGGGGCGAAGACGAGGCGGTCGGCCTCGAAGCGCATGCCGAACAGCCCGTGCTCGACCACCGCCAGCATCGCCGCGGCCGACCAGACCTGCGAGGGCGAGTACCGCCCCTGGCCGGTGCGGCAATGGAGCAGCTCCATGAAGGTCCCCTCGAGCATCCCGGTGCGGAGCAGTTGCCCCGTCAGGTACGTCAGGTCCACCCCGCCGGCGGGCGACGGCCGCAGGGCCGGCCGGCGGCGGCCGGCCCACAGGGCGATGCCCGTCAGGAAGGGCCAGACCGCCTCGGCGTGGTAGACGATGCGCTCGGCGTACCACGGCTTGAGCGTCGGCAGGCCGTACGGGTCGGGCGCGATGGCCTCGACGATCCGCCGCGCCCGCCCGTCGTCGACGTCCTCGCAGGCCACGGCGAACAGGTTGCCGAGCGTCTCGAAGCGTTCCTCGCGGTAGCGCCGGCCGTACTGGAACTGGGCGTACCAGCCGCGGTCGTCCAGCCACAACTCGCGGTCGAGCGCCTCGGCCAGCCGCCGGCGCAGCGCGGCCCAGGCGGCGCGGGCGGTGTCGCCGATGCCGTCGAGCGCTTCGAGTTGTCGCAGGGCGATCACGTACAGCAGGTTGGTGCTGCTCGAGCGCAGCAGAGGGCCGGTCATCCCGTCGGGGTAGCCGCTGTGGCCGTCGAAGAAGCACGACCCGCCGGCCAGCAGCCCCGTGTCGGGGTCGAAGCGTTCGCGGATCATCCGGTCGATGGTCCGCGCGGCATAGGGGGCGCCGTGGCGGAGGAGGCCGCCGTCGCCGCGGACGCGGCCGAGCGCCTCGGCGGCGAGGACCCAGATGATGTGGTCGGTCATCGAGAAGTACCGGTCCTCATAGAAGCCGCGATACTGCTCGAACCTGATCTCGCCGAGCTTGTCGTCCAGCAGGCCGCGAAGGATCGGTTCGAGCCGGTCGGCGTAGAAGGTGGCCATGCCCGCCAGGGCGCTGATGGACGTGTCGCGGACCCACGTGGGGCTGTGGCGGAAGTTGGCGCCGGCGTACATCCCGCCGTCGTGGAAGTTCGCTTCGATATCCCGCCGCGCGATGCGAAAGGCCCAGTCCATCAGGGCCATGCCCGTTTCCAGTCGCGGCCCGTCGGCGGGCAGGTCGTCGCCGCGGAGGATGCGGCGATCGACGGCGCTTTCCATGATGAGGCGGTCGCCGTCGATGCGCGCGGTCCGCTCGATCGTGTGCGGCTCGGCGAACTGCGTGAGCGTCTCGTCGGTGAAGGTGAAAACATCTGTCCGGTGGGTCATGGGGGTCTCCTCGCATCGCTGCAGGCCGTCCAGTGTAGCACGGCGTCCGTGCAAGTCGAGGCCCTGGGGCGCGTTGGCCATGGCGGCCGCGGCGCGCCGTTTTTTCCCACGAGCCGCTTGCCTTTTCGGGCGGTCGAGCGAATTATCCCATAGAGGAAGACCTGTAAGCCTTCGGGCAAGCGGGTGCCAAGGACCTCCTCGGTCCGATGAAATCGAAAGATATCATCGGACGGATCCTCTACCTTGGCCTTTTTCATGCGCCGGCGGCGGCACGCGTTTTTTGGCCGACCGGGTTGCCTTTCGCGGGGGACAGGGCGAAGCATGATTGTAGAGGAAGGCTTTTGAGTTTGAGAGCTCAAGAGTGCCAAGGACCTCCTCGATTCGAATGACGTTTTCGAACAGCATTCGAATGGATCCTCCGCCTTGGCCTTTTTGCTGCGCCCGCCGCGAGAACCGCTCTCGGATCGTTGACGCCCGCCGGCGAATCCGTTACACCCTCCCAAGAAGCTCGATGCAAACCGTTTCACCCCTCAAGGCGAGGTTCATGATGCTACGGTGGTGTGCAGTGCTGGGCGTGGTCCTGTCGGTGCCGGCCTGCGGGCCCGCGGCGGCCGCCGAGGAGGCTATCGTGATCGACCGTTGGCAACTGTTCAGTTACGTCGACCTGACGGCCGTGGAGATGGGCGATCTGCGGACCATGCCCACGGTCCTGCCCGGCGAGGACGGACGGCTCGTCCGCCCGGTCGAGGTGCGCCCGGACGCCGAGGGGCTGATCGACCTCAGGACGATCGCCGGCGGCTTCCACAAGAAGGCCTGCGCGATGCTCTTCGCCGAGGTCCACGCCGCCGAACCGACGACGCTGCGGATCGGCACCTCCGCCGACTGGTGGATGGAGTGGCGGGTCAACGGCGAACAGGTCCTCTCCACGCTCGACTTCGGCAACAATCGCTACTACCTCGGCGAGCGGAACCGCCTGACCGACTACGTCCTCGATCTGCCGTTGAAACAGGGCCCGAACCTCATCGCCGTCAAGGTCCTCGCCGGCTCGCGGCAGTGGTTCCTCTACGCCGGGACCGACGACGACGTCCGCGCCGCCAGGCCGTATCAACACAAGCGGCTGGCCGATTACCTCGACCGGCCGCTGGAGTTCCTCCACGATGAGGACGCCATCGCCCCCTACGAGCTGCCCAAGCTGCTGACCGCCGCCGACGGCACGGCCGTCACCACGACGGCCCAGTGGGAGCGAACACGGCGGGGCGAGATCCTCGACGCGTTCAACCACGCGATCTACGGGGCCATCCCCCGCCAGGTCGACCGGGTGGAGTTCGAAACGGCCGTCGAGGACGCCGACAGCGTCGACGGCCTGGCGATCCGCAAGAAGGTGCTCATCACCGTCCACCAGGACGGCCGCTCCCTGCAGTTCCCCATGCACCTGTTTGTCCCCAAGCAGGCCGACGGACCCGTGCCGGTCGTCCTGTTCATCTACCAGCGCCACCCCGACGGCCGCTGGGACTTCCGCACCGACGGGCGGTACTGGCCGATCCGCCGGCTCATCGAAAACGGCTTCGCCGCCGCGAGCTCCGACCGCACCTTCCTCGCCCCCGACAGCCCCGAGCACTTCCGCGAGGGGATCCTCGCGATGTACCCCGAGCACACCGCGCGCCCCGACGGCTGGCGGGCGATCAGCGCGTGGGCCTACGGCGCGATGCGGTGTATCGACTACCTCATCACCGACCCGGCGATCGACGCCGACAGGATCGCCGTCGCCGGCCACTCCCGCGGCGGCAAGACCGCCCTGTGGACCGCCGCCAACGACACCCGGGTCGGCCTGGCCATCGTCAACGGCTCCGGCTGCCTGGGGGCCGCCTTGAGCCGGCGGAAGGTCGGCGAGCACCTGCCCGGCACGAACCGGTCCAACCCCCACTGGTACAATGACAACTACCACGCCTGCACCGACGAAAACGACCTGCCGGTCGATCAGCACATGCTCATCGCGCTGGTCGCCCCCCGCGCGATCTGCATCGGCGGCGCCCTCGGCGACCCGGAAGCCGACCCCAAGGGCGAGTACCTCGCCCTGATCGCCGCCGACCCCGTCTACGGGCTGTACGGCCTGGCGCCGGTGGCCGCCCAGGGCCCACCCCGCCTCGAACAGCCCGTCGTCGCCGACCGCCGCAGCTACCACATCCGCTACGGCAACCACGACATGAACACCTACGACTGGGGCGTCTACATCGACGCCGCCAAACGGGTGTTCGGCCCCGACAGGTAAGGGACTCCTTCGCAAAAAAGAAGGCCCAACCAGGGCTTCGCACCCGCGCGCTCTGCCCATAAGTCCTTCCCACTAAGAACCGGCTGATACGGTTTACGGCCTTATACGGCCGGGTCCGTGGCGGGGGCCGGCGCTTACCCCCGGGGGTGGAACTTCTTGTGGATGGCCCGCAGGCGGTTGGGGTCGACGTGGGTGTAGATCTGCGTGGTGGCGATGTCGGCGTGGCCGAGCAGGGTCTGGACCGAGCGGAGGTCGGCGCCGTTCTGCAGCAGCGCCGTGGCGAAGCCGTGCCGGAGCGTGTGGGGATGGATCGAGCTCGGCAGGCCCGCGCGGCGGGCGTAGCGGCGGACGGTGGTGTGGACGTCCCGGCGCGACAGCGGACGGCCGGAGCGGCTCAGCAGCAGCTCGGCGGCGGGGCCGTTTTTCAACAGGCCCGGCCGTTCGTGCGCGAGGTACTGCGTCACGGCGTAGATGGCGACCTCGGCGATCGGGACGATTCGCTCCCGGTTGCCCTTGCCCAGCACACGCAGGACGCCCAGGTGGACGTTGAGGTCCTCGACCTTCAGCGTGACCACCTCCGTCGCCCGCAGGCCCGAGGCGTACAGGATCGCCAGCATCGCCCGGTCGCGCATCCAGAAGCGATCCACCTCCGGCTGCGGGGCCGCCAGCAGCCGGCGGGCCTGGTCGGGCGAGATCACCGCCGGCAGCCGGTGCCAGGTCTTCGGCATGAGGATCGCCTCGGAGACATCCCGGCGGCAGACCTGCTGGCCCACGAGATACCGGCAGAACATCCGGATCGCCGCCAGCTCCCGCGCCAGCGTCGCCACGGCGCAGCCGGCGGCCTGGCGGCGGCGGAGGTGATGCTCGATGTCGCGGACCGTCAGGCGGTCCAGGTTCGACGCGATCGGCGAACTCAACGCGCCGAGAAAGCCCGTCAGGTCGTGCCGGTAGGCCTTGCGGGTGTTGAGGCTCAGCCCGCACTCGGCCTGGAGGTAGTCGAGAAAGCCGACGAGAAGCGCCTGCGTCTCAGCCGGCAGGGACGCACTGGGCTCGCTCTCGGGTGTCCTGGCAGGCTTTTTTTTCACGGTAGATCGGGCACTGCGTGTAGTCGCCCGCGCAGTAGTCCATGGCGTAATCGAGGTTGCGGACCGTCAGCCGCTCCTTGCAGCGCAGGTCGTCACACTCGGCGTACGGGCACATCGGACCAATCCTTTCCGGCCGTGGTCGGCCTCAAAAGGACTCTATCGTCCGATCCGCCGCATTTACTGTACCGCAAAGGCCCGCTCGCCGCCGGCGGCCCCCGCCGCCGGGGCCGTACTCGAGCCGCCGCCCGCCGTGCGGTAGAGCCGCAGGTACAGGCCCCACCGGCCGGCCGGATCGTCAATCCACCCGTCCGATGCGGACGCCTCGGCGACGAGCGCGGCGTCGACGATGATGTAATCGGCCCCGTAGTCGGCGGCGAACGCCTCCAGCGCCGCCGGGTCGACCGGCCCGCCGTCGCGGGGCAGGAGGACCTCGCGCTGGGCCCGCAGGCGGGCGGCCCAGTCGGCCAGGCGATCGGGCGCGCGAAGCTGCACGTAGTGACGGTCGGTCTCGCACGCCACCAGCGACCGGGCCGACCACAGGCGGGCGTGGGGGTCCTCGCAGGCGATCACCGTAGAATCGTCCGTGTGATGCCGCACCCACCGGCAGATCGCCCGAAGCTCGCGGTCGCGGCAGCGGCGCTGGTCGCGGTGCTGCGCCGCCAGGGGCCGATCGGACAGCGGCTGGGCCGAGACGAAGTAATCCTGCACGCCGTGACGGACCACCGCCAGGTTGTCCGCCGGCAGCAGCCACACGATCATCAGCCCCGCCAGGGCCGTCCGCACCACGCGGCCGACGCCCCACGAGCGGGTCAGGTGATTGACCGCCTGGGCCGCCAGGACAAACAGCGGCAGCAGCGACAGCCGCAACGCCTGGGGAAACCCCAGCGCCGCCGCCGACAGGTCGCCCGACGCGCCGCTGGCGGCGATCAGCCCGTGCAGCCCGCCGCCGACGATGAACACGCCCAGCAGCATCCACACCCACACGTCCAGGTCCCGCACGCGATACCGCTCCGAGCGGACCATCACCGCCACCGCCGGCAGCCACAGCGCCAGCAGGTACCCCATCGACGGGAACTCCATCGCACGACTGACCATCGCGCCGAGGTTCTGCCGGACGGGATCGGACTCGGCGGCAAACGCGACCATCCACCGGCTCCACGGATCGCCCCCGACGGCCGCGGCGGCCTGGACCGTCTGATACCGGAACACCCCGCTGGCCGCCCCCGCCGCACAGAGCAATCCCGCCGCGGCGAGCAGCCAGCTCCGCAACGACCCGCCCCCCCGGCCGACCACCACGATGGCGAACACCAGCGCCAGGTTCGTCGCCGTCACCAGGTGGATGTTGCCCAGCAGCCCCACGCCCAGAAAGACCCACAGCACCGCCGGATCCTCGCCCCACCGCAGCAGCCCCCCCATCGCCCACGGCACGGCCGCCAGGGCGACGGTCGCCGGCGTGACGGTCCAGCGGGGCCCCAGCCCCCAGTGCACCTCGTCGGCCAGGTGGATCACCACCATCGCCATCACCGCCGCGTAGACCGCCAGCGACCACGAGCGGCACTGCCGCCAGACCAACGCGTACATCCCCAACGCGAAGGCGAACACCAGCGGCCCGACCGCCACCGCGAACACCCGCGCCGCCTCGCCGCGGCCGGTGGCGCGGAAGGCTTCACGCAAGTACCAGCGCCAGACGGGATTATCGAGCTTCCACAGGGCCGCCGGACCGTAGACGACATCCCGGGCGTACAGCTCCTCGTGGACCGCCCGCACCGCGCCGGTGGCCATCGCCGCCTGGCGGTCGTCCAGGCGGGGCTCGTAAAACGCCAACAGGGTCGCGATCGCGGCGACAACCGCGAGGACGCCCATGGCAACGAGATGTCGCGACTTGGGTATCGGTCTCATGACTTGGGCCGCGTTCTATGGTATGAACATGGCTCGACGCGTACAAGCAGCGCCCATCCATGAACGTCCGAACTCGCCGACAGCCCGACCCGTTCGTCAACGCGATCGCCGAGGCGATCGACCGTCACGCCCTCCTGCCGCCCGCCGCCGGCGTGGTCGTCGCCGTCTCCGGCGGGGCCGACTCGGTCGCCCTGGTGACGGCCCTGGCGGATCTCGCGGCCGACGAGGCGCGCCGCTACCGGCTCCACGTGGCCCACCTCGACCATGCCGCCCGCGGCGATTCGGCCGCCGACGCCCGCTACGTGGCCGACCTGGCGGCCCGCCTGCACCTGGCCGTCACGGCCGAACGGATCGACGTGGCCGGCCGCGCCCGACGCGGCGAGGGGTTCGAGGCCGCCGCCCGCCGGCAGCGCTACGCCTTCCTCGATCGCGTCGCGTCGGCGACGGGCTGCGAGGCGATCGCCACGGCCCACCACGCCGACGACAACATCGAGACGGTCCTCCACCGCCTCTTGCGCGGCACGGGCGTCGCGGGGCTGGCGGGCATCCGCCGCATCCGCACGCGGCCGTCGAAGCCGCGGATCATCCGCCCGATGCTCGACTGTCGTCGCGCCGACGCCGAGGCGTTCCTCGCGCGGCGTCAGCTCGCCTGGCGGACCGACCCGACCAACCGCCAGACCGAAGCGACGCGTAACCGAATTCGCAACGAGCTTTTACCGCTGCTGCGGCGGGACTATAACGGCCGCGTCGACGACGCCCTGCAACGGCTGATCCTCACGGCCGGCTGGGCGAGGGAGGTCCTGGACGAGCAGGGTGCCCGCGCCGCGGCCGCGGCGACGGTGGCCACGGGGGAGGGAACGATCACCCTCGACGCGCCCGCCCTGGCGGCGATGGGTCCGGCCGTCGCCTCCGGGGCGATCCGCGCGGCGTTGGAAACCCTCGGCGCGCCCATGCGCCGCGTCGGCCTGGAAGCCATCCGCCGGATCCTCGCCCTCACCGAGGCCGGCCGGGGCCCGGCCCAGCTCGATCTGCCCGACGGCCTGGGGGCCGAACGCCGTCGCACCCACCTGATTCTCCGGCTGACCCCCCCGGATGCACGTGCAGCGCCGCATCACCGGAGTTGATCCGCGGTGTACCGCAGGCAGACGGCTTGTTCGAAGCGGCGCATGTCCTGTGACGCGGGCGGGTTCTCGAAGGTGTCGCGCTCGTATTGACGGCAGAGTTCCTGCTGCTCGGCCGGCAGGCCCGTGTGGCCAAGCCGGTAGTAGAGGGTGACGATCGTCCCGTCGGCCAGTTGGACGGTGCTCGGGTAGCCGCAGTCGCCCCAGCACTTGCCCCTCAGGGTCATCGTCTCGCCGGCCAGAACGACGCGGCCATCCTGATCCCAGGTGCGACCGCCGTCGCGGCTGAGCATGGCGCCGACGGCCAGGCTGCCCAACCGGTTGCCATACGTCATCAGCAGGTGACCGCTTGCCAGCCGACAGGCGTCGGCGGGATGCTGATTCGCGCGCGTCAATTGAACGGGTTCGCTCCACGTGCGACCCCGGTCGTCCGATCGCGACAGGGCCACGGCCCCGTTGCGCCGGGGATCGGCGTGGTTCGTGCGAAGGAACGCCAGCAGGCTCGCGCCGGGCCCGACGATCACCGTGCCTTCGTTGGTGCCCCGGGCGATGACCGTCGGATCGCCCCAGGTGCGGCCGTGATCCACCGACCGGACGAGCACGCTGGCGCGGGTCCGCCTCTCGGCGTCCTCCGGACCGTACACGATCATCAGCCCGGTGCCATCGGGCGCCACGGCCATGCGGCCGTACACGGCCACCCACCCGGGCAACCCCGTGCCGTCCAGCGATCGCTTGGGCAGCCAGGCGCGACCGCCGTCGGTCGAGACAATCGTGAACGGCGTGCACGTGCCGGCGCCGGGATCGAACGTCTCGCCGTGATACCGCGTGTCTTCCCAGTAGGCTACGACGATCGCGCCGTCATCCATCACGCCGGCCGACGCCCCGCGGACATCCGCCCCCGCGACCGGCGGTACGATGGTCTGCGGCGCCAGCCAGGTGCGCCCGCCGTCGGTGGAACGGACAAGATCCAGGCGGCTGTTGAGCCCCACGTGGGGCGCCCCGCCCCTCAGGACAGCGCCCAAGGTGCCGTCGGGCAGCTTCAGGAGCGTCGGCCAGTATCCCCCACCGGTCACGGCGATGCTTCGCTCCACGCCGGCCACGTGCGGCCGGGCTTCCTCTTCAGCGATCAGTGTCTCGAGCATGTGGCACACAAGACGGCCCCAGGGACATCCCCGGTGCCGGCCCACGAATCACAAAAAAAGCCCACGCAACGTCGCGTGGGCTTTGTGGTGGTCAAGGTCGCTGCCCGCCGGCAGCGAGCGATACCGTGCGTCAGGCGCGGCGGCGGCGAAGGGCCAGCAGGCCGCCGAGGCCGATCAGGGCACAGGTGGCCGGTTCCGGGACGACGGTGACGATCCCGTCGCTGGCCCACTGGCTGGTGTCCAGTGACAGGGCCGAGCCTTCGATGGAGATGTTGCTGCCGTCCCCGACGTTCACCGTGGCGGTGGCGTTGGGCTGGTTCCACAGGTCGAACACGTCGCCTTGCTGAACGCTGTACTCGCCCTGGGCGCGGAGCACGATGGAACCGGCGCTGAGGTCGAGGGCGGTGCCGCTGTCGAGGCCGGAGATGTTGAAGTACTCGTTGGAGCCGTCGGCGAAGACGTCGAGCACGATCGTGCCGCCGTCCTTGAGATACAGGCGGCCGTCATAGTTGGTGGACGATGTGCTGCCAAGCGTGAAGGCGCCGGGCCCGGCGGTGCCGAGGGGCTCGAAGGTCCCGTAGACGTTCACCGTCTTGCTCTCGAACGCCCCGACGCGCTTGGTGCCGCTCATGGTGCCGCCGGCGTTGATGTCGACGTTGGTGCGGATGTCCCAG
>CAZHRW010000187.1:0-14803 GCA_964535025.1 uncultured Planctomycetales bacterium
GGCGATTCCGACGTCGACCGGTTCGACACCGTCATCATGCGGGGCATGTGGGGCGAATCGTGGCTGCGCGACCCCACGCTCAAGCCGCCGGAGTACCCCAACTACCCCAACTTCGTCTCGGGCAGCCCCGTTCGCACGACCTACCTGCACGACCAGTTCGCCCACGACACCTTCGGTGCGACCGGCAACGTGTCGGTCGAGGGGCGTTTCGTGCACCTGTACCTCAACGGCGTGTACTGGGGGCTCTACCAGGTCATCGAGCGGCCGGACAACTCGTTCAACGCTCAGCACTACGGTGGCGAGAAGGAGGACTGGGACGTCTTCAAGGGCTCCGTCGGCACCACGGACATCAACGGCACTCTCCACGACGGCCGCCGCGATTCGTGGGACTACCTGTTCAGCTTCTTCGACTTCAACGGGACGAGCAACACGACGAACGTCACGCCGATCAGCAACGAAGACTACCAGATCATCAAGCAGTACCTCGACGTGGAGAACCTCGCCGACTACATGATCACGCTGTGCTACATCGGTCGCTACGACTTCCCGCGGAAGAACTGGTACGCCGCCGGCCTGCCCGGCGAGCCCGGCGAGCCGATGATCGAGCCGTTCCGGTTCTACACGTGGGATTCCGAGGCGTCCCTGTCGTCCAACGGGGCCAACCGCACGCAGCTCGGCGAGAGCGCCTCGGACGACACCGGCCCGGTCCGCCTGTATCGGCGGCTGCGCCACAACGAAGAGTTCCAGTTGATGTTCGCCGATCGGCTGCAGAAGCACTTCTTCAACGACGGGGCGATGACGCCCGAGAAGTCGGCCGAGCGGCTCCAGCGGCGGGCGGACGAGATCTATACGGCCTTGATGGGCGAATCGGCGCGGTGGGGCGATTTCTCGACCCCGTACAACGACGATCCGCTGCTGCGGGACGTCCAGTGGATCGACGAGATCAACTGGCTGATGAACGACTACTTCCCCGTCCGCACCGACACCGTCCTGGAGCAGTTCCGTTCGATCGGCCTGTACCCGTCGTTCGACGCGCCCCAGCTCAGCCGGCACGGCGGGCTGATCCACGCCGGCGACGAGATCGCCATGAGCGGCCCCGGCGGGTTGACGATCTACTACACCGTCGACGGGGCCGACCCGCGGGATCCGGGCCAGTCCGGCGACCCGGGTGTCGACCTGACCCTCGCCGAGGAAGACGCCGCCAAGCGGGTGCTCATCCCCACAATCGCCAACGGCGGCGACCAGTTGGGCACCTCGTGGCTCATGCCCGGCTTCGACGACGGCGACTGGATCGCCGGCACCGGCGGTGTCGGCTACGACCGCAGCGGGACGAACTACGATCCCTATTTCGATATTGACGTCGAAGACGAGATGGAGGGCGTGAACACCTCGGCGTTCATCCGCGTTCCGTTCACCGTCAGCGCCGACGACCTGGAGGCGTTGACCTGGATGACCCTGGGCGTTCGCTGCGACGACGGGTTCGTCGCGTACCTCAACGGCGTCAAGATCGCCGAGGACAACAACGAGCCCGATGCCACGCCCGGCGTCCCGCAGTGGGACAACGAGGCGGTGACCTATACGAATGAAGGCGACTCGGCGACCCTCCGCACCTGGAACGCCAACGCCTTCGTGGACGCCCTGCAGGAAGGGGAGAATATCCTGGCCATCCACGGCCTCAACGCCGGGATCGGCAGCAGCGATTTCCTCCTGTCGGCGGAACTGACCGCCGGCGGCGCGGGCTCCAGTGGGACGCCCGGCGGCGTGGCGGCCACCGCCGTCGCCTACAGCGGCCCGTTCGAACTGGACCAGACCACCACGGTCAAGGCCCGCGCCTACAACGGCTCGACCTGGAGCGCCCTGACCGAGGCCGTCTTCACCGTCGACGCCTCGGCCGATCTGCGGATCACCGAGATCAACTACCACCCGCACGACCCCACGCCGGCCGAACTGGCGATCGATCCGGACCTGGACGACAACGATTTCGAGTTCATCGAGCTGGCCAACATCGGCACCGCGGCGATCGGCCTGAGCGGCGTGAAGTTCACCGACGGGATCACGTTCGATTTCTCGACCTCGCCGGTGACGGTGCTCGACCCCGGCGAGTACGTCGTGGTTGTCGCCGACCCGGCCGCGTTCGCCCTCCGGTACGGCTCGACGCCGCGGATCGCCGGCACGTACGACGGCGCGCTGGCCAACAACGGCGAGCGCCTCACCCTGGTCGACGATACCGGGGCGATCATCCACGACTTCGCCTTCGACGACGGCGGCGCCTGGCCCGGCCGTGCCGACGGCAAGGGCTCGACCCTGGAAGTCGTCGACACCGCCGGCGACTACGACGACGACGATACCTGGCGCTCCAGCCGTCTCTACGGCGGCACGCCCGGCGCCGCGGCGCCGGCGATCGAGGCCGACGTCGTCATCAACGAGGTGCTCACGCACACCGACGAGCCGCTGCGGGACGCCATCGAGTTGCTCAACGTCAGCGACCATCCGGTCGACCTGGGCGGGTGGGTGCTCAGCGATTCGAGCGACACCTACGCGAAATACGAAATCCCCGCCGGCACGATCCTCGCCGCCGGCGAGTATATCGTGTTCGACGAGAGTGACTTCAATGTCCCTGGCCGGCCGAACGCCTTCGCCCTCAACGCCGACCGGGGCGAGGACGTCTGGCTGCTGGCGACCGACGCCGCCGGTGCCCTGGTGCGGTTCGTCGACCACGTCGAGTTCGGCGCCGCCCCCAACGGCGAATCCTTCGGCCGCTACCCGGACGGCGCGGGCGAGCTGGTGCCGATGGCCCAGCGCACGCTCGGCGCCGCCAACGCCGACCCGCGGAGCGGGCCGGTGATCATCTCGGAGGTGATGTACAATCCCGACGGGCAGGTGGTCATGCCCGTCGCGGCGATCATCGACGAGGACTTCGACGCGGACGCCGGGCCGTTTACCTACGCCGACGACGTCTTCGGCACGGGCAACCCCATCTTCGCCGACGGGACGTACGTGCCGGGCGGGCACCTGGAGGTGACCGTCGGGCGCGGCGCGCCGGAGGCGACCTCGGGCGGCTGGTCGGCGACGTTCTCCCTCTCCGAGGCGGCGACGGTGACCGTGACGCTGGAGGCGCGCCTGCAGATGTCCGGCCAGTTCGGCCTGGGCGACTACGGCGAAGCGGTCCTGGCGATCGATGGCGTCCGGCATGGGCCGGGTGATGACTTCAGCCTCATCCACATCGACGGCAACGGCGCCGGCGGGGCGGATGTCGACACCGGGTGGATCAACTTCAGCGTGCCCGTGGCCCTCGAGGCCGGCGAGCACACGCTGACGCTGGCGGCCTACAACAACGTGCCGTCGGAGGTCGAGGAGTTCGTCACCGCCGCGTTCGACAACGTCAGCGTGGTCGGCCCGCTGGAGCGCCAGGACCTGGAGTACATCGAGATCCACAACCCCACCGACGCTGCGGTCGACCTGACCGGCTGGCGGCTGCGTAACGGGGTCGACTACGACTTCGACGACGGGACGATGCTGCCGGCCGGCGGACGGCTGGTGGTCCTGCCGTTCAACCCCGACAACGCAGACAACGCCGCCCGCGTCGCCTTCTTCCGCAGCGTGTACGGCCTGGACGCGTCGGTGCCGCTGGTCGGCGGGTGGGGCGGACGGCTGGACAACGCCGGCGAACGCGTCGAGCTGCAGCGGCCGGGCGAGCCGCCGGCCGAGAACCCCGACTTCACGCCCCACACGATCGAGGACGACGTGGACTACGAACCGACGGCGCCGTGGCCGACCTCGGCCGACGGGGCGGGCGACGCGCTGGTCCGCATCGGCGGCTGGGGCCGCGA
Source organism: uncultured Planctomycetales bacterium (assembly GCA_964535025.1). Taxonomy (GTDB): domain Bacteria; phylum Planctomycetota; class Phycisphaerae; order SM23-33; family FEN-1343; genus JAAYZK01. The sequence continues at coordinate 3,831 of CAZHRW010000187.1, forward strand.
CGTGCAGAGCTGGGCCGCCCGGACGCCCAGCCCCGGCTCGGCCGGTGTGTCAGCCGACTTCGACGGCGACGGCGACGTCGACCTGGACGATTTCGCCACCCTCAAGCAGAACTTCGGCCTGACCGGCACCGCCACGCGGCAAACGGGAGACAGCAACGGTGACGGGAACGTCGACCTCGACGATTTCGCCGTGCTCAAGCTGACGTTCGGCACGGCGGCCTCGTCGGCCGAGGTGACGGGCCAGAGCGATACGCTGCTGGCGGATACGGACGGCGGCCGCGACGACCGCGCCGTCCGACGGCATCGCCGGCGCCGCGTGCGGACGCCGCTGACGCCCCACGTCGATCTGCTCGCGACGGCCCGCCTCCGTCCGCTGGGCGGCGGACGCTAGACTTACCGGTCTACTCCTGGCGGCGCGGCACCTCGATGATCGAGACGGTGCGGGCCGGGAGCGTGACGGTCATCCGCTCGCCCGTGGCGACCGGTGCGGCCGATCGCTGCGCGACGCCCTTGGAGACGCCCAGGCCCTCTTCGGCGTGGGGGGCGAACGAGAGGCGGTGGTGCGTGCCCTTCGCGCCGACCGGGCCGACGGCCGACAGGTCGATCCGCAGGGGCAGCGGGCGGTCGAAGGTGCGGTTGATCGCGTGGATGAAGAGGCGATCGGCCTCGGCGGTGACCAGGACGTCCAGCTCGGCCGGGGCGTGATCGACGCCGCCGCCCCAGCCGAAGTGGAAGGGCTGGGGGCGGGTCCGCACGCCGGTCAGCGTGCTGCGAAGCAGCGATGAACCGTGATGGGCGCGGCAGAACATCGTCGCCGAGCCCTGCGGCGTGTAGTAGGGGGGCTGTTCGCCCGTCGGGTCGGCGAAGACCGACGCGAAGCTCCACCCCCGGCCCAGCAGCATCGACTGCGTGGCGATCTTGATGTCCCCGCCCTGGCGCATCAGGCCGTGCAGAAACGCCGCCGCGCCGAGGCCCGACGCGGCCGGGGCGTCGAAGCTGTCGGTGAGGCCCTGCCAGTTCCAGCCGTTCCAGTTCCATTCGGTCGAGGCGACAGGGTAGCCCCGTTTGCGGGCGCCGTCGATGTCGTCGCCGTAGGCCTGGTTCTGTCCGGCCGCGTCGACGGCGCCGGGCATCGCGGTCCACGCCCACCAGAACTGCTCGTCGGAGAGGCTGTCGGGGTCGACCCGCTCGTCGCCGCGGAAGATCCTGTTACACCCGCCGGGAGCGTAGCGGTGGCAGGCGAGGTAGGCGACGTTCGCCTTGATGTACGGGTCGGCCTGGACCACCTCGGAGACCCCCTCGCCGAGCCAGGCGTCGATGATGATTTTGATATCGGGATCGACCGCCCGGATGGCCCGGATGTAGGCGGAGTAGACCTGGACGTACCACGCCGCGAGCGCTTCGGGGGCCTCCAGGCCCGTCGCCTGGCGGACCTGGTCCTTGGCGGTCCCGACGAACATCTCGTTGCCGATCTGGACGAACTCGGCCTTGTGGGGGTCCCGATGGCCGTTGGCCGCCCGGACGGCCGGCCAGTCGGGCATGCCCTCGGGCAGGTCGGCGCCCTGCGGCGCGTTGGCGTAGGCGACCAGCCCGGCGGCCCGCGCGGCGGCCTCGTCGAGCGGCCGCCGCCGCGCCAGGCCGTCCAGGAGGTTCACCACCAGGATCGTCTGGCAGCCCAGCTCATCGCGAAGGGCGAAATACTCGTCGTAGCCGAAGCGGTTGGTGATCGTGGTCGGCTCGGCGCGTCCGGGGCGATAGCTCCGGGTGATCGGGCGCGGGCCGTCGCGGCCGGGGACGTTGTCGATCATGTCGCGCCAGTCGATGTAGTCCACGTCGGTCCCGCCGGGGAAGCGGATGACGGGGATGTCCATCGCCTTGAGCATGGCGACGATCCGCTCGGGCAGACGGCCGGTCCGCCGATCGGCGAACGCCTCGGGGCCATGGTCGCCGAAGCTCGCCCGTTCGAGGAACTGTCCGAACAGGCGGACGTCGATCGTGTGAGCCACGTCGTCGTGCACCGTCAACGTCGTCGTCGGATGATCGTCCGCCACCGCCGTTCCTCCGCCGATCAGCAGGCCAAGCATCGCCAGTTGAACCCATGGCCGGGCCATGTCGATTCCTTTCCTTAACGTTTCACGCCTTGCGATCGGCCCATCCTACCGGCTTTCCCCCGGACAAGGCAAGCGTGGCCGGGGCGGGGAGATCGGCGCAAAAAGAGCGGCGCCAACGGTTCCTTCCGCCGCGCCGCAGTGCACTCAAGAGGTGAGGGGAAAGGAGGAGAAACCCTCACCTGGTGATTGCAGGTCGTCTAAACCCTTTACAGCCTTCGGACCGATCTCTCGTGCCCGAAGGCGCCAAGACGGAGGAGCTCCCCGCGTGGCCGCATTGGTTCCACCTGGCGGGCAGAGGAGAGCCTTGGCAAGTCGCGGGCTTTGGTAGGCCCTTCTACCTCACTCTGTAAGGATTATTCGATGCCGGGGCAGCCCAAGGCAACCTCCGCCGTCTGCGGTGTCCAATCGTATCTGCCCGAACGACTTGCGCCGTTGGGTGCTAGGGGGACATTTCGTCCGCCTTCAAGACCTCGTTCCACGTACCGTCGGCGCCGCGGATTCGGACCGCAAAGGGCGCCCCGACGCGGCCTTGAGCGAAGACGACCCGCAAGGGGGCGTCGTCGCCGTCGACCTCGACGGTGAGGACGTCGTCATCGGTCGTTATACGCACCGATCGGGCGGTCGGTTTGCCGCCGATGGCGGCTGGTTCGAGAATCGTCGCATAACGGACCCGCCGGCCGCGGGCGGCCAGCAGCACCAGCGCGGCGCGATCGTCGACGCTGCCGACCGGGCCGTCGCCGAACCAGTTGCCGACCCGCTCGCCCTCGATCGCGCTGACCACGTGCACCAGCACGTCCTCTCCGACGAAACATCCGCGAACGGGCTCGCCCGGCGGGGCGGTCCACGCGCGCACGTCGCCGAAATACGCCGTGCCGGGGTGGTCGAGCACCTCCCCGAGCGGACGAACCGCCGTCAGGCCGAAGGGGACGAACCGCCGCGAGCGGTTGTGGTACAGCCACGCGTAATCGTGGCGCTTGTCATCGGTCGCGGCCAGCTCGTCGACGACGAGCAGGTAACGGTCGGTCAGCAGCCAGAACCGTTCGTGCGTCGCGTCGGCGAACGCCTCGCCCGCGCCGGCGGCGACGGCGGCGTAGTGGTCGTCGGCGGCGTAGCCGCGCAGGGCGCCCGTCGCCGCCTGCTGGTCGTTGCCGTCGACGAGGACGGCATTGTGGCCGATCGTGGACTTGTACCACTGGCGGTGGATCGGCAGGCGGTAGGCCTGGCTGCGTGCACGGCCGGGGTCGACGCCGAGTTCGGCGCCGTAGCCGGTGAAGACGAAGCTGAGTTTGTCGAAGTGGCCGTGGAACCCGCCGTAGGGCCCGAAGGTCACCGCCGCCGAGAGCCGTCCGGGCCCGTCGGTGTGGAGGATCGCGTGGCCGGCGCCGGGGAACAGGGCGCTGGTCATGGGGGGCGTCTCGGCCTTGCGGGCGGTGTCGCGGCCGTACAGGACGCTGGCGAACGTCGGTTCCGACGACAGCGTCGACAGCAGGCGTTCATCGCGATAGGCGTGGTAGGCCACCTCGTTGACGCTGTCGCGATCGGGCGAGCTGCCGGTGTCGTCGCCGAAGCGGGGCAACCGCCCGTTGGAGAGGCGGTAGTCGAACCCCACCAGGAACATCCGCTCGAGCCGCGGGTGGCTGTAGAGGTCCATCCCGAGCCGTCGGGCGCCCTCGGTCAGGCGGGTCATGCCCGTCAGCGTGTAGTAGTGGTAGCCCCAACTGTTCTCGTACCACATCCCCTCGGGCCCGACGGAGACCTCCATCTGGTGGGCGAACCCGTTGTCCGGGTCGCTGACGGCCCGGTTGACCATCTCGGCGTCGCCGAGGACCGCCCCCAGGTGCAGCAGGGCGGCGTTGTGCCAGGTCTGCCAGTTGCTCTTGCCGGCCTTGTGGCCGCCGATCTGCTCGGCCATGGGGGCGAACAGGTCCCGCTCGATGGTCCGGCGCTGATCGTCGGTGAGCACGCCGCTGTCGCGGATCAGATCGTAGGCCGCCGCGGTGTCGGTTGCCCACATGGCTTCGTCCAGCGTCTGGGAGAGGATGTGCCCGCCGCGGCGCTTCTGGCTCTCGGGGAGTTGGGCATCTTTCGCGCCGACACTGGCCGACTGGATCGGCCACTGCCGGTAGACCTTCGCATAACCCAGCAGCATGTCGGCGACGAAGCGGGCGTAGCGCTCGTCGCCGGTGACGGCGTAGGCCCAGCCGGCCTCGTTGATGCGGTAGCCCAGCTGGTAGTGGCGGGTCTTGTAGAGGACGTTGTCGTAGGGGTAGCCCGAGTACACCTTGCCGCACTTGGGGCAGCGGTGGTGGTGGGGGTCGACGGTCTCCAGGCCCACCTGGCAGTCGTCGCACTGGTACCACTGGTTGTGCTGGCCGCCGGCGGGGGGGATCTCGACGCCCTCGTCGATGGCGGCGTCGGCGCGGGCGAAGACGGCGGCCAGGGCGTCGCGGGCGGGGCCGCCGGTCTGCCAGGCGTCGCGGAGGCGCTTGAGTTCCTCCGGCGTGGCCGCGACGGCGGGCCGGCGGGCCAGGGCGGCGGGGGTGACGGCCGGGGCGGTCCAGTCGGCCCCGGCGGCCCCGGCGGCCAGCGTCAGGACCAGGCACGCGGCGGCCGCGAGGCCCACGGCGGCAGGGGTGAACAGGTGGCCGAAACGGCCGGCGACTTCCATCATGGCTCTCTCCTTCTCAAAGCGTCATCAGGTAGTGCCGCAGCGCCGTCGCCACGTCGGCCCCGAACGACCGGGCCGCGTCGGGCGTGACGTTCGTTTCGCGGGCGATCGCGTAGGGCAGCTCGATCGAGGCGACCAGGGCGATGCCCGCCAGGCCGAGGGCCCAGCGGCCGAAGCTGCGGCCGGTGCGCTCGTTGGTGGGGACGTTCCACGCCTGGCCGAAGGGCAGGTTGTCGGCGGCCCGGTAGGGCAGCGCGCCGCGGCGGTGGGTCTCGAGGAGCTCGCCGAACCGCTGCTGCTCGGCCCAGTTCCGCGGGTCGGGCGAGCCGACGATGTAGATGCGTTCGTTGGTCTCGACGCCGCGGATCCACGGGCAGTGCAGGTCCATCGCCACGCGGAGCCGTCCGCCGCCCCAGGCGGGGACCCGCCGGCGGAGGGCGGCGGTTTCGGGGTAGATCGAAGGGTCCTCGTAGTCGCGGTTGTGGTCCCGCGGACGGCGGTTCTTGCCCTGGTCGCCGTCGAGGACGCCGTCGGTGTCGACGAAGGGCACCGCCAGCAGCTCCACGTTCTGCCGCAGCCACGGGCCGGTGTCGTCGTCGTCGGCGAACGCGTCCAGCAGCCCCTCCAGCTCCCACGAGGCCATCATCTCGCAGCAGTGATGCCGTGCCGTGACCAGCACGCGGTGGGCCGCGCCGCCCGAGAGGTTCCCCGCGCGGAGGCACACGACCGGGCGGCCCTTGCGAGAGGTGCACAGGGTGGTCACCTCCAGGTGGTCGCGGCCGTCGAGGTAGCGCCGCAGGTGCTCGCCGGTGTACGGCGGCGACATGGCCAGGCGGACGTCGCCGCCTCCGGCGGGAACGGGGCAGCGGAAGGCGAACGCATCCGCCGCGGTGGGCGGCAGCCAATCCCAGGTTTCCCCGCCGTCGAAGCTCGCGGCCGCACCGCGCGTGGTGAGCGTGTTGGGGCGGGTCATCTCGAAACGGACCGTCCGCCCCGCGCCGCCGCGCAGGCGGCAGTGCCAGTAAAACCAGTGGCCTTCCGTGTCCCGCAGGTCCGGCCGCATGCGGACGGTGTCGCCGTCGATGGACTCGACGATGATGTTCCCGGCGGGGACCTCGGCGTCGACGGTCAGGGGGCGTTCCATGGCTGCGTTCCTTTCGGCCGCCCAGTATACCGCGACGGCGGGTGCGTGTCGCGGGCCGGGCCGTTGACAAGCGCGCCGCAGGGGGTATGGTGGGCGCCCGGCCCATCCGGGGCCCCGCAAAGGAGCGTCACCGTGCTGCAAGAGCGTTATTCCCCCGATGATGTGCGGCGCTGGCTGCTGCCGCGAGATCAATGGCATCCGTTCCCCGTCGCCGCCGACCGCCCCGCGTGGCAGGCCCTGCAGCGCGCGGAGCTCAACCGCCGCCGCGCCGCCTACCTGGCCGGGCGCGCCGAGGGGCTTGCGGGGTGTCCGATCCCGCCGCTGCCGGCGTCGCTGTACATGAACTACCGCCTGGAAGGGCTCCGCCGGCCCTTCGAAGGGCCGTTCTTCCAGCGCCGCGGCGAGCTGGGGACGCTGGTCCTGGCCGAGTGCTTCGAGCATCGCGGCCGGTTCGTCGGCGCGATCGCCGACCGGGTGTGGGCGATCTGCGAGGAGACGACCTGGTGCGTGCCCGCCCACATCCACCACCGCTCCGACCCGGAGGGGTTTCTCGACCCGCTGGGGCGGATCGATCGGCACATCGTCGACCTGTTCGCCGCCCAGACCGCCATGGTGCTGGCCGAGACGGCCTACCTGCTGGCCGAGGAGCTGGACGCTTTTTCCCCGCTCATCCGCGAGCGGATCCGGCGGGAGGTCCTCGCCCGCGTGGTCGACCCCGTGCTGGACGTCGGCGACTTCCACTGGCTGGAGGTCCCGATGAACTGGAACACCTGGTGCAGTTCCAACGTCCTGGGCGCGGGGTTCTACCTGCTGGACGACCCCGGCCGCACCGCGGAGCTGGCCTGGGCGATGATGGGCTCGACCGACAAGTTCCTCGCCGGTCAGCTCCCCGACGGCGGCTGCTCGGAAGGCCCCAACTACTGGGGCGTCGCGCCCGGGGCGCTGATCATCCTGCTGGAACTGCTCCACTGCCGCAGCGGCGGGAGGATCGACGTCTACGACCAGCCGCTCATCCGCGACCTCGGCCTGTACCTGCCCCGGGTGCACCTGGACGGCCCCTGGTTCGCCACCTTCGCCGACTGCCCCCCGCGCGTGGGCATGCGGCGGGGGGCCGTGGCCCGCTACGGCGAGCGGATCGGCGAGCAGGCGATGGTCGACCTGGCCCTGCTGGAGATGCGCGGCTGGGACGGCGACGGCGAGGTCGACCGGCCCTTCGCCGGCGGCGGCACCGGCGGGGATCTGACGGGCATGCTCCGCGAGGTCTTCTGGATCGACGGCGACGCCAGGCCCAGCGGCGCCGATCGCCAGACCGACGTCTGGCTCGGCGACCTGCAGGTCATGGTGGCCCGCCAGTCGCCGACGCCCGGCGAGGGCCTCGTCGTCGCCGCCAAGGGCGGGCACAACCGCGAACACCACAACCACAACGACGTCGGGCAGTTCATCGTGCTGGCCGACGGCGTGCCCATGATCGTCGACGTCGGCGTCGGCGAATACACCCGCGAGACGTTCGGCCCCAATCGCTACACGCTCTGGCCCATCCGTGGCTGCGGCCACAACGCGCCGGTCGTCGACGGCGTCGAGCAGGCCGCCGGCGAGCAGTACGCCGCGTCCGAGGTCGCCTTCGCCGCCTCGCCGGAGGTCACCACGCTGTCGATGGACCTGGCGGGCGCCTACCCCCGCGAGGCGAAGCTGACGTCCCTCCGCCGGACGATCGAGCTGCGCCGCGGCGTCGAGCCGTGCGTCCGCGTGACCGACGCGTACGCCACCGACGGCGCCGTCGCCGCCGTCCGGGTCCACCTGTTCACCCCCGGCAGCGCCGACGACGACGGCGCCGGGTGCGTGCGGCTCGCCCACGAGGGCCGGTCGCTGCACCTGCGCTACGACCCCGCGGCGGTATCGGTCGCGACCGAGCCGTGGCCCATCGACGATTCGAGGCTGGCCGCTGCGTGGGGCCGGCAGATCACGCGTCTGACGATGACCGCGACGCCCGGCGGAGCCGCCGGCACGTACACGCTGACCTTCCATCCGTGAGACCAGGGAGACTGACATGATGCGATCGTGGCATGGGACGTGGATCTGGGCGGACGGCCGGCGGGTGGTGAACGATCACCTGCTGTTTCGCAGGGATATCCAGCTCGAGGCCGTGCCCGAGACCGCCGAACTGGCCGTCGCGGTCGAGAGCTTCTGTCGCGTGTTCATCAACGGCCGCGAGGTCCTGCGGACCAGCTCGCTGAGCTATCCCGGCCAGCACTACTACGAGACGGCCGACGTGGCGGACGCCCTGCGGGCGGGGACCAACCGCATCGCGGTCCTCGCCTGGTGGATCGGCGTGCCGTCGGGGGCCTCGTGCCCGAAAGACCCCGGCTTCCGCGCCGAGATCGTCGCCGGCGACGGCGAGCCGCTGGCGGCCACCGACGCGACGTGGGGGGTCAAGGTCCTCGACGCCTGGCGGGACCGCCACCGCCGATCGCACTGGCTGAACCTCGACCTGGTCGAAATCCTCGACTTCGGCCGCCTGCCGGCCGACTTCCCGACGGTCGAGGACCTGAGCGACTTCGAGGGCGCCGAGGTGTACGGCTCGCACGCGGTGCGGTACGTGCGGATCGAGAAGCGCCCCTTCCCCAAGCCGACCGGCGGGACGTTGACGCACCTGCCCCTGCTGCGGGCCGGCACCGTCGCCGACCGCAGCGCCGACCACGCGCTGCCCAACCGGGCCGTGACGTCCGAGCCGATCGAACGCGACGACTGGCGCGTCGAGGATACCGCCGACTTCCTCGTCGGGCCGACCGAACCCGGACGGGCCGCGACGATGATCCTGGACCTCGGCGGCTATGAAAAGGGCCTGCCCGCCTTCGAGGCGACCGGGGCGGCCGGGACGATGATCGACGTGTCGTGGTACGAGCACCTGGAGGGGCAGGATCCCTCGACGACCGCCTCCAAGGTGTACACGACCGACCGGTTCATCCTCTCCGGGCGGACCGACGCGATCGTGCCCGAGGAGTGGAAGTGCGGGCGCTACCTGCAACTGACCTTCCGCCACGTGACGGCGCCGCTGCGGATCGCCAACCTGCGGTGGGAACAGTTGCACTACCCGCTGGGGCGGCGGGCGATCTTCGCCAGCTCCGATCCCAGGCTCGAGCGGATCTGGCAGATCAGCCTGGCCGCCGCCGCGGCGTGCATGCACGACAACATCATGGACTGCCCCTGGCGGGAACGCCGGCAGTGGATCGGCGACGCCCAGCGGATCAGCCTGGTCAACCACTACGCCTTCGGCGATCGCGACCTGGTCCGCGGCGTCCTCCGCCAACACGTGCAACTGCAGGACCCGTCCGGGCGGATCTTCGTCTGCCTGCCGATCTACGAAGAGTATCCGGTGCAGACGATGGAGTGGCTGCGGGCGATCCGCGAGTACCAGCGCTACACCGGCGACGCGACGCTCGCCGCCGAGTTGATCGACAATATCGAGATGGCCCACCGCTGGTTCGTCCGCTGCCGCGACGATCGGGGACTGCTGCGGATCAACACGCCGCCGGTGATGAACCACATGGACAACCCGTACGGCTCGGTGGTCACGCCGAGCGGGACGATTCGCGCCAACCAGCACCGCACGGCGTTCGCGGCGATGAACCTGCGGTACCTGCTGTTCCTCGACGACGTGGCGGCGTGCCTGCGCGAAACGGGTCGCGACGCCGCCGCCGACGAGGCCGAGCGGGAGCGCTGCCGCGTGGCCGATCTGATCGCGGCGAACTTCCTGGATCGCGCCACGGGCCTGCTGCGGGACTGCGCCCTGGAGGATATCGCCGTCAGCTACAGCGAACTGGCCCACGCCCTGGCCGTGCTGGCCGAGCCGCCGGAGATCGACCTCGAAGCGCTGTGGGACCGCTTCGAGGCGTGCCGCCAGGACGGCGACCGGACGGTGATCCTCGCCTCGCCGTACGGGAAGTACCAGACCTTCGAAGCCCTCGGCAAGCTGGGACGGCCCGCGTCGATCGTGCGGGAGATCCTCACGGGGTGGGGCCCGATGGTCGACGCCGGCAGCGACACCACCTGGGAGGCCTTCAGCGGCCGGGGCAGCCGCTGCCACGGCTGGGGCGGCACGCCGGTGGTCGCGTTGATGCGCCACGTCTTCGGCCTCGACCCCACCACGCCCGGCAAGGCCCGCGTCGAGGCTCTCGCCGGCGTCGACTGGATGACCTGCGAGGTGACCGGCTGAGCAGGTCGGGCGGCCTGAGGAACACCGGACGGGCGACCCCAATCGCTGGAATCGCTTTTTTTCGGCTGGACGGACCGGCGCCCCGGCTATATACTATCGCATATATTGGTCTCGCCGCCCTCCGGTGCCGGGGCGGCGCGCGGGACCGGCCCGATCAAGAAGGCTCCAAAGCCGGGAGGCAGGTCATGAAGGATCGCAAGATCGAGGTTGTGCTGGCGGTGGCCGTGATCGTCGTGGGAACCAGTGCCGCTCTGTCGGCGCGTCAGGGCTGCAGTGGCGGCCAGGGCGACTTCGCCATGTACGTCGCCCCGGCGACGATCTGCACGGCGGCGCCGTGCAACTGGGTGACGATCCATACGGACGTGGCGTTCGCGTCGGTCGAGGACGTGGCCGTGGCGGTCGACGGGGAGGGCGTCGTCGTGGCGAACGCCTTCGCCGACGATCGCGGTAACCTGGTGGTCCAACTGGCGTTCGAGGACGTCGCGGCCATCGTGGTCCCGCCGGCGGCGACGGTCGATCTGGCGCTGGACGTGGCCGGCCGGACGTTGAGCGCATCCCAGAGCGTTCGCGTCCGGTAGGTGCCGTGCCGCAGTGCGGCCGCCCCCGTCGCGACCGTACGTGCGCCGACGTAAAGGCCCACGCAAGCGCTGCGTGGGTTTTTTTTCGTATGCCTTCGCGCGGTTGTCCGTGTTCGCGCCACCGCCCGGGCGGCCCGCGGCCTGACGTGTGCGACTGTCAAAACCGGCGCCGGCGGGCGACGTTGGGGGGGGGCCTGCCAGGTCTGGGCGGGGGCGGCAAGGGGGGCGATTCTTTGCGACTCGATTCCAGAGATAGGGT
>CAZHRW010000188.1:0-2643 GCA_964535025.1 uncultured Planctomycetales bacterium
GGGAGGTGCCGCCGACCAGTCCCGGCGCCGTGTTCCGCCCCCGCCCGCGGGCGATCAGGCCCAGCGCGGTCGGCGGCCCCCGCCGGGGGGGCCCGCCCCGGGTCGGCGACGTCGTTCGGATCGGCAGCGGCTCGAGGGCCGGCCCGTCGACGAGCCTGAGGATCCGCAGGTCGGGCGCCCCGTCGCCGGGCGTGGGGTTGGTCAGGTTGACCGCCGCGAAGCTGGCGTCCAGGGCGAACGAGCCGGCGGGGAAGCTGACGGATGCACCGGGTGTAAAGTGCTTCGGAAGCAGGACATAGCGGTTACCCAGGTAGATAGCCGTCCCGCCGCCGGTTTGCCCGACGTAGTCCCAGCCGGGATCCTCGGCGGGCCGGAGGAGGTGTTCGGGGGGGTTGGACGTCGCCTGCGTGTCGCCGTGGATGACTAGGGCGGGCGTTGTGGCGGGCGCGGCGGCCAGCGCAAGTGCCAACACCAGTATGGTCCCCGCCGTCCTCGGTCGTTTCATTGCCGCACCCTCACTTACCGGCGGGACGCCGAGCCGCCCCTCCCGGCGTCGACGGCCTCCTTTGACATAGACCTACGTGTATCATACACGATAGTTCCGTCTGCGCCTAACGCTTATATCCCGTAATCTCGCCTTGGGTGTGGACATACCGACAGCGCGGCCCCTGGGGGCGTGTTCGGGCGACTGTCGGCGGCTGGCGGTCGGGTCAGTCCGCCGCGGCGCCGACCGGCTCGGCGTCGGGGGCCTGGGTTTTCGCCGGCGGGCGGCCGACAGCCAGGCGGAAGACGTCGGTGTTGTCGAGCATGCCGGTGACGGCCTCGGCGCCGGGGCCCTGGGCGTAGATCGGCACCGGGACGCCGGTGTGGCCCTTGGTCGACCAGGTAACCTCGGGCATCCGCCCGATGCCCCGGTCGGCCACAACCTTCAGCCCGCCGCACTCGTGGTCGGCGGTGACGATGACCAGCACATCGTCGCGGCCCTCGGCCCAGCGGAGGACGGTCGCGACGGCGCGGTCGAACTCCAGCGTATCAAAGACGTTGCGCTCCAGATGGTTGCCGTGGCCGGCGTGGTCGATCCGCGCGCCTTCGACCATGAGGAACAGCCCGTCCGGATCGGTGCTGAGGATCGCCAGGGCCTTGGCGGTCATCTCCGACAGCGTGGGCAGCCGCTCGGCGCCGTCGTGGGTCTTGCCGGTGGCCAGGTCGTACATGTAGGGCATGTGCCCGCGGCCGAACTGGCCGGAGAGATAGACGTCCGGGGCGACCGGGGCGTTCAGCAGGTCCAGCCGGTCGCGCAGGACCGTATACCCGGCGGCCTCGGCTTGCTCGGCCGTCATGCCGACCGGCTTGCCCTCGCGGGGGCCGGAGATGCCCCCGAACAGCAGATGAGGCCGCGAGCCGGTGAGATAGGACTCGGCGATCTCGTTGTACATCGACCGCTTGGGCGCGTGGGCGCCGAAGGTGGCCGGCGTGGCGTGCGTGATGGTCGCGGTGCTGATCAGGCCGGTCATGTGGCCCTGGCGGCCGTGGACCTCCAGCGAGGTCGTCAGCGGCTGCCCGTCGCCGGGGGTGGCCATGCTGACCACGCCGTTGGCGGCCTTGCGGCCGGTCGCCAGGGCGGTGCCGGAGGCGGCCGAGTCGGTGACGGGGCTGTTGGCCGAGTGGGTGGTCATCTCGGCTTGGTGGGGCATCTGCTCCATGGCCAGGGCGCCCTCGCGGCCGTAGGCGTAGAGGCTGGCGGCCTTGACCTGTTCGAAGCCCATGCCGTCGCCGATCATCACGATCACGCAGCGGGGCAGCTCGGCCGGCGCGGGCGTCAGGTCGGCCGGCGCGGCCGCGGACGGCGGTGTCTGGGCCTGCGAGCAACCGACGGTGAGGCCGAGGGCCAGGACCAGCAGAAGGGAGATCAGGGACGGGCCCGCCAGGGCGGCGCGGGCACGGCGGACGGACGCGACAAGGATCATGATAGCCTCGCTTTCCATTGCCGGAGGTTCAGGGTTTTCGCCGTCCATTGTAAGCAGTTGCGCCGCGGGATGGAACAGGGGGGCAAGGAATTAACGTCGCAGGCCCCCGGCGCGCGTCGGCGCCGGGGGGGGGCGATTCGGTCAGATTGTGATGCTGAACTCCGTGCTGGGCGAGACGCCCTGGTTGGCCTGGCCGCTGAGGGTGATCTCTTCGCCGACGGGGACGACCACCTGCAGGAAGGCGTAGGACGAGCCGGGGATCGCGTCGGGGTTGATATCGATCACCTGGGCGGCGAAGGTGCCCATCCCGGCGACGGCGGTGCCGAAGGTCCCGCCGATGGGGTTGGTCCCGTCGTTGGTCTCGCTGTGGCCGAAGCTCATGATCTGCTGGGCCAGTGTGAACAGGACGTGGGTGTCCAGGTCGACCCAGTCGGGCGCCAGGCCGAACGCGTCGGACGAGGGGCTCGGCTGGTCGGGCGCCGCCCACATCTGGTGGACGCCGCTGATCTCGTCGATGCTGAACAGGCTGAAGATGTTCTCGCCGGCGGCGGCGGTGGCGCGGAGGTGGTAGCCCCGCCAGCCGTCCACGAAGGCCCCGTCGAGGGTCGGCGCGCCGAGGTCGTCGAGGGTGATCTTGGGCTTGGTGATGGTGACGGTGGCGGTATCGGTGCCGCCC
>CAZHRW010000189.1:0-3019 GCA_964535025.1 uncultured Planctomycetales bacterium
CGCCGCAGCGGCCGAGGAATTCACCGACGCCCTCGACGCGCTCTGGAAGGTCGTCAAGATGGGCGTGTTCAACGTCGGCGCGGCCCTCGCCCCCGTGCTGCAGCAGGTCGCCGGCCCACACGAGGTCGCAGCGGCCGCCGCTGCGTTTCATCATCAGGGCCAGGGCCATGTCGTCGCCGGTGTCCATCCGCAGCCACGGGAGGCCCTCGGTGGCGTCGAGGGCCTCGCGGCGGACGAGGTTGAACGCCCCGACCCCGAAAAACGCCTTCGACCGCGGGTCGCGGATCCGCCACGGCGGGATGAACACGGCGAACAACTGCCGGATGAACTGCCCGATCAGCAGGTCGGTCATCCACGACGACGGCCGCAGTCGCGGGACCGCCGCGAGGTGGTCGAGCCGGTCGCGGCACATGGTGGCGACGGCCCGCTCCAGCGCGGCCGGGTGGTAGTGGACGTCGGCGTCGGTGAACAGCACGTACTCGCCCCGGGCCGCTTCGAGCCCCCGCTGGAGGGCGTGGACCTTCCCCAGCCAGCCGTCCGGCAGCGTCTCGATGTGCACCGCCGCGACCCGCCCATCCCCGGCGGCGAGGCGGTCGATGATCGCGCCGGTCTCGTCGGTGGAGCGATCGTTGACGAACACCACCTGCAGGTCCGGGTACGTCTGGGCCAGCAGGGTCGCGGCGGCGTCGGCGAGCTGGTCGGCCTCGTCGCACGCCGGGACCACCACCGACAGCGACGGCCAGACGGGCGGGGCCGCCAGGGTCTCCCGCGACAGGTGGCGGATCGACCGGCGGATGCGCACCACGCCGTACAGCGTGCGCACCCAGTACACCAGACACGCCGCCGCGTAGACGGTCAGGATGATCCGCAGGAGGTCCAGGGCAGTTACCTTCCTAAAAGCGTACAGCATACCGCCGCGGACCGGCCCGCACCACCACGTCGTCGGCAGCGGCGTTGTGGAGGGGGGCGGACGCCCGGTGGCGCTAGCATGACGACCGGCGGGGCCGGGCGGACGGGTCGCCCGGCCCATCACTCGATACTAAGTTGATGGTGCTGCGGAGCTTGAGTCGCTGTCTCCCCCGCTGATGACCCGATGACCCAAACGGTCATTTTATCCACTGTTGCCTTGACGGCCGTGCGGAGACAGCCTAGGATGATCGTGGTGACCGAAAAGGTCATTCAGTCATTCCAACCTTGTGTGCGCCGGGCCCCCTGGCACGGCGGGCGGAGACCACCGGGTGGAGGCAAAGAGGTAATCTCTGCGCTGACAAAGGATTGTGTCGACCATGGCCAACGACCAGATGCGTGACCGGATCCTGGACGCGGCGGCGGGGCTGTTTCTGCAGTACGGCTACAAGCGTACGACGGTCGAGGACATCGCCGAAGCGGCGGGGATTGCCAAGGGCAGTGTATACCTGCACTTCAAGAGCAAGGACGAGGTCTTCGGCGCCGTCAGCCGGCGGATGTGCCGGCGGGTGCTCGACGCGATGCGCGGGGCCGCCGAAGCGCCGGGTTCGGTCGAGCAGCGGTTGCAGGCGGTGATGCTCACGGCGGCGCTGTACGTGTGGGACTTCTGCCACCAGGCGCCCCACGCCCCGCAATTGTGGGCCGAGGTGGTCGCGGCGGCGGCGAGCTACGCGCTCGAGGCGTACGGTGAAGGACGGCGGATCGTCGCCGAGCTCGTCGCCGAGGGCCAGGCCTCCGGCGAGCTGGCCGGCCACCACGACCCCGAGGAGGTGGCCCTGCTGTTCCAACTGGCCTCGCAGGCGTTCGACCCGCCGTTCCTGTTGGTTGACAACCGTGAGCAGATCGTGCGGCAGGTGCCGCGGTTGGTGGACCTGCTGATCCACGGCATGCGGGGCGGCGCCCGGCGGGCCGAGGGAGGGAGCGATGCGTAACAGACAGCTTGGGACCCGTATGCCGCGGGCGGTGCGCAGGGCGGCCAAGCCGCTGGTCGTGTTGATCCTCAGCGTGTTGGCCGTCTGGGGCCTGTCGCTGCTGCCGGAGGCCGCCGACGAGCCGCCGGCCGTCGAGCCGCCGGTGGTGAACGTGGCGGTGATGGAGGTCGAGCCGATCGACCGCCTGGAAGATCATTTGACGCTCAAGGGCGTGGTGGCGCCGTGGGCGACGGTGAGGTTGTCGGCCGAGACGAGCGGCCGGGTGGAGCGGATCGACGTGCTGGAAGGCGATGCGGTCCGCGCCGCCCAGCCGCTGGTGCATCTCGACGAGGACCTGCTGCAGGCGACGTACGACCAGGCGCTGGCGGAGGCCGAACTGAGCGCCCGCGAGGTCGAGCGTCTGGAATCGGCCCTGGCGGGCGGGGCGGCGACGGAGATGGAGCTCGACCAGGCCCGGTCGGCGGCGGCCGTCCGCAAGGCGGTGATGCGGCGGGCCCGGGTGGAGCTGGACCGCGCCGTGATCCGCGCGCCGGCGGGGGTGCACGATTCGCCCAACCACTCGGACACGATCGGCCGCGTCAATGATGTGCCCGTGGAGCTGGGCCAGTACGTCCAGGTCGGCCAGCCGGTGATCGAGATCGTCGACACCGCCGCCGTCCGCGTCTTCGTCGACGTGCCCGAACTGGACATCCGCTACATCGAGGGCGGGGTGGACGTGGACGTGGTGGTCGAGGCGCTGGACGACCGGCAGGTCGCCGGCACGATCCATTTCATCCCCGCCGTCGCCGACCCGGCGACCCGGACGTTCCGCGTCGAGGTGAAGGTGCCCAACGACGATGGCGCCATCCGTCCGGGGATGATCGTGCGGGTCCGCCTGCTGCGGCGGGTGCTGGAGGACGTCCTGATGATCCCCCTCGACGCGGTGATCCCGCTGGAGACCGACTACGAGGTCTACATCAGCGACGGCGAGCGGGCCCGCCGCCGTATCGTCTCGCTGCGGGGGGCGCTGCTGCAGGGCCAGTACGTCCAGGCCCGCCCGCCGACCGACCCGACGGCCGAAGGCCTCCGCCCCGGCGACCGGCTGATCGTCGAGGGCCAGCGGCTGGGGGGGGGCGGGCAGC
>CAZHRW010000190.1:0-8205 GCA_964535025.1 uncultured Planctomycetales bacterium
TGCGCACCACCGGCGACGTCGACTTCGACGCCGTCAAGGCCGTCGCCGGCTGGATCACCCCCGTGCCCGGCGGCGTCGGGCCGGTCACCGTCCAGATGCTCCTGCGCAATACCGTCGAGTGCGCCACCTGGCAGGCGGGGCACCCGTGACGGCGAATAGCGAATATCGAACAAGGAATAACGAATGTCGAAGTTAACGACCAACGGCCGCTGACGCGCCCTGGGGCGTCAGCCTTCAAAATTCAACATTCCTTGTTCGATATTCGCTATTCGCCGTTCCCCCTCCGCTCCAACACCACCTTCGACGCCCGTCCGGCAACGCCGAACTGGTTGACCGCGGCGACCTCCAGCGTGTTGGTCCCTGCGTGGAGCGTCCAGGTGGCCGGGACGCCGTCGGTCCAGGCCCCGCCGTCGAGGCGGTGGCGGAAGTGAGCGAAGTCGGGCGTGAGCGTCTCGGCGCGGACGGCCAGGCGGGCGTCGCCGGCGACGGTGAACGTCAGGGCGGCCTGCTGGACGGGGAAGTAGGGTTCGACGGCCGGGTCGGTCGGGTTGCGCCGGGTGTGATACTCGATCCCCTCGGCGTGCCGGTCGCGGGTGATGAACATCTTGCCGTAATCGGGGCGGCCGTCCGGCCGCTCGGGCGTGTAGGCGAGGATGGCGAACTTGCCCAGCGACCGCTCGTTGATCTCCAGCCGGCCGAACCCCCGGTGCGTGCCGCGATCGATCGGCAGGTCGGCCACACCGCGGGGCTTGCCGTCCACGACGAGCTTGAGACCGGCGCCCTCGTTCTCGAACCACGCCCGGCGGACCTCCCAGGCGTTCAGCGGGACGCCGTCGCGGACGAAGTACAGGTTGGACGTCGGGTCCAGCACGACCCACTTGGCGTGCTGGTTGGACCACACCTCCAGGATGGCGTGCTCGTGGCCGTTGCCGTCGCTGCGGGCGCCCTTGAGGCCGACGGCCCGCGTGACGAACCCGCAGCTCCGCAGCGCCGCGCTGCACAGGTCGGCGTAGTACGCGCAGTTGAACGACGCGCCCGCGTCGGTCGCCTCGAGGATCGCCAGCGGCTTGTGGGCCACGCCGGCGCGGCCGGGCGGGCCGAAGCGCAGCCGGCGATACGTCCAGTCCATCAGGGCGACCTGCTTATCGAACTCCGTGCGACCGGTGGCCAATACGGCGTCGAGGGCCTCCTGCTTGCGGAGCGTGTGCAGCATCGCGTTGTCGTGGCAGTCGAACTGAAAGGCCTCGCTGCACCAGTTCCGCACGACCGGCGCGACATCCCGCTCGCGCACCACCACGACGGCCTCGCCGACGGCGACCGACTCGCCGATCGCCGCCGTCCGAAGGTCGGCCGCGACCGCCGTTGCCAAAAAGGCGAAAACGCCCAGGACGCCCAGGATGATTTTGATCTGCCGCATGATGCATGCCTCCTCTGTCAGCCGCGACGATTGTAGCAAAGGCCCGGGGCGGACGGTATGGGCCGCCCGGCCAAAACGGACGGCAACGGGGCGGCCGATTCGCTACAATAGTGCCGTCTTGAACCCACGACCCTTTGGAGGTGTTTGCGATGGCCCTGGTCCTCCGCTGCCTGCCGGTGCTGCTGATCGCCCTGCCGGCCGTGCTCGCGGCCGCCGGCGACGAGGCCGCACCGAAGCTACGCGTCTACCACGTCGGCAACAGCCTCACGCGGGGGCTGTCGCTCGACCGCGTGGATCGGCTGTTCGAGTCCGCCGGCGGCGACTACGCGTACGGCTCGCAGCTCGGCGGGGGCAAGATGCTCTACGAACACCTCGCCTTCAGGACCGCCAACGGGCAGCGGTTCCGGATCAACAACATCGAGAGCGCCCCGCTGGGTAACTACGACGCGGCCCTGAAGGGCCACACCTTCGACGCGGTGGTCCTCCAGCCGCACGCCTGCTGGCTGACCGACCGCGACGCGGCCAACGCCATCGAGATGGGCGACCTGGAGGCCGCGTCCGGGTTCATCCGCTACGCCGCGACCCACAACGCCGCCAAACGGGTGTACCTCTACGGCACGTGGCCGCGGATCGACATCGTGTGGCGCCGGTCGGACCTCGACGCCGACGGCGACGAGCGGGTCACGTTCGCCGAGTTCTGGCGGGCGCCGTACGATCCCAAGCAGAACACGCCGCGCTGGACCGTGCCCAGTCGCGACTTCCTCACGAAGCTGGTGACGGGGCTGAACGCCCGCCATCCGGACCTGGCCGAGCCGGTCCGCCTGATTCCCGTCGGGGACGTCCTGGCCGCGTTGGATGAGAAGATCCGCGCCGATGAACTGCCGGGCGCCGAAGCCTATTTCACCCGCCACACGCCCGTCAAGACGGCTGAGGGCGAACGGCCGTCAAACGTCGACTACTACCGCGCCGCCCGTCGCGGCCAACTGGACGGCACGCCGCTGGACCCGTCGTCGCCGTCCTACCGCCCCTTCGTCGCGGCGGCGGGCGTGGCGAACTTCTACGCCGACCGCATCCACATGAACGACCAGCCCCACAACGGCGACGACGACGGCACGCTCGGCGGCTACGTCGCCGCCCTGACGCTCTACGCCACGCTCACCGGCCGCTCGCCCGTGGGGATCACCAGCGCTCCGTGGGAACGCCTCGACGCGGCCGCCGACGCCGAGTTGATCCGCGCCGTTCAGGAAACCGTCTGGCACGTCGTCTCCACCCATCCGCTGACGGGCGTGAAACCCAGGCCGTAACTACCACCGGCCGACCAGCATCACGCCGACGGCCCCGCTTTCCGGGTCGGCCATGGGCACCACGTCCATGCCCAGCAGTTTCGGCTGGTGGTGGCGGGCGACGGCCCAGCCGATGGCGGTGCCGAGGATGGCGCCGCTGACGACGTCGGAGAAGTCGTGGTTGCGGGCGTCGATCCGCTCGTAGCCGACGAAGGCCGCGAAGGCGTACAGCGGCACGCCCACCCACGGGCCGTACGCCTCGTGCAGGACCGTCGCGACGGTGAAACTGCTGGAGGTGTGGCCGCTCGGCCAGCCGTACTCGCCCCCGTTGGGCACGTCGCTGCGGACCGCGGCCTTGAGGGCGACGGTGACAACGCCGTTGAGGGCCAGGGCGTTGATCAGCGTCTTGGACGTCTCGTAGAGCTTGTCGTCCCCGCCGGCCAGCGCCACGCCGTACATCCCCGCCGCCATGGGAAAATGAAACGCCGGGCTGCCGAAGAACCCGCCGACGCCGTCGAGGTCGTGGGGCAGCTGCCGGTGGCCGTCGGTCCGCTCGGCGACGGTGTCGTCGCAGCCGCCGGCGTTGAGGGCGGCCCCGGCGGCGCCGGCGACGGCGAGGGCGACCAGGACGCGGGCGTCGGTGAAGGTCGCCACGGTGTCGTCCCAGAGCGTCGCGGGCAGCTCGGCGAGGTCCTGGCCGACGCTGCGCCACGGGTCGTCGGGATAGGCCGGCCCGATCCGCCGCCGCCAGGGCGCCACGTGCGGCGCGTCGCCGTCTGACAGCCTATCGATACCGTCGGCCGCGGCCCCCGCCGGCGGCGGCGGCGCGTCGGCCCGCGCCAGGACCTCGGCGCGGTATGCCGCCATCCGCTCGGCGAGGAACGCGTCGGCGGCCGGGCACCGCCCGGCCGTCAGCAACAACAGGATCACCACCCGCGCCGCACGTCGTGTCATGAGTCCACCGCATCCTCCGCCGCCGACGCCCGCCGCTTGCGGGCGGCCAATCCGCGGCTGATCCGCACGGCGCACCAGTCGCGGCCGCACATGGCACAGTAGTCCTGGTCGGCGGGCGTGGTGGCCGACTTCACGGCGCGGGCCGTCTCGCCGTCGAACGCCTCGGCGAAGATGCGGTTCCAGTCGAACACGGCGCGGGCACGGCTGATGCGGTCGTCCCAGTCCCGCGCGCCGCTCAGCCCGCGGGCGACGTCGGCGGCGTGGGCGGCGATCTTGTAGGCGATGCAGCCGGCCTTGACGTCCTCGGCCGTCGGCAGGCCGAGGTGCTCGGCGGGCGTCACGTAGCACAGGAACGACGCGCCGTGGAACGCCGCCGCCGTGGCGCCGATGCACGAGGTGATGTGATCGTAGCCGGGGAACACGTCGGTGACGATCGGGCCGAGCACGTAGAACGGCGCGCCGTCGCAGCTCGTTTCCTGGCGTTTCATGTTCATCTCGATCTGGTCGAACGGCACGTGGCCGGGCCCCTCGACCATCACCTGCACACCCGCGTCGCGGGCGCGGCCGACCAGCTCGGCCAGGACGTCCAGCTCGGCGAACTGGGCCTCGTCGGACGCGTCGGCCAGGCAGCCCGGCCGCAGGCCGTCGCCCAGGGAATAGGTGACATCATATTCGGCGAGGATCGCCGAGATCTCGTCGAACAGCTCGTACAGCGGGTTCTGCCGGCCGTGGTGGACCATCCACGCCGCCAGCAGGCTGCCGCCCCGCGAGACGATGCCCAGCGTGCGGCCGGCGACGGCGTCGAGGTGCTCGCGGAGGATCCCGGCGTGGATCGTCATGAAATCCACGCCCTGGCGGGCCTGGCGCTCGATCTCGGCGAGCATGTCGTCGTAGGTCAGCTCCTCGACCGGCCGGACCGACCCGTCCGGGCGGGCGATCATCGCGTACATCGGCACCGTGCCGATCGGGACGCTCGCCGCGTCGACGATGGCCTGGCGCGTCGCCGCCAGGTCCCCGCCGGTCGACAGGTCCATCACCGCGTCGGCGCCCCAGCGGACCGCCCAGCACAGCTTGTGGACCTCGCCGGCCAGGTCCGACGCCAGCGGCGACGCGCCGATGTTCGCGTTGATCTTCGTGGTCGCCACGCGGCCGATCCCGCAGGGGTCCAGCGCCATCCCGGTGGCGGCGCAGCCGGCCAGGTGCAGCCGATTGGCCGGGATCACCAGCCGTCCGGCGGCGACCTCGTCGCGGATGAGGGCCGCCGACAGATTCTCACGCGCGGCCACCCGCTCCATCGCGGCGGTGATCGTGCCCTTGCGTGCCTCGGTATACTGCGTCATCGCTTGTCCTCTCCACGGCGGCGCCCGCGCCACGACCGGCTGCGGGCCGCCCGCATCATGGCCCGTCCGGTCCGCCGCGGCGCACCTGGCGGAGCGTCAGCAGCGACGGCCCGACGGCCCTGCGGGCGGCGAGAGCCTCGGCGCGGGCCTGGACGTCGTCCATAACCTCTTGAACACGAGTACGATACATCTCCAACTCCTCCCGACCCGCCGCCGGCGGCACACGAATCGGCGCGCCGGCGACCGCCCGGACCGCCGCGCCGGGCCGCGGGAGGATCATCCGATCCCAGCTCGGCGCCCGCCAGGCGGTGCTGACGGCGTAACCTACCGGAATCACAGGCAGTTGTCCACGACTGGCCAGGTAGATCGCCCCGTCCTGGACCACCCGTCGCGGCCCGCGGGGCCCGTCGGGCGTGATCGCCAGGTGACGTGAGCGGCGGTCGCGGAGCATCGCCTTCACCGCGGCGACACCGCCCCGGGTCGACGAGCCGCGGATCGCCCGCCCGCCCAGCAGGCGAATGGTCTGGGCGATCAGCTCGCCGTCGCGGTGCGTGCTGACCAGAACCGCAAACCCTTCCCGCACCTGGGCATACGCCGGCAGCAGCAACGTCTCGTGCCAGAACAGGTACAGCCCCCGCTCGCCGAGGGCCTCGGGGTGGGCCGATGGGGCATCCAGGGCGAAGCGGTAGTCCAACGTCCGCATCCACGCGGTGATCACCGCCGCGCCAAGCAGCGCAACCGACTTGATCGCAATGGGATGCGACAGTTTCACGCGCCGATCGCTCAAAAAACATCGATGTCCAACTCGATCCGTCCCGCCGGCCAGGGCCGCTCGCCGACCGAAAGCGCCATGCCCATGTCGCCCGGGGGATGACCGCGGGTCGTTCCGTCCGGGCGGGCGAAGCGCACGTCGCTGTCGATCGCCCGGAAGCCCAGTCTTTCGTAGAACTTAGCGGTCCCGGGCCCACAGAACAGCAGCATCCAGTCCGCACCGAGACGCTCAGCTTCCTGCCGCGCACGGCGAACACACGCCGAGGCGACACCGCTGCCGCGAACGTCCGGATCGCTGCAGACGTTGCCCAGGCACGCCAGGGACCCCTGCCGGGCCGACGCCCGGTAGAGCACCGTTTGGCCGACGAGCCGATCCTCTTGCCAGGCAAGGACATAAAGATCGTCCGGCCGGGGGCGGTGGATCCAGTAGCGCCCGTGACGGAACGGCTCGGTCGCCGGGAAGGCCCGCCGCTGCAGACGGCGGATCGCCGCATCGGTCGGCGGGTCCACCTGCGATTCGGCCACCACGTCCACGCGCATAAGTCGTTCCACCATCAACACAAACGGCCGCAGAAGCGGCCGCGTGCACCCTCGGCAGGTCCGCTTTCCTCCGCAGCTTCCCGTCCGGGTCGCTGATCAGGTTCCAAGGGTCACCCGCCTGTGCGGGATCTCAGCCCAACCCAGGGCGCCCCTAGCGTCCATCTCTTATGCTAACTCATGGCCGCCCCGGACGCCATCGGAAAACCGGACCCCGCTCCCCCCGGCCGGCGGCGGGGTCGCCAGGGCCCGCGATGCTTGACCGGACCCAGGCAGAGCTTTCGCATCGCGCCGATGGCGGGCTTGCCGAAATGGGGACATTGATTCCTGGTCATACGTTTTCTCCCGGGGGTTCCACGTGTCCGGGGGTGTGGCCCGAGGTCCATTCCGTTCATTCGGCCGCCCGGCTCGAGCCCTGCCCGCGCAGGGCGCGGACGAGGGCGGGGTCGACGCCGCGGAACTTCAACTCGGCCAACTGTTTGGGCGTGAGCAGCTCGTGGTCCGGATCGTTCATCGCCGCGGCGTCGTCGGGCGTCACGCCGCGGAATCTCAGGTACTGCAGCTGCTCCGGCGTCAGCGTGTAGCCGATGGCGTGGAACCCGCGGGCGAACGCGGGCGTGATGCCGCGAAACCTGAGGTACTGCAATTGCGCCGGGGTCGCCGCCAGAGCGGCCTCCCGCATGGCCTTGCCGTAGGCCGCGTCGACGCCGCGAAACCGCAGGTAACACAACTCGTCGGCCGACAGGTCGAACCCCGCCTCCCGCCAGGCGACGGCCCAGTCGGCCGAGACGCCCCGAAACCGCAGCTCGCCGAGAGCCTCGGCGCCGAAGCGATAGCCCCCCGCCTGCAGCGCCTGGACGTACTCGGCGGTGACGCCGCGGCCGGCCAGGTGGACGATGTCGTCGACGGTGAACTCCGGCAGCGGCCCCCGCCGCGGCAGCGGCGACGCCTCGGCGGGTTGCGTCGTCGCCGGCGGCGTCGTGCGGGCCCGGCGGATCGCTCGGACATAATCGCCCGTCACCTGGTGCCTGTGCAGCCGCTCGACGTGTCCCCAGTTAAGCGTCGCGTCGGGGTCGGCGAGCATCTCGAGGTACGCCTCGTCGACGCCCCGCAGCGTCAGCACCAGCAGCGTGCGGCCGTCGGGGGCGCCGGCGATTCCCGCGTAGCGCCCGGCCAGGCCGGCCGCGTCGAGCGTGAACTCGCCCCGCACCGCGGCGCCGGCGTGCTCGGCCACGAGGAACGTCGCCGTCCCCGTCGCCGCCGTCAGGCCGAAGCCCGCGTCGCTCGCCCCCCACGCCGCCATCGGTGCGGCCGAGAAGACCCGCAACGTACCCGGGCCCGTTTGCACGCGAACCTGCATCCGGCGGTCGTCGTCGCCGTCTTCGAGCTGCTCCAGCAGCGTCCGCGGCGCCTCCCACCGTCCCCGCAGCGGCCGCCCGTCCCAGTCGTCGACCGTCAACTCGAGCCGGCACGCCTCGACGCCCCGATCGCGGCGCGGCCGCATCAGGCCCGACCCGCACCCCGCCGCCAGACCCATCGCGGCCGCGACGATCACGATCAGTGTCACCCGTTTCATCGATCCTCTCCCGCGACCCCCCCGCCGATCGCACGTATCATCGCCGCGCCCCGCCGACGCGTCAAGATGCCACGCCCACATCGGCCCCCGCCCAGCCGACGCTCCCCACGCTAACCTCCCGCCCCGTTCCCGCCGTCGGCGGGACACGCCTGATCCATTGGAACCGGCTGATCCGTCCGATCCGGGTGATCCGTTCGATCCGGCTGATCCAACGGACCGGCTGATCCAACGGACCGGCCCGTCCGGCGTGCCCGATCCTCCGCCCCCTCCGGCTCGCCGCGCCCGCGCCGGGGGGCCCCCCCGGCCCCCCCCCCCCCCCCCCCCCCC